>NC_013522.1:308079-616158 GCF_000024905.1 Thermanaerovibrio acidaminovorans DSM 6589
GCGGGGGAGGAGGCGGAGGCCATATCCCATCTGGCCCAGATGGGTGGCCGGTCCGTGGAGGAGATGGCCGCCCTCATGGGGAGGATGTCCGAGTCGGGCCGGGCGGTGAGCTCCGCCATAGAGGACCTGGCCTCCTCGGTGGGTCAGATATCCGGCTTCGTCAGCACCATAAGCCAGATAGCGGACCAGACGAACCTTCTGGCGCTGAACGCCGCCATCGAGGCCGCCCGGGCCGGGGAGGCGGGCAAGGGGTTCGCGGTGGTGGCCGAGGAGGTGCGTAAGCTGGCGGAGGAGAGCAACCAGGCGGCGGCCCAGATCAGCGGCCTCATAGACCAGGTGACCAGCAAGACCCGGGGGGCCCTGGAGCACACCCGGAGCAGCGGTGAGCAGCTGGAGGCGGTGGTGGCCAAGACCTACGAGACTCGGGACGTGATCCTGGACGTGGTCCAAAAGGTTGGGGCCATATCGGACCGGGTGAGGTCCATAGCCTCCGCCATGGAGGAGCAGTCCGCCAGCGCGGAGGAGATGAACGCCGGCATGGACTCCATATCCCGCTCCAGCCAGGAGGTGGCGGAGCAGACCCTGAGGATCACCCAGACCATGGAGGAGCAGCGCCGGGCGGTGGAGGCCCTGGCGGGTGCGGCGGAGGAGCTGCTCTCCCTGAGCGAGTCCCTCAGGTCCTCTGTGTCCGCCTTCAAGGTCCGGGGGGAGTCGGAGGGAGGTCTGGTCCCCTTGGGGGCCTGACCGCGGCTGGAACTGTAGCGTGAACTGCGAAGCGGGGAAGCTTTGGCTTCCCCGCTTCGTTTCGGTCCCGGTGGTGATCCGGCGGATCAGGCCCGCTTTATGGCCTTGGCCATGTTCTGTCCCAGGAGCCAGCAGGCCTGGATGTCCTCCTCGGTGGGGGAGGACTTGACCTCCACGGTGGGGTCCACCCGATCCCACTCCCCCTTCTCCGCGAAGGCCAGTAGCTCCGCCAGGGCCCCCTTGCTCCAGCTGTAGGAGCCGCAGAGCCCCAGGACCCGGTTCTTCATCATCTTGTTGGCCAGGGTCCTTGCCAGGTAGGCCATGGGGGGGAAGAGCTCCGTGTTGTAGGTGCAGCTCCCCATCACCAGCCCCCGGTATTTCCATATGTCCCTCACCATGAAGGACATGTTGGACCTGGAGACGTCGTGGACGATTATCTTCTGGATCCCCGACTCGGTGAGGGACCTGGCGATGGCGTCGGTCATCTTCTTGGTGTTGCCGTACATGGAGCCGTAGACGATGACGCAGCCCTCCTCGGTTTCGTGTCGGCTCCAGCGGTCGTAGAGGTCCACCACCCGCCAGGGGTTGGAGCGAAGTATTGGTCCGTGGGAGGGGCAGATGACCGATATCTCCAGGGTCCTCAGCTTGGCTATGGCCTTCTGGACGAAGGAGCTGTAGCGGCCCACGATGTTGGCGAAGTAGCGGAGGATCTCGTCCTCGTAGTAGTCCATGTCCACCTCGTCATCGAAGACCCCCCCCTCCAGGGCGCTGAAGCCCCCGAAGGCGTCGCAGGTGAATATCACCTTGGTGGTCTGGTCGTAGGTGACCATGGTCTCTGGCCAGTGGACCATGGGGATCATGTGGAACGACAGCTTGTGGGAGCCCAGGTCGATCACGTCCCCCTCGGAGACCTCGACGAGGCCGTCTTCGATGTCGTAGAAGGCCTTGATCATCTCTAGGGTCTTCTTGTTGCCCACGATCTTCATGTCCGGGTAGACCTTGCGCATCATGGCGATGGACCCCGAGTGGTCCGGCTCCATGTGGTTGATGATCAGGTAGTCCACTGGCTTGCAGTCCCTGAGAACCCAGGAGAGACGCTGGAGGTAGTCCCTCATGAAGGAGCTCTTGACCGTGTCGATGACCGCCACCTTGTCGTCGCAGATAAGGTAGGAGTTGTAGGAGACCCCTCTGGGCAGCGTCCATAGGGCCTCGAAGAGGTCCGTCTCCCGGTCGTTGGCCCCGATCCAGTAGATACCCTCTCTGATGGGAATGGCCTTTTCCACCCCAAGTTCCCCCTCTCTTAACTTATGGTTGATAGGTTGATAAAAACCCTTTTAGTTTTACTCCCCCTGGGGGAGGAGGTCAAGGGGTTCAGGCTATGCCCTTCCCGTGCCGGTCCTTTCCGTAGGTGGTCTTCTTCTGTTCCTGCAGGGCCCTCAGGTTCTCCTGAGTCTTGCTCAGGGACTTCTGGAACTCGTTGAGCAGCTGTTGGCGGCGGATGTCGTTGAGGTCCTCCGCCAGGTCCCTCTCGAATCGTCCCTCGGCTATGAGGATCTCGATGTCCAGAACGTCCTCATCGATGGCTTCCGCCAGCTCCTTGGCGTTCAGGTTCGCGTCCGGATTGTCCCTGAGGTAGGACCGGGCCTTCTCGTAGACCCTGTCCAGCCTCTTGATGCAGGATGGGCATATCTTGGGGCCCGACGAGGCGAAGAGCTTTCGGCATACTTGGCACTGATGCATCTCCATGGGGGCACACCTCCACATTTAAGCGAGTATAGGGTTAGGAATAGTATTATAACCGGAAGGGGCTCCTCTTTGTGAGTCCTGATCGAAGGGGAGTTCTGGACAGTTGTTTGTAATTTTCTTGAAAAAACAGATAACGCCTTGCGTAGGGTTCGCGGGTGTTGAATAATAGACCGTGAGCCGTACCAGGTCAATGGTAGGCCCTCGGGGATTGGGCAGCCCCGATTTTCCTTTAAGCAGGAGGAGGCGGAGCGCGTGTTTGAGGAGAAGGAACTGCAGGCCATAGCGGAGAAGCGGGGGCAGTACGAGGCGGCGGTTGAGAAGGCCTTGGCCAAGAACCCGGAGATGCGGAAGGAGTTCACCACCGGAGGCGGGATCCCTCTCAAGAGGGTCTACACCCCGGAGGACGTCAAGGACCTGGACTACAATCGGGACCTGGGTTTCCCCGGGGCCTTCCCTTACACCAGGGGAGTGCAGCCCACCATGTACCGGGGGCGTTTCTGGACCATGCGCCAGTATGCGGGTTTCGCCACCGCGGAGGAGTCCAACGCCCGTTACCGCTATCTTTTGAGCCAGGGCACCACGGGGCTATCGGTGGCCTTCGACCTTCCCACCCAGATAGGCTACGACTCGGACCATCCCATGGCCCAGGGTGAGGTGGGCAAGGTGGGGGTGGCCATCGACAGCCTGGCGGACATGGAGATCCTCTTCGACCAGATACCGCTGGACAAGGTCTCCACCTCGATGACCATAAACGCCCCCGCGTCGGTGCTTCTGGCCATGTACATAGCGGTGGGGGAGAAGCAGGGGGTTCCCTCCACGGAGCTCTCGGGCACCATCCAGAACGACATCCTTAAGGAGTACATCGCCCGGGGCACCTACATCTTCCCTCCCAAGCCCTCCATGAGGCTCATCACCGACATATTCGAGTTCTGCAGCACCCACGTTCCCAAGTGGAACACCATATCCATCTCGGGCTACCACATAAGGGAGGCGGGGTCCACCGCCATCCAGGAGGTGGCCTTCACCCTGGCGGACGGGATCGCCTACGTGGAGGCGGCGGTCAAGAAGGGTCAGGACCCCAACGTGTTCGGCAAGCGGCTCTCGTTCTTCTTCAACGCCCACAACGACTTCCTGGAGGAGGTGGCCAAGTTCCGGGCTGCTCGGAGGCTCTGGGCCAAGATAATGAGGGACCGCTTCGGCGTCACCGACAAGAGCGCCCAGATGTTGCGCTTCCACACCCAGACGGCGGGTAGCACCCTCACCGCCCAGCAGCCGGAGAACAACATAGTCCGGGTGGCCATCCAGACCCTGGCGGCGGTGCTGGGGGGCACCCAGTCGTTGCACACCAACAGTCTGGACGAGGCGCTGGCGTTGCCCACCGAGAAGTCGGTCCGCATAGCCCTTAGGACCCAGCAGATAGTGGCCTACGAGTCGGGGGTCACCCAGACCATAGATCCCCTGGCGGGTAGCTACGTGATAGAGGCCCTCACCAACCAGATAGAGGAGGGGGCGGCGGAGTACATCCGCAAGATCGACGAGATGGGCGGCATGCTGGTGGCCATCGAGAAGGGCTACGTGCAGCAGCAGATCCAGGACGCCGCCTACGAGTACCAGAAGGCGGTGGAGTCCGGCGACCGGGTGGTGGTGGGCGTCAACCGCTTCCAGATTGAGGAGGACGCCTCTGAGCGTACCCTCTTGAAGGTGGACCCGGTGGTTGGCGAGATGCAGGCCAAGAAGCTGGCCAAGCTGAAGGAGAGCCGGGACAACCTCAAGGTGAAGGCCTGCCTGGAGGACGTGCGCAAGGCCGCCCAGGGGGAGGAGAACCTGATGCCCCCCATCATCGAGGCGGTCCGCAACTACGCCACCGAGGGGGAGATCTGCGGGGTGCTCCGGGAGGTCTTCGGGGAGTACCGGGAGAACGTGGTCCTTTAAGCTAGGGAGGGGAGTTCATCATGGACCGTAAGATAAGGGTTGTTGTGGCCAAGCCGGGCCTTGACGGTCACGATCGGGGCGCCAAGGTGATAGCCCGGGCGTTCCGGGATGCGGGGATGGAGGTCATCTACACCGGGCTTCGTCAGACCCCGGAGCAGATAGTCCAGACCGCCATCCAGGAGGATGCGGACGCCATAGGGATAAGCATCCTTTCCGGCGCTCACGAGCACTACTTCAAGGTCATAATAGAGATGCTGAAGGAGAGGGGGGCCGGGGACATAATCGTCTTCGGCGGAGGCGTGATACCCGAGTCCGACGTTCCGCGCCTGCTCGAGCTTGGGGCTGGCGCCATCTTCGGACCTGGCACTCCCACCTCGGAGTGCATAAAGTGGCTTGAGGAAGCGGTGGCCAAGAAGCGTGAGAAGGAGGGAGTGAACGGATGAAGCCCACGGTGGTGGACCACATAGGGATAGCGGTGCGGAGCATCGACGAGTCCCTGAAGTTCTGGCAGGACGTGATCGGCATAGAGTGTCACGGGGTTGAGGAGGTGGCGGAGCAGAAGGTTAAGACCGCCTTCCTGCCCCTGGGGGACACGGAGATAGAGCTCCTGGAGGGCACCTCCGAGGACAGCCCGGTGAGCAAGTTCATCGAGGCCAAGGGTGAGGGGATCCATCACATAGCCATCCGGGTCCCCAACATCGAGGAGGCCCTGGAGGAGCTGAAGGCCAAGGGGGTCCGCCTCATCGACGAGAAGCCCCGGATGGGGGCCGGCGGGGCCAAGATAGCCTTCGTGCACCCCAAGGCGTCCGGCGGCGTCCTGCTGGAGATAAGCGAGCGTTAAAGTGATCCGCCGGCGGAGCGGTCCACCCGTGTCCGCCGGCGGGCACGCGAATATAAGGAGGTAGAGCCATGGCGGAGCGAACCATCGACGAGCTGTGCGAACAGCTCCTGGCCAAGAGGAAGGCCGCCGAGGAGGGGGGCGGCAAGAAGGCCATCGACAAGCAACACGAGAAGGGCAAGCTCACCGCCCGGGAGAGGATCGAGCGGCTCCTGGATCCGGGCAGCTTCGTGGAGATAGACGAGTTCGTGGAGCACCGGTGCTCCAACTTCGGGCTGGAGAAGACCAAGTTCCTGGGGGATGGGGTGGTAACCGGCTACGGCACGGTGGATGGCCGCATCGTCTACGTGTTCAGCCAGGACTTCACCGTCATGGGTGGTTCCCTGGGTGAGATGCACGCCAGGAAGATATGCAAGGTGCTGGACCTGGCCCTTCAGAACGGCTGCCCCGTGATCGGCATCAACGATTCCGGCGGCGCCAGGATCCAGGAGGCGGTGGACGCCCTCTCCGGCTACGGTAGCATCTTCTTCAGGAACGTGAAGGCCAGCGGCGTGGTGCCCCAGATATCCGTCATAGCGGGTCCCTGTGCGGGCGGCGCGGTCTACAGCCCGGCACTGACGGACTTCATCTTCATGGTGGACAAGATAGGGATCATGCACATCACAGGTCCTGCGGTCATAAAGGCGGTCACCGGTGAGGACGTGACCTCCGAGCAGATCGGCGGCGCCATGGCCCACAACACCACCTCCGGGGTGGCACAGTTCTTCGCCTCCAACGAGGACGAGTGCTTCGCCCAGGTGCGGAAGCTCCTCTCGTACCTGCCCAGCAACAACATGGAGGAGGCCCCCATTGGGGACGAGTCCGATGACCCAATGAGGATGGAAATGAGCCTCCGGGAGGCGGTGCCCACCAACCCCAACAAGGGCTACGACGTGCGGGACGTGATCCGCAAGGTGGTGGACCACGGGGACTTCTTCGAGGTCCAGCCCCTGTGGGCCCGGAACATCGTCACCGGCTTCGCCCGGATAGGTGGTCGGGTTATCGGCGTAATAGCCAACCAGGCCAACTACATGGCGGGGTGTCTCGACATAGACGCCTCCGACAAGGCGAGCCGGCACATAAGGATCTGTGACGCCTACAACATCCCCATAGTCACCTTCGAGGACGTGCCCGGATACCTGCCGGGGCTCAACCAGGAGATGGGGGGCATCATCCGCCACGGGGCGAAGCTCCTCTACGCCTACAGCGAGGCCACCGCTCCCAAGATAACCGTGGTGCTCCGGAAGGCCTACGGGGGCTCCTACCTTGGCATGTGCAGCAAGGACCTGGGGGCCGACGTGGTGCTCGCCTGGCCCCAGGCGGAGATAGCCGTCATGGGCGCCGAGGGGGCGGCCAACATCATCTTCCGCAAGGAGATAGACGCGGCGGAGGACAAGGCGGCCATGCGGGCCCAGAAGATCGAGGAGTACCGGGAGGCCTTCGCCAACCCCTATCAGGCGGCCTCCAGGGGCTTCGTGGACCGGGTGATCCTGCCCGAGGAGACCCGGGGAGCCATATACCAGGCGCTGGTCATGTGCGACGGCAAGAGGGAGCTCCGCCCCAAGCGCAAGCACGGGATAATGCCCCACTAGGGAGGGGATGCCAATGAACGTAAGCTCCCATTTCGTGGGCCCCGCGGGGGGTATCCTCATGTCCCTCATCGCCTTCAGCGTGGTCTTCCTGGTCATAGCGGGGCTGATGCTGATAATGATGGCCACCAAGATGGTGGCCGGGGCGGTGGACGGCCGGTCCAAGCCGGTCCCTCCTTCCCCGTCCAAGCCTCAGTCCCCCGCGGCCCCCGCGCCTTCCGCGGCCCCAGCCCCGGGCGCCAAGGCCCAGGACGACCTGGAGCTGGTGGCGGTCGTAACCGCCGCGGTCGCCGCCTGCGCAGGTCGACCGGTGTCGGTTCGTTCCGTGAGGCCCCTGCAGGCCCGTTCCTTCGGTGGCGCCTGGAGGGCCATGGCCCGGGTTGAGGGCATGGAGGGTTTGGAGTAGTTTCGCTGAGAGATCCGCTGCACAAGTTAAAAAATACTAGGAGGTATGTCCTATGGCCCGCATGTATCGAGTTGTAGTCAACGGAAAGGCTTACGAGGTGGAGGTGGAGGAGCTGGGCGGCGCTTCCGCCCCTGCCCCGGTGACATCCGCTCCCGCTCCTGCCCCCGTTCCCGCCCCGGCGGCGGCTCCTGCCCCCGCCCCGGCCCCTGCCGCTGCCCCTGCTCCCGCCGCCCCCGCCGGCGCCGGTGCGGTGACCGCCCCCATGCCGGGCAAGATCCTCAAGGTGATGGTCCAGCAGGGGGCCTCGGTGTCCGCCGGCCAGGCCATAGTTATCCTGGAGGCCATGAAGATGGAGAACGAGATCTTTGCCCCTTCCGCGGGCACCGTCACCGAGGTCCGCTGCAAGGAGGGCGATTCGGTCAACACCGGCGACGTCCTGGTGGTAATATCTTAGGCTCCCCGGGGAGGGAGAGGGATGGAACTCTACGTAGCGGCCCTAAAGGGGCTGATAGATCAGTCGGGTTTGGTGGGGCTCACGGGGGGCAACGTCATAATGATCGTTGTCGCCCTGGTGCTCCTTTACTTGGCGATAGCCAAGGGGTTTGAGCCCCTGCTGCTGACCCCCATAGCCTTCGGGTGTCTCATCGTGAACCTTCCCCTGTCGGGGATAATGGATCCCGGGGGGTTCCTGTACTACGTGTCCTTCGGGACGAGACATGAGATCTACCCGATAATAATCTTCATGGGGATAGGGGCTCTGACCGACTTCGGCCCGCTCCTGGCCAACCCCATAACGTTCCTGCTTGGGGCTGCGGCCCAGCTGGGGGTATTCGTGGCGGTGGTGGGGGCCATGTTCCTGGGCTTCAACATCCGGGAGGCGGCGGCCATAGGGATCATAGGCGGAGCCGACGGTCCCACCTCCATCTACCTCTGCATGAAGCTGGCCCCCAAGATAGTCGGCGCCGTGGCGGTGGCGGCCTACAGCTACATGTCCCTGGTGCCCCTGATCCAGCCGCCGGTGATCAAACTGTTCACTTCCAAGGCGGACAGGGGCATAAGGATGGATCAGTTGCGCCCGGTCACCAAGACGGAGAGGGTGCTCTTCCCCATAATAAGCACCATTGCCTGTGGGCTAATCCTGCCCCCGGCGGTTCCCCTGGTGGGGATGCTCATGTTCGGCAACCTGCTCAGGGAGTGTGGTTGCACCGAGAGGCTTAACCAGGCGGCCCAGAATGAGATCCTCAACGCCACTACCATATTCCTGGGGATCACCGTGGGGGCCACCATGGAGGCCGAGTCGTTCCTCACCTTGGCCACCATAAAGATAATAGCCCTAGGTCTGGTGGCCTTCGCCTTCAGCACCGCCGGCGGCTGCCTGTTCGGCCAGGTCATGAAGGTCCTCTCGGGGGGCAAGATAAACCCCATCATCGGCGCCGCGGGGGTATCGGCGGTCCCCATGGCAGCTCGAGTGTGCCAGCGGGTGGTACAGCAGGAGTTCCCGGGGAGCTACGTGCTGATGCACGCCATGGGACCCAACGTGGCGGGTGTCATAGGCACCGCCGTGGCGGCGGGTGCCATGTTGACCCTGCTGACCCGGTAGGATCCCGGATCCGGCCATAGCGAGAGGGAGGGGGAGGCATGGCCTCCCCCTCCCCTCCTTATCCCCTCTTATGTTTCCATGCGACCTGGGGGAACGCATCCATGGAGCGTAGGGGCCCCAGGGGTTCCTCGTGCGGATCCCCCGCCGGTCATGGGTGGAAGGAGGGGACCACGGGATCCCCCGCGGTGGGGAAGTCCTTTATGTGCTTCCCCGAGGCGGCCAGGAGGAAGGAGTCCGCCCACCAGAACACGTCGTGTCTTCGGACCGCATGCCGCAGTATCTTCATCCGCCGGCGCTTATCCCCTTCGGGCATGACCAGCGCCTGGTAGATGGCCTCCGCCACGCCTTCCCGGTCGTTGGGGTTAACCAGTATGGCCCCCCTCTGGAGCTGGCAGGCGGCGCCGGCGAACTCGCTGAGCACCAGTGTCCCCGATAGGTCCGAGTGGGCTGCACAGTACTCCTTGGAGACCAGGTTCATGCCGTCCTTCCTGGGGGTCACGAGTCCCACGTCCGCCGCCAGGTAGTGGGCCACCAGTTCCTCCTGGGGCATGGACCGGGACATGAAGATGACGGGCACCCAGTCGTCCTGGGAGAATCGGCCGTTTATGGAGGAGATTCGCCTCTCCACCCTGTCCCTAAGCTCCGCGTACTCCCGGACCGTCTCCCGGCTTGGCACCAGTAGCTGGAGGAACGTGACATTCTTGAGCATCTCCGGGTGTCTCTCCAGCATCAGCTCGAAGGCGGTGAGCCTCTCGGGTATCCCCTTGGTGTAGTCCAGCCGGTCCACGCCGAAGATGATCTTCCTACCCCGGTGGTTATTCTTTATCTCCGCCGCCCTGGCCCTGACGGCGGGATGCCTGGAGAGCCGGTCGAAGTGACGGAAGTCTATGCCTATGGGCAGCGCCCCCACCGAGACCATCCGACTCCCCAGGGTTATGGTTCCCCAGTTCCCCCTTCTGCGCACCAGCGCGTCCTTCTCGAAGATCTTGACGCACTGGACGAAGTTCCTCACCTCCCGAACGGTGTGAAAGCCTATGAAGTGGAACTCCAGGAGGGCCCTTATGATCCTATCCCGCCAGGGGAGCTTGAGGTATATGTCCGGGGACGGGAAGGGTATGTGGAGGAAGAAGGCGCATCGTCGATGGAGTCTCATGTCCTTCAGGTGGAGGGCCACCTCCATCAGTTGGTAGTCGTGGACCCATATGAGGTCCTTCTCGTCCGTGTGGCTCGCCAGGGTGGAGGCGAAGAGCCGGTTCACCTCCTCGTAGGCCTTGAAGTACCTCCCGTCGAAGTCGCATAGGGACAGGAAGTCGTGGAAGAGGGGCCATATGACCGAGTTGGAGGCCCCCTCGTAGTAGAGCCGGTGCTGTTCCTCGGTGAGGTGGACCGGGATCAGCTCGAAGGGGCTCTCCTGTCGGGTCTCCGCCAGGATCCGATCCACCTCCTCCGCTCTGGCACCTGGGACCGTGCCCGGACATCCTATCCACTTCCCCCCCCTTAGGGTCAGCACCGGCTTGAGGGCGGTGACCAATCCCCCCGCCCCGTGGATGACTTTTAGCTCCCCGTCCTCCATGAAGAGCACTATGGGGAGCCGGTGTGAGGCTATTACCAACCTGGACGGTCTATTCGGCACACATCTTCACTCCTTTCCGCATCTTCCCTTCCAGCTCCCGGTGAATTTGCCGGAGGAAGTCCAGCAGCTCCTCCGGGGGCTTTATGTGGCATTGGGCAATCGATCGTCTGCCCTTTGGGTGGACCAGGATGGATAGCCCCCGTTCTCCCAGGGTCTCGAAGGCGTCCTCGTCGGTGGTGTCGTCCCCCAGTAGAGTCACCAGATGTCCATTTGGGGTTTCCTGGAGGAGCCGCTCCACCGCCAGGCCCTTATGGATCCCCGGGGCCCTGAGCTCGAAGCCCCCGTTGAAGTGCCTGAAGGACAGCCCCCGGTGAACCAGAGCCTCCCAGGAGCGGGCCAGCTGGGGTATCAGGGGGCGCAGGTCCTGGGGCATGGACCTGAGGTGGACCTCCACCGAAGCCGCCTTCATCTCCACCATCTCGGGGGGCAGCAGCTCCAGCGCCTCCCGGTGGGCGGCGTTGAGGAGATGCTCTACCCACCGGGGGATCTCCTGGCTGCTCCGGGTGCCGTCTGGCATCAGACGCTCCGCCCCGTGGCAGCCGAATATGTCCGCCGGGCGGAGCCCCAGGAGAGTCGGTATCTGGTGGGCCCTCCTGCCGGATATGATCGCCAGCCGGGCCCCAAGGTTCATGAGGGATTCCAACGCCTCCCTGATCCCTGGCCAGGGATGGGCCCGGTCTCTTTCGGCGGTCAAGGGGGCCAGGGTCCCGTCGTAGTCCAGGAACAGGGATAGCCCCCCGGATCTTCGAAGCTGGTTCCAGAACCAGGCGGGTATGCCCCTTGGGGGGATGGTGGAGGGGATATTGACGGTTGATGCTCCGGTGCTGATCAAGCGGTCACCCCCGTTTCCTCCATCTGGAGGCAAGCCAGGGTGGTCATCAGGTTCCTGAGCTGCCGGGTTATGAGGAAGTGGTCCCTCACGTGGGAGTGTCCCGCCTCCCCCATTGACCTCATCATCCTGGGGTCCTGGAGCAGCTGGCGGATCCTCAGCGCCGCACCCTCGGGGGATCTGACCCGGAAGCCCGTGTGGTAGTCGATCACCTGGAGCCTTATGCCCCCCGTGTCCCCCCCTATGACCGGCTTCCTCTTCCACAGTCCCTCGGAGACGGTGAGGCCGAAGCCCTCCCGTGTGGACTTCTGCAGGATCACGTGGCTGATCCTCTGTAGGGCGTTGATCGTAAGGTGTGCGTCCGACGGGAGGGAGAGCACGTGGATGTCCGGGTCATCCCCCGCCGCCTCCAGGGTCTCCCTGAGCACCAAGGCCCCCTCCGGGTCGTCGGTGGCGTCCCCCCCCGCCAGGACCAGCTGGAGGTTCTCGTGGTAGGCCTTGGCCATCCGGTAGGCCCTTATGACCCCCACCGGGTCCTTGAACCGGTCGTAGCGGGAGATCTGGGTTATTATGGGCCTGGTGGGGTCCAGGTTGAATTCCTCGTAGACCCTATTCAGCTCCTGGTCTGAGAGGTCCCGGTTCTTGTAGCTCAAGGGGTCTATGCCCGGGGGGATTATGTACTGGGGGTGGGGAAGGGGCTGGGCGAAGTCCACCAGGGAGAAGACGCTGGCATGGTAGCGCCCCACCAGGCCCTTTATGAAGTTCCAGACCGATCGGTTGGGGCGGCTCACATCGATGTGGCACCGCCATATCCACTTGCCCCTCCTTTGGGGGATCATGGATAGCAGCGGGGCCGGCTGTGGGTCGTGGATCACCACGAAGTCCGCCTCCTCCAGTAGGCCTGCGAGCCGCTGGGCGTTCTCCCGGTTGGTCTCCATGAAGACCTCCTTCATGGTGGGCGACAGGTCCTGCTCCGCCCCCTGGAGGGAGTTGTGGATCAGCTTGGTGGCCTTGAAGAAGTCCTCGGTGCCGGTGATGACCTCCCATCGGGCGTCAATGCCGAGCTCGCGCATTAGGGGCACGAAGTTCTCCAGGATCTCCGCCACCCCTCCCCCGACCCGGGTGGAGTTCAAGTGAACCACCGACCTGTCCTTCAGCATCTCCCCCAGCCTCCTGAGGTGCATGAGGGGGCCGGGGCCTATCACCGGCTCGTAGTCCGTTATGCTGAGGCTCATTGCTCATCCCCCTCCCAGGGCAGGGACTTCCGGATGGCGGAGTTGATCTTCTCCCGGATCTCCCCCAGGGTAAGGAGCGCGGTGTCGATCCGGCGGAGCCTTGCCCTCAAGTTGGCGGTCAGCTCCCCGAATCCGGAGAGCCAGGCGGAGAAGTCGTCCTCATGTCCCGGGGTCCTGCGGACCGCGTCGATCACGTGGTAGAAGATGCTGTTGGTGTCTATGGTCCTTATGGCCTCTCGGAACTCCTTCAGCGTGGAGGCGGTCTGCCCGGTGTCGAAGACCAGCATCCTGGAGTCGGTGAAGAAGAAGGGGTGCGATGCCCTGGACCAGGCCATGGCGTCGTCCCCCTCGAGCCGCCGGTCCAGGACGGAGATTATCTCCTCCCTCAGGGAGTCCAGATCCTCGAAGTCCTTGGGTGACAGGGCGCTCAGCTTCTCCGCCATACCCCGGTCCCTCAGGGTGGAGGCCACCCAGTTGGCTAGGTCGTTGGTGTACTCCCTCTCACCCAGTTGGGGCCTCATCTTCCAGCCCCAGAAGTGGGTGTGAAGGCTCCCCTCCGGGGCCCGCCGGACGCAGTCCCGGAGCTCCGACAGGGTCCTGGCCACCAGACCGGTGCTCACTATGGCCATCTCGCAACTGTGGAAGCGGAAGGGCTCCATCGGTTCAACGGTCATGTCCAATCCCCCCTCTGTGTGGCCCCCGTGAAGTGGCGGCTATGCGGCTGACGTTCCGATCGTGGACGTCCTGTGGGGAAGGTTTGAACCGTGGAGTACCTGGCGTGATCGAGGAGGCCATCTTCTGGATATTGAGATTATCATGTATCATCTTGACGGGCAAGGTTAAATGGCCTTCCGGGCGTGGTCAAGGTCAAATTTAATCGAAGCGGGTGGTGAACATGGGGGAGAACACCGTTTTCCTGGCCGCCTACGCGAGGCTGCCCCAGGACATAGCGGCCTATGGGCTCTACAAGAGCGTGGGGGTCTATGCGGAGGTGGAGGTGGATACGGGGGTGATAATCGAGGCGGACGTTTCGTTTTACTCCCAAGTGTCCATAAACATGATAAGGGCCATCCTGAAGGGGAAGAACATCGTTCTCGACCGGGAGGTCATACTGAAGGCCTTCGAGAGTCGCTACTGGGGGGGCGGACGCAAGGCGGTGATCACCGCGGTTAAGCGCCTGTTCGAGCGGTACGACGAGGTGATGGAGCAGCTCGAGAGGGACCCTATTCCGGACCTCACCGACGAGTACCGTCTGTGATCCTCGGAACTAACCTGAACACTTTGGGAAAGCGCTGAAAATATTTTCATTATGTAGTATTTTTTGATTTGACAGTTGACTTTAGGGCCCGCAGGTGGGATAATTCACACATCCACAAGCGGGCCTATTCCTCGTAGCCACCCCACCTGCAAGGCTACGGGCCAGGTTCGCAGGATGAGGGCCTATCTGAACACCTTTCATTCCCATCCCCTGTGTCATTGCGCGTCGTGTTGGTTTGTCAACCGTGTTTCGTCATCCTTGCTCTCCGGTGGGAGGAGGCTAAGTTCGCATGTTGAGCTTTGCTAAGTTAATGCAGAATCCTATTTTCGTGATGACGTTGACGGCCATGTTGGGGGTTCTCATCGGGAAGGTCAAGCTGGGGCGTTTCAGCCTGGAGACCTCTGGGGCCCTCTTTGTTGGTCTGGTGGTGGGTGCCGTGGGCTACTCGGTGCCGGAGGCGTTCTTCAACTTCACGTTGACCCTCTTTGTGGTGGCGGTGGGGCTCCTGGCTTCGGGGGACATGCTGAACGTCATAAGGCGGTACGGTCTGAAGTTTGCCTTTCTCGGTGGGTTCATCACCTTTGTCGGAGCCCTGGTTACATATGTTCTGGCTTTGATGTTCCGTGGAGGGGCCAGCCCGCACCTCATAGGGGGTACCTACACCGGGGCTCTGACCAGCTCTCCTGGGCTTGCGGCGGCGTTGGAGGCCACCAACAACAATCCGGACGTGACGGTGGGGCACAGCATAGCCTATCCATTTGGTGTTTTGGCGGTTATACTCTTCGTCCAACTGATCCCCATGGTATTCAGGATCGACGTGGACCGGGAGAGGGAGGAGTTCAAGGCCACCCTGGCGGCCATGAGGGACGGCCAGGGTGAGGCAGGTGGGGGTTACAAGAACGCCTTCTCCATGGTGGCCTTTGGTCTGTGCATCGTGGCGGGTTACCTTCTGGGAGGCATCAAGGTGCCCCTGGGGGGCAAGCTCTCCATAAGCCTTGGCGCCACCGGCGGCGGTCTCATCGCGGCCCTGGTCCTTGGGTCCATGATAAAGTCCGGTCCGTTTGACATGCGGATGGACCCGAAGGTGCTCGGGGCGGTGAGATCCCTTGGGCTGTCCTACTTCCTGGCGATAGTGGGGATCAACGCCGGCGCCGAGGTGGTGGAGGTCTTGAAAGTTCACGGGGTTCTCCTGGTGCTGATAGGTTTCTTCGCCGCCTTGGCGGCGGAGGTGGCGGCGTTCCTGTTGGCCCGTTACGGTTGGAGGATGAACTGGATACTTATAGCGGGAGCCATATGCGGTGGGATGACCAGCACACCAGGTCTTGGAGCCGCCATAGATGCCACCAAGACCGAGGACGTGGCGGTGGGGTACGGGGCCACCTATCCCGTGGCGCTGCTGGGCATGGTGATCTTCACCTCGATGCTCCACATGTTGCTTGAGTGATGGAGGTGGCGGCTATGAAGACCGTTGCGTTGGATATAAGGGACAGGGTTAGGTGCGAGTCCCTTCGTTCGTTGATAATGGACCCCCACGAGGCGGCCAAGCTGATCAACGATGGGGATGTGATAGGTGCCAGCGGGTTCACCCCCTCGGGGTACCCCAAGGAGGTGCCCATGGCCATAGCCAGGAGGAAGCTCGAGACCGGCAGCCCCTCTAACCTTACCCTCTGGTGCGGTGCCTCGGTGGGGCCCGAGCTGGACGGGGAACTCACCGCCTCCGGGGCCCTGGCCCGGCGCTTCCCCTATCAGACCGACGACCGTTTGCGGAAGGCCATAAACGAGGGGACGGTGCTCTTCCAGGACATACATCTCTCTCACGGCACCCAGAACCTTCGCTACGGCTTCTACGGCAAGATGGACGTGGCCATAGTGGAGGCGGTGGCCATCAACCAGGACGGAAGCATAGTGCCCTCCACGTCGGTGGGGAACAGCCCCACCTTCGTGAAGATGGCGGAGAAGGTTATCGTGGAGGTGAACGTCACCCAGCCCATGTCCCTGGAGGGGGTTCACGACATCTACATCCCCGGGGACCCGCCAAGCCGTGAGCCCATCCCCATAGCGTCCGTTTCGGACCGTATAGGGACCCCCTTCATCCCCTGTGATCCCTCCAAGATAGTGGCCATAGTGCCCTCGGACGTGCCGGACAAGCAACGGCCCTTGGCGGCGGTGGATGAGGTAAGTGCCCGTATGGCTCGCAACCTGCTGGACTTCCTGGACGTGGAGGTGAAGGCCCAGCGGCTCCCCAGGGACCTGTTCCCCCTCCAGTCCGGGGTTGGGGAGGTGGCCAATGCGGTCCTGGCGGGTTTCCTGGAGTGGCCCAGTGAGAACCTGAGGATGTACACCGAGGTGATCCAGGACTCCATGTTGGACCTCATAGATGCGGGCAAGGTCTCCTTTGCCTCCGGCACCTCTTTCACCCCCAGCCCGGAGGGGGCCCGGCGCATGTACGCCAACATGGACCTCTATCGGCAGAGGGTGATCTTAAGACCCCAGGAGATAAGCAATCACCCGGAGGTGATCCGGCGCCTGGGGGTCATAGCCATGAACACCGCGGTCGAGGTGGACGTATACGGTCACGTGAACTCCACCATGGCCCTGGGGTCCAAGATGATAAATGGCATAGGTGGATCCGGGGACTTCGCCAGGAACGGTTACCTCACTGTGTTCCTCACCCCCTCCACCGCGAAGGGTGGGAGCATATCCCGCATAGTTCCCTTCTGTTCCCACGTGGACCACACGGAGCACGACGTGGACGTGGTGGTCACCGAGTGGGGTGTGGCGGACCTCAGGGGGCTGACCCCCAGGGAGAGGAGCGTTGAGATAGTGGGCAAGTGCGCCCATCCGGACTACCGGTCGGCCCTGATGGACTACATAAGACGGGCCCAGGCCAATGGAGGACATGAGCCCCACGACCTCAAGGAGGCCTTCTCGTTTCACCTAAGACTTATCAGGAACGGGAGCATGCTCCCGGTCGGGGGGGTGAGGGAATCTTAGGAGAGAGGTCCTAGCGGTTTCCAGGAGTGCGCGGTCAGACCCCATGGGGTCGATTAGGAGATGCTGCCCAAGCCCCGGTGGAGGGAGGGAGATACCCTCCCTCCACTTCTATGGGGTGTCCTGTCTCCCTTGGGTTTGGTTCCGCTGGCGGTTGATGTTAAAATTACGCCAGTTTACGTTGGTTTCCTTATGGGGGTACAGATTGGAGGGATCCGGTTGCCCAGGCTGATAGATTCCGATGAGCTTTCGCGGCTGGTCAGGGACCTGGCCCTTAAGGCCAACTTCGTCCTGCCCCGGGACGTGCGGGATGTCCTGTCCTCGGCGCTGGAGCTGGAGAGAGTAGAGCTTGCCAGGTCCGCACTGGAGGATCTGGTCCTGAACTTCCAGATGGCAGAGACGGAGAAGATGCCAATCTGCCAGGACTGCGGGCTTGCGGTGGTGTTTGTCGATTGGGGGCAGGAGGTGTTGCTCACCGGCGGCAGCCTTCAGGAGGCGGTGGATCTGGGCATAAGGGACGCCTACGTGGAGGGGTACCTGCGCAAGTCGGTGGTGTACGATCCCGTATACGACCGGCGCAACAGCTTCGACAACACGCCGGCGGTGATTCACCTTCGGATGGTTCCCGGAGATCGGGTGGAGGTGACCGTGGCGCCCAAGGGGATGGGCAGCGAGAACATGAGCGCCATCCGGATGCTGAAGCCCGCTGACGGGGAGGAGGGGGTGCTTCGGTTCATCGAGGAGGTGGTGAGCTCCGCGGGCCCCAACTCGTGTCCTCCCGTAGTGGTGGGGGTGGCGGTGGGGGGCAACTTCGAGACCGCCCCCCTCTGGGCCAAGAGGTCCCTGCTCCGTCCCATGGGGCAGAGGAACCCGGATCCCCGGTACGCCCGGCTGGAGGAGGAGGCTCTCCGTAGGATAAACCGCCTGGGCATAGGGGCTGGGGGCTACGGGGGGCTGGTCACCGCCCTGGACGTGAGGATCGAGGCGTTGCCAACCCACATAGCGGGCATGCCGGTGGCGGTCAACCTCTGCTGTCATGCGTTGCGTCACGCCAAGGGGGTGATCTGATGTCCAGGATAGAGCTCACCACCCCCCTGGGGGAGGAGGTGAGGTCCCTCCGGGCTGGGGACCTGGTGTCTCTCTCCGGGGTGGTCTATGTGGCCCGGGACCAGGCCCACAGGAGGATGTTGGAGGACCTGGATAGGGGGTCCCTCCCGTTCCAGTTGGAGGGGCAGGTGATCTACTACGCGGGGCCATCCCCAACCCCCCCGGGACGGGTGATAGGCGCCATGGGGCCCACCACCAGCGGCCGGATGGATCCCTTCACCCCCAGGCTCCTGGAGCTGGGGCTTCGGGGTATGATAGGAAAGGGTAGGCGCTCTAAAGAGGTGCTGGATGCCATGGCCCGGCACGGGGCGGTCTACCTGGGGGCCACCGGGGGGGCGGCGGTGCTCCTCTCCCGGTCCATAAGATCCTGCGAGGTGGTGGCCTACCAGGATCTGGGGCCCGAGGCGATACTCAAGATCACCGTGGACCGGATGGGACTGGTGGTCCTTGGGGACGCCCACGGGGGGGACATATACGCCTCGGGGCCCGCCGGGGCCCGGAAGATGATGGATGGATGACATTCGGATTAGGGTCCTGCTGGACGGATCCAGTCTCAGCGTCCGGGTCCCCAGGGGAGCCCCGGTCCGGCGGGCCCTCCAGGAGGCGGGGGTGGACCTGTCCCACGTGGGGATGGTGGTGTGGGACTGGCGCCTTCTGGACCTGGATGAGGAGGTCCCAGCGGGGGAGATATGCGTCCTGCCCCCCCTGGACGGAGGGTGATTTTGCTAAAACAAACTAATTGTTTTTCCATAAGATGTCTTTGTGTGATAATATCTTCGCGACGGTTAACCAATCTCAACAGGGGGGCCCCCGGGCTAGGGATGGGAGGAGTTGTCTTGGACATAAGCCGCTATCTGAGGTCTCTTTACTCTAATACTCCGGATCCTTTGGTGGATCGAGAGGTTGGCCTTGCGTCCTGGGGCGATCTATGGGCTCTGGTGCCCCACCTGACCCAAGAGGAGGAGGAGTGGATCCTCGAGAGGGCGGACCAGAACTACCGCCTGGCCCAGCGGGGGGTTTTGAAGCCCCGGGGTAGGGCCCTGGGTTATCGTCTTTGGCGGGGCTCCTTCGACGAGGACCCAATCTGGGTGGTCCGGGCCATGTGCGGCGCCGCCCTTGACTTCGCCCTGTCGGACCCCAAGGCGGGGGCGGTGCCCCTGAGGGGCTGTGTGGCTTCCGGGGTGTTGCTGACGGTGCCCTTGACGGTCATATGCAACTACCTGAGCAAGGACCGGCGGGCGCTGGCGGAGGCCATGGCGCTTGGGGGGCTAGTGGGCTGCTACATCACGTCCCGGCTGGATGGTCGGGTGGGCTACGACCTGCTGCTTGGGGCTGCGGCGGGATGCGCCGCGGGACTAGCCAAGCTTAGCGATGGGTCCATAAAGGTGGTGGAGCGGGCGTCCGCCACGGCGGTGTGCCTCACTCTTGGGGATGTGGGGGACAACTGCGGCTGTCTTGACTACCTGGCGTCGGTCCTGGCGGGGCAGGCGGTGGTGGCCTGTCAGATGGCCCTCTCGGGCCAGGGATTTGGGCTCAGCATGGACGAGGCCAGGGGCATGTTCGAGCATTGGGCGAGGGGAAGGGAGTCCCAGTGAGCGGCCCCTGCCCCTCTTTAGGGTCCTTGGAGATGTGATGGATGGAACAGCCGTTGATTTACCGGGGCCTCAACCTGGTTGGGGCCCTTTTCAGGTCCCTGGGGCACCGGAGGGCCCTTGAGCTAGGGGGGAGTCTCGGCGAGCTGGTGGGCCGGGCCTCCCCAAGGCGCCTTGAGGAGGCCTCCCGCCGATGCTCCCGTGTTCTGGGGATCCTTCCTGGGGAGGCCCGGGAGGTGGTGCTGGGGGCCTACCGGCACTTCGGGATGGCCTTGGCGGAGCTGATGCGCTTCCCCGTGATGGGGAGGGATCTTTTGGACCTGGTGGAGTTTCAGGATCTCGAGAGGCTGGATCGGGCCCTGTCTCTGGGCAGGGGGGCCATAATACTCTCCTGTCACATGGGCAACTGGGAGCTCACCGCCGCCGCCTTGGCCCTTCTGGGCTACCCCATTCGGGTGGTGGCGGCGGATCAGCGGGATCCCCGGGTGAACCAGACGTTGGTGAACCTGAGGTCCAGTTGCGGGGTGGTGACCATCGGTAAGGCCACGGACCTCAAGGGGGTCTTCCGGTGTCTGGAGGAGGGAGGGGCCCTGGCGGTCCTGCTGGACCAGGACGCAAAGGCCAAGGGGATCGTGTCGGACTTCCTGGGCTTCCCCGCCAGCACCCCGTTGGGGCCCGTGAAGCTGGCCCGCAAGCTGGGCTGTCCCGTGGTGCCCTGCAGGTCCCAGAGAAGCCTGTCGGACCCTACCCGTCACTCGGTCCGTTTTCTGGATCCCCTCAAGGGACCAAATGGGGAGGAGTTCGGTCTGGACGAGGCGGGGTCCGTTGGGGTCTGTAACCGTCTCCTGTCCGGCTGGATAAGGGAGGTGCCCCAACAGTGGATGTGGATGTACGACCGATGGGCCAGCACGGTTCCCCGGGAGGCCTGGACTGCGGCATAGATCCCGGCAGGTGCAAGGTGGGGGTGGCCTTCGGGGACCGGGAGCTCCGCTTCTCCCTGGTGATCCCCCGGGACCGGCTGGGGGAGCTGATCCGGGTGCTGACCCAAGGGGACCTGGAGCCCCTCAGGGAGTACCTTACCTATGGCAGCATTCCGCCGGAGGTCCACCTGTCCGGATCGGTTTTCGTGGGGGCCGGGACCGGCTCTGGGGAGGTGCTGGAGGAGCTTCGGAGGGCGGGGGTGCGGTTCGTCCCGGTCCCGGAGGCGGGGAGCACCCTTATGGCCCGGGAGCTCTACTTCCGCCTCCATCCCCCCCGGGGACTTGGGAGGCTCATCCCCCGTGGGCTCCGGGTGCCGCCCCGGGATGTGGACGACCTGGCCGCCTGGGTGATAGTCCTGATGGGGAGGGGGACCTAGGGGCGTCTTAAGGTATTTTCAATCTTAATCCCCCCTTTGTCTTTCGCTTGCCCAAGGTATAGAATTGAGCATCGGGTTTGTGCCTTAAGACTGAAGATCGAGGAGTGCGAGAAGGATGTCCACTCAGGTTATAGCGTCCCTGGTAAACGCCTACGCGGGGGCCTTCGTATCGGTTAGTCAGATGATGGGGGTGGAGGCCACCTTCCTCAAGGGAGAGATAACCCCCGGGGTGAACGCCCCGGGCAGCAGGGTGGCGGCCCTCATAGGGGTGGTGGGGCCCAGCGTTCACGGCACCGTGGCCCTGATGGCGGACATGGCGGGTTTCTCCGCCTACGTGAAGGCCATGACCGGTGGCATGATCGAGGCCAACCCGGAGGATCCCATGTCCATGAGCGTCATAGGGGAGCTGACCAACATGACCAGCGGCCAGGCGCTCATGAAGGTGGAGGTGCCCGGGCTGGACATAACCCCTCCGCAGCTCATGGCGGGGGAGAACCTGAAGGCGATACCCACCAAGAAGGCGGACGTGAAGAGCTTCACCCTCCCCTTCGATGTGGGACCCGAGAAGGGAAGGGTATACCTGGTCCTCTCCTTCCACGAGTGACGTGGCCGCCGCAAGGATCCGGATGCTGGTTGGGGTCCCCCCTTCCGGCATTTTTTGTTCTGATATATACTGGTAAAAGTAGCATTTTTGTAAAATTTCCTTCGAGGGGGTAGTTGCCATGACCATGAGACAGCGTCTTTATGCCATCCTGCTGATGGCGGTGTTAGCCCTTGGGGGCATGGGGTTTTTGGCCTACTACAACGGGCGGAGGATCCTTGAGGCCCATATAATGTCTGGAGGCGAATTGGCGGCGGAGTCCGCCGCTGCCAGCGTGAGGAACTGGCTGGACGGCCGCACCGACATAGTGCTCACCGCCGCCATGAACTCCCAGTACCTGTGGCTCAACTACGGCATGGCGGGGCAGCTGCTCCAGCCCTACATGGAGGGGCTCACCAAGGAGTACTCCAACAAGGGCTTCATGGACATATACATAGGTCTGGAGACCGGCCGGTTCGTGGACGGAAGTGGCTGGACCCCCCCGGATGGCTGGGATCCCAAGACCAGGCCTTGGTATCAGGAGGCGGTCAGGAAGGATGGTCCCGTCATAACCATGCCCTACGTGGATGCCAACACCGGTAAGATGATCGTCACCATAGCGACGCCGCTCAAGGGCTACGGGGACAGGCTGCTGGGCGTGCTTGGGGCCGACATGGCCATAGACACCCTGATCCAGATGGTCTCCTCCCAGAGGATCATGGGGCATGGCTACGGGATCCTATTGGCGCCGGACGGCACCTTCGTGGCGCATCCAAAGAAGGATCTGGTACTCAAGGAGAACATCGCCAAGGAATCTCGGTTCGTCAGCAAGGAACTGTCCAAGATAGGCCAGGATATCCTGTCGGGCAAGTACGGTCTTTATAGGTACAGGAGCGTTGATGGAGACGTACGGTTAATCTTCACCAGGCCCCTCAACTTAGGTTGGACGCTGGCGTTGGTGGTGTCCGAGAAGGAGATATTCAGTCCGCTTAGTGGGCTTGCGATGAAGCAGCTCCTCATGGCCCTGGTGGCCATGGCCCTCCTGGCCGTGCTGGTCTTGTCGGTGATCCGGGGCCTCATGAGGCCCATCCAGTGCCTCATGTCGGTGTCCGGCGAGGCCGCCAAGGGGGACCTCAGCGTGTCCGCCTGCTTCGCCGGTAACGACGAGATGAGCCAGCTTGGAAGGGCGCTGGACACGGTCATCTCCTCCCAGCGGGAGATATTCCGGCGCTTCAAGGGTGAGAGCGATAGGATCCTCCAGCAGGCCCGGGTCCTGGAGGACGTGTCTGACCGGACGGTGGAGACCCTGGTGGACATGAGGGAGCAGGCGGAGGTGCTTGTCCGGATGGCCACGGACAACTCCGAGGCGGTGGAGGCGGCCAACGCGGGGATAGAGGAAGTGGCCTCCGCCTCCCAGGGGGCCGCCCAGGCGGCGTCGGACGCGTCCAGCTACGCGGAGAGCCTCAAGAGCAACGCGGAGGGGGCCCGGGACCTGATCGTCAAGACCTCCGACCGGGTGATGGAGATGGCCTCCTCGTTCCGTGGGGTGGCGGACGCGGTGGTGAAGCTGAACGACCAGGCCAGCCAGATCGGCAGCATAGTTAACACCATATCCCAGATAGCGGACCAGACGAACCTGTTGGCGCTGAACGCCGCCATCGAGGCGGCCCGGGCCGGGGAGGCGGGCAAGGGCTTCGCGGTGGTGGCCGAGGAGGTCCGGAAGCTGGCGGAGGAGAGCAACCAGGCGGCCAAGAGCATCGGGGAGCTGGCGGGGGCCATAATATCCGGCACCTCCTACGCGGTGAAGACCGCCACCAGCGGGGTCTCGGTGGCCCAGGCGGCGGAGGAGGAGACCCGGGCCATGAGGGAGCAGATCGATGGGGTGCTCAACGCCATAGGGGAGATAGTGAGCCAGATCCAGAACGTGGCGGCCACCGCCCAGGAGCAGTCCGCCAGCGCCCAGGAGATGGCGGCCTCCATAGACCGGCTGGCGGTGGGGATAGGATCCCTCAAGGACGTGGCCGCCAGGATAAGCCAGGTGGTGGACCAGATATCCCGCAACAGTGATCTGCTGAAGGCCAGCTCCGACGACCTGTACCGGTTCTCCGAGGAGTTCACCCGGGCCATCCAAGGGTTTAAAATAGACTCCGATGGGCCCCTGGCCCTCAAGGGGTAGGTCAGGTGGGGTGTTACCGGGGGGCGGCGATCCGCCCCCCTTTTTCGTAGGCGGCGTCCCGGGCGCCGGTTGGGAGGTGCCAAGTGGAGGAGAGGAACCAGGGCGGGATCGATTGGTACGTGAGGGACCTGATGGTCTACATGTTCGGGGTCCCCCCCGAGGACCTGGACGGTCTGGTGGAGCAGTACGCCTCATCGGGGGGGACCCCGGACCCGGCGGGGCTCTTCAAGTTCCTGTCGGTCAACGGCCGAAAGTACCGGGTCCTGTGGGCGGCCTTCCCGGTTGGGGACCTTATAAGCATCCTCTTCGCCGCGGTGTTCGGCCCGGACAGGCAGATGATCTGGAGGAAGTCATCGGTTCTGCCCCTGGGTTCCGACAGCGGTGCCTTGAGGCTCTGGAACCGGGTGCTGGAGCTGGCCTCCGGCATAGGCGTCCAGGAGGATCGGCGGGTGTCCGAGACGGATCTCTGGTCCGCCGAGCAGGTGCACCGGGCGCTCATCCGCCACTGGGACCAATGGGCCCCCATGTTCCTCGCGGAGGTGGAGGAGTGGATCAACGCCACCGGCCAGTCCGTGGGGGAGGGGCAGGTGATCGAGAGCTCGGAGATCAACTCCCGGCTGTCGGTGGACGTCTCCAAGGAGATAAGGGAGGCGGTGGGGCGCAGCGTCCCCCTGGGGGCGGTGAGGTACGCGGTGACCTCCCTGCCGGAGCTTAGAGACATGGGGCTCGAGGTGACGTCCCTTCAGGCCACCCTGGACTCCTACGTGGGGGCCGCCCTCCCCAGCCGTCCGGTCTCGCAGGAGGGAACCCTGGATGTCCCCCAGGGGGTGATGGAGGTGAGACCATCGGTGGATCCGCTGCATGGGGTGGCCCTGTCGCTGATGCGCCCCGGGGACCCGGTGGTGGTGGAGCCCGCCCGGGAGGTGGAGCTGCCGGGCACCATATACATGATACGGCTCCTCAAGAACGGTCAGTACGAGGTGCACGGCCAGTTCGACCGGGACGGCAGCTTCTTTAAGTTCATATCCCCCGGGGAACTGAAGATAAAGACCCCCGCGGCGGAGGCGCTGGAGGCCCGGGAGTCCTTCCCGGTGGCCTACGCGGCGGTGGCGGGGGTCCTGGCGCTCGCTGCGGTGGTGCTGTACCTGATGCTATCCTAGGGGCTGGTCCTCCTCGCGGCAGATGACCGACAGGCCCAGATCCCGGGCCTCCGCCTCGAAGGATGACGCCAGGGCGGAGAGGGCACCCCGGATGGCGGAGGATATGAGCCCCTGGGGCCTGGGCAACAGGAGGACCAGCTTGGGGGATCCTTCCCCCAGGAGGTAAGGCAGGGCGCAACGGAGCGCCTCCAGGCCCTCCTCCAGGGCCTCGAAGGCCCGCCTCCAGTCCCCCTCTGACAGGTCCAGGAGGTTGGACGCGTCCCTGGGAGGTTTGACCCACAGGACCATGTCCGACAGGTCCGCCTCCTCCGCGGCCCTCACGGTGGCGCTGTAGATTCCCCGGATGCCCCCCTCGGCCATCACCCCCGGGATCTGGTCCGGAAGCCGTTCCCCCTCCCGGAGTGCGCATATGACCTCCTGCCCCATCCGGTGGATCTCCAGGGCGGAGGGGTGGAGGAACGGGAACCACCAGGCCACCGGCTACTTCCCCTTTAGCCGCTCCAGCACCAGCTTGTAGCCATCGGAGCCGTAGTCCACGCACTTCTTGACCCGGCTTATGGTGGCGGTGCTGGCGCCGGTCTCCTTGGAGATGGACGGATAGGTCTCCCCCTCCATCAGACGGCGGGCCACCTCCAGCCGCTGCGCCAGAGACCTTATCTCCGCTATGGTGGCCACGTCCTCCAGGAAGCGGTACACCTCATCCTCGTTCTCCAGGCACAGGAACGCTCGGCAGAGCTGATCCGTCAGGCTGTCCTTCCACTGGCTTCCCATGGTTTAATACCTCCCCTGATTGATAGTTCTTTTTAATTTTACTTAAACAAGATGACTCGCGGGAGCATCTTAGTTAAAGTATATCTTCGATGCGTAAAACGTCAATCTTCTAGTTGTTTCTTTTCAGTTAGGCACAGAGGGCGCTTTGCAACCCCCCGCCCTTTGGGGATATAATGATCCATCACGGATTTCGAAATCGAGGACATGAGAGGGATCGAGATGGCTAAGAACGTAACACCCAGGTCTAGCGACTTCTCCCAGTGGTATCTGGATGTCATAAGGGCCGCGGAGCTGGCGGACTACGCCCCGGTGAGGGGCTGCATGGTGATCCGTCCCACCGGCTACGCCCTCTGGGAGTCGATCCAGCGGCACTTCGACGAGGCCTTCAAGGAGACGGGGCACGTTAACGCCTACTTCCCCCTGCTGATCCCCAACTCCTTCCTGGAGAGGGAGGCCCAGCATGTGGAGGGGTTCGCGCCGGAGTGCGCGGTGGTGACCCACGCGGGGGGGGATGAGCTGGAGGAGCCGTTGGTGGTGCGCCCCACCTCGGAGACCGTGATAGGCCACATGTACAGCAAGTGGGTCCAGTCCTGGCGGGACCTGCCAATCCTAATAAACCAGTGGTGCAACGTGATGCGCTGGGAGAAGCGTCCCCGGCTCTTCCTTCGGACCTCCGAGTTCCTGTGGCAGGAAGGGCACACCGCCCACGCCACCCGGGAGGAGGCCATGGAGGAGACGCTGCGGATGCTGGGGGTCTACGAGACCATAATGAAGGACGTCCTGGCCCTTCCGGTGGTGACCGGTGAGAAGTCCGAGGGGGAGCGGTTCCCTGGGGCGGACAACACCTTCACCTGCGAGGCCATGATGAGCGACCGGAAGGCCCTCCAGGCGGGGACCAGCCACTTCCTGGGGCAGAACTTCGCCAAGGCCTTCGACATAAGGTTCCAGGATCGGGACGGGGAGGTCAAGTACGCGTGGACCACCAGCTGGGGGGTCTCCACCCGGCTCATCGGCGCCATAATCATGACCCACTCGGACGATGACGGGCTGATCCTGCCCCCTAGAGTGGCACCGGTGAAGGTGGCGCTGTTGCCCATAAGCACCGATCAGGACCTAATCTCCTCCTCCCTGGAGCCCAAGGCGATGGAGCTCAAGGCCGCCATAGAGGATCGGATAGGCCCCAGAACCGTGGCGTTGGATCGGCAGTACCACCTGCGTCCCTCGGACCGGTTCTTTAGCCACCTTCAGAAGGGGGTTCCCTTGAGGATAGAGCTTGGGCAGAAGGAGCTGGAGAACCGCACCGTTAGGCTGGTCTGCCGGGACAACGGGGAGAGGATCGACGTGCCCATGGAGGGGGCTCCGGAGAGGGTGGCGGAGGTGCTGAACCAGATCCAGGCCAGGCTCTACGATCGGGCCCTTAAGTTCCGGCGGGACAACACCCACCGGGTGAGCTCCATTGAGGAGTTCAAGGAGGTCATGGAGTCCAAGGGGGGCTTCGTGGAGGCCCACTTCGCCGGCACCCCGGAGGACGAGCGGGCCATAAAGGAGGCCACCGGCGCCACCGTCCGGTGCTTCCCCAGCGGTGACCGATCGGTGGGGCGGTGCTTCTACACCGGCAGGGAGGGCAGGCTCGCCATATTCGCCAAGGCCTACTAGCCCACGGGCGAGCATATCCAACCCATGTCTTAGAGGCGGGGCCCCGGGGCCCCGCCTTCACTTTCCTACGCAGAAGTTCCGGAAGACCGCCTCCAGCACCTCCTCCGTGGGGTCCAGCCCCAGGGCGGAGGCCAGGTGACGCTGGGCCTCCAGCGCCAGCTGTGCGGTGGCGTCCAGGTAGGGGGATGACAGGGCCCCATCAAGGGCCTCCGCTGCCCTGGACAGGGCGTCCAGCTGGTGGCGGAACATGGTGACCGCCCCGTCCACCGCGGGGTTTGAGCATATGGACCGGACCATCAGGTCCTTCAGCTCCTCCACCCCCTTGCCCGACAGGGCGGAGAGGGTCACGTTGGGGACCCTGGCGTCCCGGAGGACCTGGTCCCAGGATGGGTCCGTCCCCAGGTCCGCCTTGTTGAGCGCCGCCGCGGCGGGCATATCGAGGGACCCAAGTAGCTCCAGGTCCTCCCGGTGGGGGGGGCTGGAGCCGTCCAGCACCAGTACCCTAAGGTCTGCGGTGAGCATGGTCTCCCGGGCCAGCTTGACCCCCAGGGCCTCTATCGGATCGTTGGAGTCCCTTATGCCCGCAGTGTCCAGGAGCTTTATGGGCACGCCCCGGTGGATCACCGCCGCCTCCACCACGTCCCTGGTGGTGCCCGGTATGGGGGTGACTATGGCTCGGGCCTGTCGGGAGAGGCTGTTCAGCAGGGACGACTTGCCCACGTTGGGGCGTCCCACCAGGGTCACCTGGACTCCTTGGGAGAGGGCCATGCCCGCCAGGCCCCTCTGGTGGAGGTCCCGGATCCCCCGGGCTATCCGGGAGAGGTCCTCCCGGAGGCGCTCCCAGTCCAGGGGGGGTATCTCATCCTCCGGCATGTCCAAGGTGGCCTCCAGGTGGCTGCAGGCCCGGGTCAGGTCCCTCATGAGTTCTTCCATGGCCCGGCGGGTGGCCCCCGACAGGGACCCCATTGCGGCCTCCACCGCCTTGGGGCTTTGGCCGCTCACCAGGGCCATCACCGCGCTGGCGGCGCTCAGGTCCATCCGGCGATTAATCACCGCCCGACGGGTGAACTCCCCCCTCTCCGCCAGCCTGGCGCCGGCGGATATTAGGGCCTCCAGGCACATCTGGGCCACCAATGGACCCCCGTGACAGTGCACCTCCGCCGAGTCCTCCCCGGTGTAGCTCTTGGGGGCCTTGAAGTGGACCGCCAGCACCTCGTCGATGGGGTTGCCCCGGGGGTCCACCAGGTGGCCGTGTCTCATGGTCCAGGGGGGTGAGGACGAGAGGGGGGAGCGCCCCCGGAAGACCCGATCCACCACCTGGGCGCTCCCCCTGCCGGAGAGCCGGATCACCGCTATGCCCCCCTGGCCGAAGGGGGTGGATATGGCGGCTATGACCTGCTCGTCCCTCACCTACCGGATCATCTCCCTCATGGCCTCCCCCAGGCGCCTCATGCCCTGGTCGGTCTGCTCCGGGGAGGCGAAGGTGTAGCAGAGCCGGATCTCCTGATCCCCCCCGTCCCGGTTGGGGTAGAAGGCCTTGCCGGGGACGAAGGCCACCTGTTTGTCCACCGCCACCTGGAAGAGGCGGTCGCAGTCTATCCCGTCCATCTTGACCCAGTAGAAGTAGCCCCCCTGGGGCTTGACCCAGTGGAGCTTCTCCAGGGGGAGGTGCCGTCTCATGGCGTCCTCCATGGCGTCCCGCTTCTTGCGGTAGTGGTCGATTATCTTGGGGAGGAAGGAGTCCAGGTGCCCCAGCCGGCAGTACTCGTAGACCATGGCCTGGGCCACAAGGCTGGTGCACACGTCCACCCCCTGCTTGAAGATGGCCATCTTGCGGATTATATCCTTGTGGCCGCAGCACCATCCAACCCGGGTTCCGGGGGCCAGGATCTTGGAGAAGGAGCCCGCGTAGATAACCACACCCCGGTCATCCAGGGAGAACAGGGTGGGCAGGTGCTCCCCCTCGAATCGCACGTAGCCGTAGGGATCGTCCTCCATTATGGCGAAGCCGTAGCGGTGGGCGTACTCGATGAGCTTACGGCGCCTCTCCAGCGACAGGGTGGTCCCCAGGGGGTTGTGGAAGTTGGCGATGGTGTAGCAGAGCTTCACCTTCTTGCCCTCCCGCTGGGCCCGCTCCACCTTCTCGGGGATCAGGTCCACCATCATGCCCTCGTCGTCGCAGGGGACGGTGAGGAACTTGGCCCCGTGGTTGTGCATGTTGAGGAAGACCCCCAGGAAGGAGGGCTCCTCCATGAGGATAAGGTCGTCCTTGTCGATCAGGGCCCAGCAGAGCAGGTCCGACACCTGGGACGAGCCGGCGGTTATGAGCATCTCGTCGTGCTCCAGCTTGCGGCCCATCCTGGGGGCGGTCCACTGGATCAGGAAGTCCTTCAGGGGGGCGTAGCCCTCGGTGGTCCCGTACTGGAGCACGTCCTTGCCCTGGGACTTTATTATCCCCGCCGCCTGGTAGAAGAGTTCCACCGGGAAGGCCTCCGGGTCCGGCATGCCCCCCGCGAAGGAGATTATCCCCGGACGCCTCACCAGGTGCAGCATTTCCCTTATGGGGGATGGACGCAGGTCCTTGACCCTCTCACCGTAGAGACCCTGGAAGAAACTGGACAAAGCGATCCCTCCTCGTCATTTTCTAGGGCCGGACGCCCGGCTGAATCCCTCAGCTTGGGCCCTTCTGGCCTTCAGACTAGATGATACACCATGGGGAGTCCGGATCGTTTGTGAAGTCCAGGGGCTCAGTCCTCGTTGAGGGCCATGTTGGAGTAGGCCTCCTCCAGCATCTGGCCGTAGGAGGTGGTGCCGTTGCCCCCGTAGAAGGAGAAACCTCCCATGAGCCTGGGCCTGTAGGGGGCCGCCTCCCCTTCCTCGAACAGCTTGTTCAGCTGGGCCTTTATCCTGTCGAAAAGGGTCCTGGCCCCGGAGGAGGGGGTCTCGGGGAGCAAGAGAAGCACGCAATCGTCCTTCAGGTGGAAGGCCAGGTCTGAGGTGCGGATGGTCTTCTTCACCGTGGCGATGAGCCGATTGTAGGCCTCCTCTTGGAAGCTCCTGGGGATGGGGCCCTGGCTCAGGCTCTCCAGCTCCAGCTTTAGCAGCGCCATGGAGAGCCAGCGGCGGTACCGCCTGGCCCGCTCGATCTCCTCCTCACCCCTCCTTCGGGCGTACCGGTCCGAGTAGAGCCCGGTCTTGGGGTCCACAAAGTCCGAGTCGTCCCCGCCGGATCCCTCCCCCTTGGGTGAGAGTAGCACCAGGTCCTCCCCCTCCAGGGACCTCCGGAAGACCAGCCAACCGGTGCCCCCCAGCTCCAGCTCGTGGAGGGAGGGGTTGATCATCTTGTCCAGCTCCTTTCCCTCCAGGTCGTTGGTCCCCAGGAGCAGCTTCGCCTCCCGGTTGGCCTTGAGTATCACCCCTCCCTGTCCCCACAGGGCCGGCAGGGGGATCATGGAGGGTATGTCCAGCTCGGTCTCCAGCGACTTGAGCTCCTGCTGGATATCGGATATGCTGATCTGCTCTGGGGATATAGGCTGGCGTTGGCCGCTCGGACCCTTGGATATCCCAAGGCTCACCAGTCCCACCATGCCGGACGATGCCAGGGCCAGTCCAAGCCAGGAGACGATGGGGGTGACCCCCACTGCGGGGGACACGAAGGCCAGGACCAGCCCCTGGGCGGTCAGGTTGGTGAAGAAGGCCAGACCACCCCGGCGGGTTGACAGGTTCATGGAGTGGAACGCGGTGGCCGCCCCGTAGGCCACCAGGAAGAGCCCCCAAAGGGGCAGGGGTAGCCCCTCGGTGGGCCCGGAGCCCAGGGCGAGGAGCAGGGCCACCAGGGGAACGGATATTATGGGAGGAGAGGTGATCCACCGCAAGGCGCCTACCCCCTTCGATCGCTGCTGCGGCCTAGGCCGCCATGGGGTAAGATTAAACTATTGATCCGCATGATTCAAGCGCATAATAGGGATTTCCCTTTTTAATTTTAGAGCGGAGGTGGGTCCGTGGGAAGGGACGAGCTCATGACGGTGGAGGCGGTGCTCCGGCTGAGGCCCGGGGAGTCCTTCAAGGGGGTCTACGCGGTGCGGGACCTCCAGGCGAACCGGGACAGGGGGGGCGGCACCTACTGGTCGGTTACGGTGATGGACCCCACCGGGGCAATGGAGGGGAAGGCCTGGAGTAGCGCCCGGTGGCTGGACCGCCGGGAAGGGGAGCCGTTGAGCGAGGACCAGATCCAGTCCCTGAAAGGCATGTCGGTGGGGGTGGTGGGACAGGTGAAGGATTACCGGGGGTCCCTCCAGGTGGACTTCCGGGAGCTGTACCGGCTGGACCAGGACAAGTACCCCCCTCTGGACCTGGTGCCCCGTTCCCCATTCCCCCAGGAGGAGCTGGAGGAGCGCTTCTGGAGGATCGTCGGGTCCTGCGGGGAGGAGCTGCGGGGCTTCCTTGAGGGAATCTTCGTTGGTGACCTGAGGGACAGGTTCTTCTCGTACCCTGCGGCGGTGTCCAACCACCATGCGTACCGGGCGGGGCTCTTGGAGCACACGGTTCACGTGGCGGAGGCGGCGCTGGGCATGTGCGGTCCCTACCGGGACGTGAGCCTGGAGGTAGTGGCGGCGGGGGCGTTGCTGCACGATCTGGGCAAGGTCAGGGCTTACCGGATGAGCCCCCTGCCGGAGGTGACCGTGGAAGGGAGCGTGCTGGATCACGTGGCCATGGGCTACGCCCTGTTCGAGGAGCTGGTGAGGGACCGGGGGCTCCGGGGGGAGCTGGCGGTCCACCTGGGGCACATAATACTGAGCCACCATGGCCAGAAGGAGTACGGCTCCCCGGTGGTTCCCCAGACGCTGGAGGCGCTCATCGTGTCCGCCGCGGACGAGCTGGACTTTCATCTTTTCTGCTGCCGGGAGGGGCTCAGGTGGCTCCGGGACGGCCAGGCCGTATCGGACTTCAACCGGTCCACCCAGCGCAGGTTCTGGACCGGGGAGCTGCCCCAGCGGCCATGAGGACCTACAGGATCCCCCCCGATCAGGAGGGGCGCAGGCTGGACAGGCTCATTCGGGAGTGGTGGCCAGAGGTGAACATGGGACTCCGGATGGGGGCCATAAGGCGCGGCCAGGTCCGGCTGGACGGCAGGCGGGTGCCCTGCTCCCAGCGGCTGTTGGAGGGGCAGGAGCTGACGGTCCCCTGGGACCAGGAGCCAAGGCGGTCCGGATCTGGGACCCCATGCCCAGCCGAGGGCAGGGAGTTGCCCCGGTGGGTTATCCACTGGGACCGGAGGCTACTGGTGGCGAACAAGCCCGCCGGGTGGATATGCCAGCCCGGGGGAGGCAGGGGGACCAGCCTGCCCGAGGAGGTGTGGCGCCTTTTGGGGGTTGACCGGGGGCCCGTGCCCTCCCACAGGCTGGACGTGAACACCACCGGGGTGGTGCTGGTGCCGCTGGACGGGGCCCTTGGGCGGGAGCTCCACCGGCTGTTCCGGGAGGGGACCATCAGGAAGCTCTACTGGGCGCTGGTGAGGGGCACCTGCGTTGGGGAGGCTTTGGTGGACCTGCCGCTGTCCAAGGACGGAAGGGGCAACGTGACCCCTTCGCCCTCAGGGCAACCCGCCAGGTCGGTGGTGCGTCCCCTGGCCGTTCGGGGTGGTTTCTCCCTGGTGGAGGTGGAGCTTCTCACCGGACGCCAGCACCAGGCCCGGGTCCACCTGGCCCACCTGGGGCTTCCGATCCTCGGGGACGTCAGGTACGGGGTGAGGTTCCGGGGGGTGGGGAGAACCATGCTCCACGCCCGAAGGGTGCTGTTGCCATTTGGCGAGTCCCTGGGGGACCTGGCCGGTGCGGCCTTTGAGGCCCCCCTCTATCCGGACATGGCGGAGGCGGCCAGACGCCTGGGGCTCGGGGATTTCACCTAGTCGCAGAATCGTCTAGCAAGTGTATTTGGTATTCAGTGCATATATAAAATTTTTCCAAAAAATCAGTCCCGTTTGACTCTTTACTGAAAGTTCCGGTTGGAATAGAATAGGCCTGGGGTTTGTGGGGTTCCTTCACAAACATTTTAGGTTGGTTCCGTGCAGGGCCTTTGGCCTAAAAAGACAAGGAGGGATTCGTAATGGCAGTTACGAAGAGGACTTCCAGCAACGTTCTTCTGGACACGGCGCTCAAGAACTTCTACGCCGCCGCGGAGGAGATGGGGCTGGACGAGGGTCTCATCGAGATCCTGAGCAGGGCGGAGAGGAAGCTTTGCGTCTCCATTCCCGTCACCATGGACGACGGCACCGTGAAGGTGTTCGAGGGCTACCGGGTCCAGTACTCCACCGCCCTGGGTCCTGCCAAGGGTGGCATCCGGTTCCACCCGGACGTGACCCTTGAGGAGTGCGAGGCCCTGGCGTGTCTCATGGCCTGGAAGTGCTCTCTGGCCGGAATCCCTTACGGCGGCGGCAAGGGCGGTGTGGCCTGCAACCCCCTGGAGCTGTCCACCGCTGAGAAGGAGAGGATCTCCCGCACCTTCGCCGCTCGCATAGAGCCCCTGGTGGGCGCCTGGACCGACGTTCCCGCCCCGGACGTGAACACCGGCGGCCAGGAGATGGTCTGGTTCATGGACACCATAAGCAAGATGCGCAATCGCCTGGAGCCCGCCATCTTCACCGGCAAGCCGGTCTCCCTGTGGGGCTCCAAGGGGCGCACCGAGGCCACCGGCGCCGGCGTGGCCACCTGCGTGAGGGAGGTCCTGAAGGCCGCCGGCCGGGATGTGAAGGGTGCCACCGCCATCATCCAGGGCTTCGGCAACGTGGGCACCCACTGCGCCCTCACCCTGGTTGACATGGGGGCCAAGGTTTTGGCCATCAGCGACATCACCGGCGGCTACTACTGCCCCGACGGGATCGACGTCAAGAAGGCCTTCGATCACGTGACCAACCACCCCAAGCACCTGCTGGAGGGCTACGAGCAGCCGGGTCTCCAGAAGATCGCCGGGGAGGATATCCTCTACCTGGAGGCGGACGTGCTCTGCCCCTGCGCCCTTGAGGGGGTCATCAACGGGGACAACGCCCACAAGATCAAGGCCAAGTTCATCGTGGAGGGTGCCAATGGCCCCGTCACCCCCGAGGGAGATGCGGCCCTTCCCAAGGACGTGCTGGTGGTGCCCGACTTCCTGGCCAACTCCGGCGGCGTGGTGGGTTCCTACTTCGAGTGGGTCCAGGACCTGATGGGCTTCTTCTGGACCAAGGAGGAGTACAACCAGCGGCTGCTTACCCTCATGGCGGACAACTTCTGGCGGGTGTGGAACTACAGCAAGGAGCACAACGTCTCCATGAGGAAGGGGGCCTTCATGGTGGCCATCAAGCGGGTGGCCGACGCGGTCAAGATGCGGGGCGTGTTCCTCTAGGTCGAATTTCACCACCTGGCGGAGGGGCGGGGGAACCCGCCCCTCCGCTTTTTCCCCCTGGGATCTGGAGCTTAGCCCCTATGCCAGCGAAGGGGGAAGATGTACGGGGGACGACATGTCGTCCACCTTGAAGTGCCGCACCGCCTCCCGGAGGGCCTCAGAGGTTTTAACCAAGTCCTCCGATCCCTGGGCGATCCGCTCCGCTGCGGCTGACACCTCCGCCACCTGGGACCTCACCACCTCGGATGCGTTGGCCGCCTGAAGGACCTTGGAGGCCACGTCCTGTACCGCCGAGGCTATCTCCTGGCTGGAGGCCGCCTGCTCCTCCGCCACCGCCGCCAGGTCCTGGGTCGCATTGGAGATCCTGCCTAGGGAGTCCATGATCCTTTCAATGGTGGCCCGGGTCTCCTCCGCCAGCTCTTTGGACGACTGGCTCTCCTGGGCGTTTCTCTGGGAGGCGGATATCACCGTCCCAAGCTCCCGGCCTATCCCGTCCGCCAGCTCCGCGATCCTAGAAGCCGCCTGGTTGCTCTCCTCCGCCAGCTTGCGAACCTCCTCGGCCACCACCGCGAAGCCCTTGCCCGCATCCCCCGCCCGGGCGGCCTCAATTGCGGCGTTCAGCGCCAGAAGGTTCGTCTGGTCCGCTATCTGGCCGATCTGGCCGACGAAGGACTGGATCTGGTGTGCCATCTCGCCCAGGGAAGCCACCATCTCAGCGGATCGGGAGGCCTCCTCCGCCACCTTCGCTATACTGGAGGCCGCCTTGGCCACCGCTCTTGCGCCTTCCTCCCCGGCGCTCCTGGCCTGGTCCACCTCGGCGGCTATGTCGGTGCTGCGCTGGGCCACCGCCTGGGCGCCGCTGGCCACCTCCTCGACGCTGGCGTTTATCTCCTGGCTTGCTGCCCCCAGCTCGTTCATCCGGGAGGCTACTTCGTCAACCGAGGCCCTGGACTCCTGGGCGGAGGCGGAGGACTCCTCCGCCAGGGCGGAGAAGTCCTCCGCACGGGAGGCCACATCGGATGCCTGTCTAAGAACCTGCTCAATCGTGGACCTGATCTGGAGCACCGCTTCAAATAGGGCGTCCCCCAGGCGTCCCATCTCGTCCCTTCCCTGGGCGCCTATCTGATCCCTGGATAAGGTTAGATCCCCGTCCCTAACCCTCTCCAGGGCGCTCAGGGCGGATCTAACGGAGCCCGCTATGCGTTGAGAAATGACGGCCCCAAGTAGAGCCATGACCAGCAGCGATCCAATGGACATCACAACCAGGAGGTAGAGCGCCCGGGCGGCGCTTTGATCGTTCTGGTCTTTGACTTTCTCGGCGAACTCCACGTTGAAATTGGCTAGCGCCTCAATCTCCCCGATGAGCCTTTTAATGGCCGGTATGGCCTCGGCCTTGAAGTAGTCCTCCGCCTGCTCCTTTAACCCCTCTTTAGACAGCTCCAGCACCTTCCTCCATTTGGCCCGCCAGTCGGTCATGGCCTCATGGACTTTTCGCAGGTGTTCCACCTCGAAGCTTTCCAACTTCGTCTTGCCGTAGAGCTCCAGGTTAGAGTCGTTGGCCTTGACCAGCTCGCCTATCCGTTGAACCAGCTCGTCCCGCTCCGCATCGCTATCTGCAACTATGATTTCCGATACCAGTCCCTTAATCAACGCCGCGTTAGCCTTGGTGTCTATGAGCCAGCGGATCGGGAGAAGCTGATCCTGGTACATGTCCTCCAAGTTGCGGTTGCTTTGGGACAGGAACCGGTAGCCGGTGGCGGAGGCGACTCCAAGGCCAAGCAGCCCAACCCCGATGAGGACCCACATCTTGCCCTTGATGCTCATGTCTCTTAGCCATGACGACATTAGAAGCACCCCCTATTCTAAATAGTTATAATGTACCACGATCCAATTTGGATTGCATGGCCGTTTGGTTAATCTTTAGTGCTAAAGTTTTCGTGGTTTTGATAAATGTTTATCTCATCCCACTCCTTGTGGTAACATAGATTTCAACGTCCATTGGGACGCAATCCGTGCCCTTCAGAGACCAGAGTTTGTTGGGGCCGATCAATGGGAGGGATTGGGTTATGAGCTCCGTGATAACCAACATAAGGGCTTTGGAGATCCTGGATTCCAGGGGCAACCCCACCGTCCGGGTGAGGCTGGAGCTGGAGTGCGGGATAAGGGTGAGCGCCTCGGTGCCATCCGGGGCCTCCACTGGGGAGAACGAGGCGGTGGAGCTTAGGGATGGAGACAAGGGGCGTTACGGCGGCAAGGGGGTCCTCCAGGCGGTTGCCAACGTGAACGACGTGATCGCCCCGGCGGTGATCGGCATGGACTGCCGGGATCAGGCGGCCATCGACCGGGCCATGATCGAGCTGGACGGCACCCCTAACAAGGGCAAGCTGGGAGCCAACGCCATCCTGGGGGTCTCCATGGCGGCCGCCAAGGCGGCGGCGGAGTACTGCGACCTGCCCCTCTACGCCTACCTGGGGGGCCCCGGGGCGGTCACCCTGCCGGTGCCCATGATGAACATCCTCAACGGGGGCAAGCATGCGGAGAATAGCGTTGACTTCCAGGAGTTCATGGTGTTCCCCCTGGGGGCATCCTCCTTCCGGGAGGCCTTGAGGATGGGGGCCGAGACGTTCCACGCCCTGAAGGGGATCCTCAAGAAGAAGGGCTACGCGGTGGGCGTGGGGGACGAGGGGGGCTTCGCCCCGGACCTGAAGAGCAACGAGGAGGCCTGCGACGTCATCGTTGAGGCCATAAGGGCTGCGGGCTACGAGCCTGGAAAGGACATCTGCCTGGCCCTAGACCCCGCAGCCAGCAGCTTCTTCAGCGGCGGCTCCTACATGCTGGACAAGTCCGGCCAGGGCAAGAAGTCCACCGATGAGATGATCGACCTATTCGATCGCTGGTGCTCCGCTTACCCCATAGCGTCCATCGAGGACGGCTTGGACGAGAACGACTGGGATGGCTTCGCCAAGATGACCGCCCGGATGGGGCACCGGGTCCAGATCGTTGGGGACGACATCTTCGTCACCAACCCGGACTTCGTCCGCCGGGGCATCAAGGCCAAGGCGGCCAATGCGGTGCTGATAAAGCTGAACCAGATCGGCACCGTCACCGAGACCATGGAGACCATCGAACTCTGCCGCCGGGCCGGCTGGGGCTACGTGATCTCCCACAGGTCCGGGGAGACGGAGGACACCTTCATGGCGGACTTCACCGTCGCCATGGGGGGCGGCCAGATAAAGACCGGCTCCGCCTGCAGGAGCGAGCGGATCGCCAAGTACAACCGCCTCCTGGAGATCGAGGAGGACCTGGGCAGGCTGGCTCGGTTCGGCCGCATCTCCTAAGGCGCGTATCCTCATCAAGGAGCGTAAGATACCTATCTTCTGATCGTCCACGGGGGGCCATGGTGCCCCCCTTTTGGACGTCCCAGGTTGGAGGGTGATGAATTGGAGCGGATCCTGCGGTTCCTGGCCATAAACAGATCCACCGGCGCGGCCCTGATCATGGTGATCTTCATGGGCCTTGGGGAGAAGATGTCCGAGCGGTTCCTGCCGGTCTACCTGATGGCCCTGGGTGGATCCTACTGGTCAGTTGGGTTCCTGAACGGCATGGATAACCTCCTCTCCGCCCTGTACTCCCTTCCGGGGGGCATGGCAAGCCACGCCCTGGGTCCCAAGAAGTCCCTGATCCTCTTCTCCCTGGTGGCGGTGCTGGGGTACCTGCTGGTGCTGACCCTGGGCACCTGGTGGTCCGTTCTGCCGGGAGCGGCGCTCTTCATCTCCTGGTCGGCGGTGAGCCTCCCCGCCATGATGGACCTCATCGGCCGGTCGGTGCCCAAGACCAAGCGGGTCATGGGGGTCTCCATGCACTCCCTGGTCCGCCGGATACCCATGGCGCTGGGCCCGGTGATCGGCGGCTACTTGATGACCCGCATGGGGAACGTGGAGGGCATAAGGGCCGCCCTGGTGGTGGCGGCGGCGGTTGGGGGGATCTCCGTTTGGCTCATGTGGCGGATGGTCCCCGGGGACGCCATAGGCGAACTGGAGGGGGTTAGCGTCCGGTCCTCCCTGGGGCTTATTCGGGGGGACCTCCGGATGCTCCTCGTGTCCGACGTGCTGATCCGGTTCGCGGAGCAGATCCCGTACCCCTTCGTGGTCCTATGGGCCCTGGATAGGGGGGTGACCCCCGCCCAGTTCGGGCTGCTCACCGCCCTGGAGATGGCGGTGGCCATGCTGGTCTACATCCCCGTGGCCGCCATGGCGGACCGCCACGGCAAGAAGCCCTTCGTGCTCATGACCTTCTGCTTCTTCACCGCCTTCCCGCTCATGTTGCCCTTCTGCCGGGGCTTCTGGCCCTTCGCCGCCGCCTTCGTGGTGAGGGGGCTCAAGGAGTTCGGGGAGCCAACCCGGAAGGCCCTGATAATGGACCTGGCGCCGGAGGGGGCCAAGGGGGCCGCCTTCGGCGCCTACTACCTCCTCCGGGACGTGGTGGTGTCCCTGGCGGCCTTCGCCTCCCCCGCCCTCTTCTACATATCCCCGCAGGTCAACTTCCTCACCGCCTTCGCCTTCGGCGTTCTTGGAACCCTGTGGTTCGCCCTGAAGGGAAGGGACGTGGCATCCGGCGGGATCTGACCTTCCACAGAAGATGACCCCGGGGCGGGCCCCCGGGGTCATCTTCTTGGTCTTGCGTCCCTAGATCTTACCTGCCGTCCCCCAGGCTGAGGGAGGAGGACTGGTACCTGAACTTGGCGATCAGGGCCTTGAGCTGCTCCGCCGTGTGGCTCAGCGCCTGGGCCTCCTGGGCCACCGCCTCGCTGGCCTTGGCGGTCTCCTCGCTGGAGTGACGGATCATCTCCACCGAGTTCACCACGTTTATGGTACCCTGGGTGGCGTTGTCTATCCCCTGGGCTATCTCCTGCGCCGCCGCCGCCTGCTCCTCCGACGTGGCGGCTATGTTCTGCATGGCGTCGTTTATGACCCGGATCTGGCCCAGCACCTCCGCCAGCTTCCCCTGGGCCTCGTGGGCCCGGCGCACCGTGTCGTCCATGGACCTCTGGGACTGCTCCGTGGCCCTCAAGGACTCCTCCGTGTTGGCCTGCAGGGGGGCTATCAGGTCCTCCACCTCCTTGGCCGCCTGGGCGGACTCCTCCGCCAGCTTCCGGACCTCCTCCGCAACAACCGCGAAGCCCCGGCCCGCCTCGCCCGCCCGGGCGGCCTCGATGGCGGCGTTCAGCGCCAGCAGGTTCGTCTGGTCCGCTATGGACCTTATGGTGGCCACGAAGCCCGATATGGACGCCACCGAGTCCGCCACCTTCTGGATCCTCTCGAAGGTCCGCTTGGACTCGTCCCCCACGTGGGTTATGGCCTTCACCACCTCCTCCACCTGGCGGACCGTCTGCTCCGACAGGTGGGACATCTTGGAGGCCGCCTCGGCCCCGTCGGTGGCGGAGTTGGCCGCCTGCTGGGCTCCGCTGGAGACCTCCTCGATCCCCGCGTTGGTCTCCTGCAGGGAGGCGGAGTTGGACTCCATGAGGGACGCCACCTGGTCCACCGAGGCCTTTATCTCCTCCACGGAGGCCACGGACTCCTCCGAGAGGGCCGCCAGGTTCTCCGCCGCGGCGGCGGTCCTGTCCGACTGGGAGGCTATGTCGGATATGGCCTGTCTCAGGGTCTCCTTGAGGACCAGGGCGCTCTGGGCCATGAGGCCGATCTCGGTGCGGTGGTGCCCCACCTCCCTCAGCCACTGGTCGTTCTGGTCCTGGGTGAGGTCCAGCTGTCCCAGCTTCTTGAGGGAGTCGGTGATCCTCTTGACGGGGGCCACCACGCTCCTGGAGAGGCCGTAGAGCATGGCGCCCACCAGGATGAGGGTCACGAGCCCCAGGAGCAGCTGTCGGATGGCCAGGCTCCTTACCATGGCGTTGAGGTCCGAGGCGGGGAAGACCACGCCCAGGACGAAGCCGGACCTGGTGGGGGAGAAGAAGGTCCTCCTGAGCTCACCCTGGAAGGAGTAGTCCACGAAGCCCGGGGAGCCGGAGATCATCTTCCGCCCCGCCTCCGCCAGCTCGGGGGTGATTAGGCCGCTGGGCTTGGTGATGTTCTCCTTCATGATCATCTCCGACTTTGGATGACATATCGTGTTGCCCTCCCGGTCCAGGAGGAAGCCGTAGCCCTTGCCGAAGACCTTGTAGGAGGTGATCATGTCGGATAGGGTCTTGAGGTCCACGTCGATCCCCGCCACGCCCAGGAGCTTGCCCGAGGTGGACTTCACCGGGGTGGCCACGGTGATGACTAGCCCGCCGGTGTTGGCGTCCACGTATGGGGCGGTAAGTATGACCTTATCCTCCTGCACCGCCTGGATGTACCAGGGGCGCTTCCTTGCGTCGTAGTCCGGTTTCTCCACCCAGTCGCCGCCGGTGCCCACCTTGCCGGTGGACTCCAGCCCCACGTACATATCCAGGATGTTGAGGTCCTTGGCGGTGGCGTTGAAGTACCGGGCCATGACGGACTCCAGGTCGTCGTCGGTGACCGCCTGTCCGGTCTCCAACAGCTCCGCGGTGCCGCTGGCGATGCCCAGCGTCAGCGTCTTGAGCTCGCTGAAGTACTGGTCCACCTGGTTGGCGTTGTTGGCGATCATCTCCATCCCCAGGGTGTTAACCTGGTCGTTCAGGATGGAGTGGCTCTGGAGGGCCACCATGGCCACCATGAGCCCCAACAGGACTGTGACCCCAATCCCAAGCAACGTCAGCTTCTTGGCTATCGACAAGTCCCTCATATCCACGCCTCCCCGCATAATGATGATTATCACCGTTCCGATTATATGCCCGATCGATTTTGTGGTCATGTAGGGTATGATTAACTACAAAAGGCACATAATGTTGCATCCTGTGGGACGTGGCATCCGGCGGGATCTGACGATATCCCTTCCTCGCGTGAAGATATTGGATTTCATCCACGAGCGACGATTATATGCCGACAAATTTTTGTTGTCACCTCGGTCGTAGCAATAGATAAAAATTACACAAATATATGTAAGGCCCCGGGGCAACCCCGTACGCCCCTTCACGCCACGTGTTGTCAAGTCGCCTTGATCCCATCAGGTTTTTGTGCTTTGCTCCCCTGGGAGGTGTTGTAGTTTTGGACGTGATCCAGGCTAAGCGGGCGGTGGTGAGGTACGGGGCCCTCTTGGAGGAGCGGGGGCTGGTGTTCGGTTCCGGCGGGAACCTGTCGGTTCGGGCCGAGGGTGGGCTATGGGCCCTGAAGCCCTCGGGACGTCCTTGCGGGGCCCTGAGGGAGCAGGACGTGACGGTGCTGGACATGGAGGGCCGGGTCCTTGAGGGCCTTAAGCCATCCAGCGAGTGGAGGATGCACCTTGGGGTCTTGCGGGCCAGGTCGGACGTGGGGGCGGTCTTTCACACCCACTCCCGCTTCGCGGTCACCATGGGGTGCCTCAAGTGGGAGGTGCCCCCCATACACTACTACATGGCCGCCTTCGGGGATCAGATCATACCGGTGGTCCCCTACCGGCCCTTCGGGTCCCAGGAGCTGGCGGACCTGGTGGCGGAGACCCTGCGGGAGCCCCTCAAGGGGGCCATCCTGGCCAACCACGGGGCGGTGGTGGCGGGATCGTCCCCCCAGGAGGCCATGGACCTGGCGGTGAACCTGGAGTTCCTGTGCGAGGTATACTGGCGGGTTCGCTGTGTCGGCAACCCCGCCACCCTGTCGGAGGAGGAGTTCAGACGGGCCTTAGCGGACTTCGGCGCCTACTCTCCAGGTAGTTCCGGTGGTTTATAGTCTGGGCCACGGCCCGGCTTAGAAGCTCCAGGTCCTGTTCCCGGCGCTTGCGCCTCTCCAGCTCCAGGAGCTTTTTCTTCATCTTCACCTTGTAGTCCTCCATGGACCGGGCCACGGTCCGCTGGTGGGTCAGCACCACCCGGTCCAGTGCCCGGTCCCTCGCCTTCTCCGCCTCCATCAGCGCCTCCCGGGCGCTGGGGGGCATCTCCTCCGGGACCCCATCCCCACGGAGGTCACTGGGTGCGCCTAGACCCTTGAGACCCTCCAACCTTCTCACCCCCTTCATGATGTATTATCGGTTGAGTCCAGGATTTGGTTGAAAACCTGCGATTGGGGGGCTTGGCTTGGAGTGGGTGGATCTTCACTGCGACGTTCTGTACGAGGTGTCGAGGCGCAGGCGGATGGGGGAGAGGGACGTGATCCGCCGCATCATGTTGCAGGACCTGAGGTCCAGCGGCGTTAAGGTGCTGGTCTGCTCCCTGTTCGTGGACGACCAGGGGGTCCACCGGGCCCTCCAGGAGGCCCTTCACCAGGTGTGGTGTCTCCTGGAGGAGGAGAGGGAGGCCCGGGAGGACCTGATGGTCATCCGGGACCGGGACGATCTGAGGCGCTGCCTCTCCTCCCGGCGGATAGGCCTGGTGCTCTCCATGGAGGGGGCGGAGCCCGTCCAGGACGATCCGGAGCTTCTGCGCTTCTTCCGGTCCATGGGGCTCTCGTTCCTGGCCCTCACCTGGAGCCGGCGCAACCGCCTGGCGGATGGGGTTGACCTTACCCGCACGGTCCGATCCCCCGGAGGCCTCTCCGCCCAGGGGGTGTCCGCCCTGGAGACCGCTAGATCCCTCGGCCTGGCGCTGGACCTCAGCCACCTGAACGACCCGGGCACGGAGGACGTGATCAGAAGTGGGGTCCCCATCCTGGCCACCCACTCAAACTGCAGGTCCCTCTGTGACCACCCTCGCAACCTTGCCGACCCGCACCTGGAGGCCATAGGCCGCAGGGGAGGGGTGGTGGGTTTCAACGCCCACGGAGCCTTCGTCGGATCCGATGACCCGGTGGAGGGCATGTATCGGCACATATCCCACCTGGCCCTGGTGGCCGGGGAGGCCGCCTGCGCCCTGGGGCTCGACCTGTGTGACCGGTTCGACGCATTCTTCCATGGGGAGAGGCGGGATCTCTTCATGAGCCACCGGGAGGCGTCCCAGGCTCTCCAGGTCCTGGGGGGCCGACTGGGGGCCCGTTCCATGGGGCGTCTTCTCATGGACAACCCCATTAGGGTCCTGGAGGGGGCCCTGCCCTCGTCGGTGCCCAGCGTCTAGCCCCCCATGAGCTCCCCCTCCGCCTCCAAGAGGCGCTTGAGCCCTCCCTGGTTCATGCGGCCAAGGAGCTCCCTCCTCATGGCCTCCCCCAGGGAGTCCCGGGTTCCCGGGTGCTCCAAACCGGTCCAGCTTACCTTCTTGCCGCTGCAGATCACGTCCAGGTCCACCCACCGCTCCCCCTTGGGGGAGTACTCCAGTCCCATGCACATCCTCTTTATCTCGGAGGGATCCAGGGGGGTGAAGAGCCGTACCACGTAGACCGGGACGCTCATGAGGATGAAGGCCTGGTCCCGCCCCCACGCCTCGGAGAGCACCAGCCCCGCGTCAATCCCCTCTATGGCCCCCATGAGCCGCCGGTAGTGCAGGTCGTACCTGCCCTCCGCGTCGTATATCCTTATGTCCACCTGGTTCCAGTCGGGGCCCCCCATGGCCAGGCTCAGGTAGTCCATGGCGTTCTCCCTCAGGTGGCTTAGCACCTCTCCGCAGGGCCTGTCCACCAGCACCGCCCTTGGGCTCAGGTCCTCCATCCTGAGGGGCCTGTTCAGCGGGTTCTGGGTGAAGTAGATCACCGTCCTGCTACCCGCGGGGCACACGAAGTTATGGGGCCTCTCCCCCACGGTGCCGTTCAGGTCCGATGCGATCCTCTCCATGGCCAGGTTCAACCCCTCGGGGGTTCCCACCAGCCTCATGACCGCCGTCCCGGGGGATGGGCAGAGGTTGTCCACCTTCTCGCAGAGCCTGCGGTTTATCAACTGGCAGAGCAGGTCCTCCGGCGGCAGGTGGGTGGAGTAGACCCGCATGGCGGGCTCCTCCCCGGAGGCCATGAATATCACCAGGGTGGCCTCCTCGCTGGCGGTCTCCACCGCCCCCATGGGGTCCGCCGACGATGACGGACACAGGGCCGCAAGAAAGGCCTCCAGCTCCGCCAAATCCTCTCCGGATCTGGTGGTCTCCAGCATTAGTACCTTGGGTCCTCCTCTCACCAGCGAAAGCACCCTATCCCTCCTTTGATCCTGTCCCCCAGGGGGTTAAAGGCCCCTGCGGCGCTTGAGCGTCCTCTCGTCGTCGGTGCCCGGGGGATACCGGACGAACCTAACCCGCATGGCCGCCGGGTCCACCAGGTTCATCCGTTCGATGCCGTTCAGGATTAGCCGGTCCCCCTCGGTGGAGGTGGTCACCTCCAGATCGTGGCCGAACAGGTTAACGTCCCCAAGCCGCTCCAGGTCCTTGAACCGGTGGGCGGCGGATATCGAACGCCCTCGGGCATCGAGGTTGGCCCATCGGGGGTAGATCTCCCCCCAGGGCAGGGCCTCCTTCAAGACCTCCGGGTCGTCGTGGTTGCCGCAGGTGACGATGAGCCTGCATCCGCACCCATCCAGGAGCCGCGCCAGCTTGCCCACCTTCCGGCGGTACTCGTCGATCAGCTGGGGCCAGAGGCCCAGCTTCACCTCGTCCGCCACGTCCCCGGTGTGAACCAGGACGGAGGGCCCCATGGACCTTACCGCCCTCACCAGGTAGCCGTAGGTGGATGAGGGGGTGTCCGACACGTGGAGGATGCAGCCCCCGCCGTCCATCTCCGGGGGAAGGAAGCCCATGGCCACCAGGGCCTCCCGCACCCCCCTCTTGGCGGTGTTGACTATACTGCTACCCGGTCCTATCCCTCTCACTTTGGGCCCCCTTCCCGAACCTGCTTGGGATTGTAATATACTACCACTCAACGAAATCTGAGACGCCGGGGGGCTTTACGCATGAGGGCTGCGGTTATGGACCTGGGCACCAACTCTTTCAAGCTACTGGTGGCTCAGGGGGGAGAAGGGGGGGTCCTCTTCATCCAGGACGTCCAGGAGGTGGTGCGCCTGGGGGATGGCCTGGCGCTCACCGGCCGGTTCTCCGACGCCTCCATGGAGAGGGCCCTTGAGACCCTGGGGGATTTCCTGGAACGTTGCGAGGACATGCAGGTGGACGTGGTGATGGCGGTGGGGACCATGGGCTTTCGCCGGGCATCCAACGGGGAGGAGCTCCTTGCGGCCATCCGGGACAGGTTCGGCCTCCAGGTGCGAATAATCTCCGGGGAAGAGGAGGCGGAGCTGTCCTTTCAGGCCTGCGGAGGGGAGGGCCCCCGGGTGGTGGCGGACGTGGGGGGCGGGAGCACCGAGCTTGTATTCGGGGATGATGGGATCCGGGGAGCGGTGAGTGTTGAGGTGGGGGCCCTGTTCCTGACCGACCGGTTCCTGGACCCGTCCCGGATCCCGTCCAAAGACCAGCTGGATATGGCCCTCTTAGAGGCCCGGCGCTCGGTCCGAGAGGGGGTGGCGAAGCTCCCGGGGCCATTGCCGCCGGACCTCTGGGGGGTTGGGGGCACCTTCACCACCCTGGCCTCCGTGGCGCTGGGGCTCGAAAGGTACGACCAGGACCGGGTTCACCGCCTCAGTATCCCTGTCCAGGAGGTGGAGCGGCAGCTATGGCTGTACGCGTCCATGACCGGTGAGGAGAGGAAGACCATAAGGGGGATGCACCCCAAGAGGGCCCACGTGGCCCTTGGGGGCGCCGTGGCGGCCCTGGCGGTCATCCGGGAGCTGGGGGCCCAAGGGGTTACCATCAGCGCCAGGGGGCTCAGGCATGCCCTCATGCTTCGCCTGATGGGGGATAGGGGGCTTTGATAGGTCCGGGGCTCACCCTCCTGGGGGGCATCTGCCTGTTCCTGTTCGGGGTTGAGGAGAGCTCCAAGGCCAGCCGAAGGGCTCTGGGGGAGAGGGAGAGGGCCCTCATGGCCCGCTTTGCCTCTGGCAGTGTGGGGGCCCTGTCGCTTGGGGCGTTGCTGTCCTTCGTGTCCCAGAGCAGCTCGGTGGCCACCAGCTTCGCCATGGGGCTGGTGGACATAGGGGCGTTGAGCTTCGGCTCCTCCATAGTCACCATGATGGGCTCCAGCATCGGGGCCTCCCTCATGACCTTCGTCCTAAGCATGGACGTCTCGTTGCTCGGTCCCGGTTTCGTGACGCTGGGCACCCTGTGGGGGGCGGTGAGCAACCCCCTCTCCCGCTACGGACCCCTCATAAGGGGCATGGGGATCGTCCTGGTGGGCATGTACATGATAAAGGCCGGGGTATCCCCCCTGATGGAGATGGGAGGTGTGATGGATCTGGTGGGGCACCTGGCCGGCAGGCCCTGGTCCCTTGCCCTTTTGGCCTTCTTGGCCACCGCCGCCTTCCAGAGTAGCTCCGCCGTGGTGGCCCTTGGGATAGCCATGGCTTCCACCGGCGCCCTGGGGCTGGATGGGGCCGCCTGGCTGGTGGTGGGGGCCCACGGGGGCTCCTTCGCCCCGGTGGTGCTGGCCAGTCTGGGCAAGAAGCTATCCGCCCGGCGCCTTGCGGTGGCCACCGGGATCTACAAGGTCATAGGTGCCCTGATGGGGGTGTTCTTGGTGGGGCTGTTCACCCAACGTCTTGGGGCCATGCCTCCCCAGCGGGGGATACCGGTCTTCATGGGGTTTCTGACGGTGGTCAACGGGGTGGTCATGCTACCCCTCACCGGTCTTCTGGCGGATCTGTCCGCCCGGCTGGTGTCCGGGGGGCTTGCCCCCGGTGAGACCGCTTACATTGACGACGCCCTGGTTGGGTTCCCGGAGGTGGCCTTCAAGCTCCTGGAGAAGGAGCTGGCCCGGCTGGCGGACCTGGAGGACCGGTTGCTGGGCCAGCTGGCCCAGCTGGCGGAGAGCCGGGATGGGGCGGTGGATGGCCCCGCCATGGATGGGCTGGTGGACCTGGCGGACTCCTGCGTCCGCTACCTGGAGGCCATAGAGGACCCCACGCCGGAGGGGGTGGAGAGGAAGAAGTGGCTCGCCAAGGTGGCCCTGTGTCTGAGGTCCATGGCCCAGGTGATGACCCGGGATCTCCACCCGGCGATCCTGCGCCTCAAGGGCGTTCCAGTGCCCGGGCTCGGCCGGGCAATGGGGGAGGTGGAGGAGATCTTCAGCGCCTCGGTGGGGGCCTGGGTGCTGGGGGACCGCTACTTCGCCGTGAGGGCCCTCGGGCGGTATGAGCCCATCTCCCACCGGGGCCTTGGGCTATCCGCCGGGGAGGGGGCCCAGGAGCTTTTCAGGCTTATGGACCTGGAACGGGCCCTGGTGGAGCTCTTGAGGGGGGCGGTGGACCTGGCCAGGATGGTGATCGAGGAGGGGAGCTGATAGTTTGTTTGTTGAGGTGATAGCCGTCTCCCCATGGGAGGCGGAGCTGGTGGAGGCCTGCGGTGGGGATCGGGTGGAGTTCGTGCTGGACCTGTCGTGCGGGGGGCTCACCCCATCGGTCCCGGAGGTGGCCGCCGCCGTGCGGGGGGTATCCATCCCGGTCAACGTGATGATCCGTCCAAGGCCGGGAGGCTTCCAGTACTCCCCGGGGGAGATGGACCAGATGCGCAGGTCCGCCCAGGCAATGGCGGAGGTGGGGGCCCGGGGGCTGGTAATGGGATTCCTCAAGGACGGGGCAGTGGACCTGGATGCCCTCAAGTCCGCCCTCACCTGGTGCCCCGGGATTGACTTCACCTTCCATCGGGCCATCGACGAGGCGTCGGACCCGGTGGAGGCCGCCAGGGTGGCCTGCGGCGCGGGGGTGACGGACCTGTTGACCTCCGGCGGCCCGGGGCCCATAGAGGGAAACCTGGATAGGCTACGGCGGATGGTGGAGGCCGCGGGGTCCGTGAGGGTCATGGCCGGCGGGGGCATCACCGGGGAGAACGCCCCTCGGGTGATCCTCCATGGTGGGGTCCCGGCGGTCCACCTGGGCCGATCGGTCAGGAGGGACAACAGCCCCACGGAGCCCATAGACTCCCAGCTCTTGAGGCGGATGGTGGAGCTGGTAAAGGGGGTATAGAGGTGAAGATCGTTCTGGTATGCTTCGCTGGGATGTCCACCAGCCTTCTGGTCACCAAGATGAAAAAGGCCGCGGAGGAAAGGGGCCTCCAAGTCCAGATAGAGGCGGTGTCCACCGCTGACATGCGGGAGTCGCTGGAAGGGGCCCAGGTGGTCCTCCTGGGGCCCCAGGCCAGGTACATGCTGGGTGAGGTCCGGGAGGCGGTGGATGGGGCAGTTCCGGTGGAGGTCATAGACTCCAAGCTCTATGGCGCCATGGGCGGAGCGGGGGTGCTGGACCTGGCCATGTCCCTGGGGGCTTAAACGTGACGCTGGGGAGGGGCACCCCCCCCAGCGGGATTGCGTTCAGATGTTAAGGAGCGTCTCCGCCCGTTTCAGGACCTCCTTCAACACCTTGACCCGGGCTAACCGCTTGCAGTTGCCCTCCACCAGGACCCAGGGGGCCTCGGGGGTGCTGGTCCTCATGAACATCTCCTCCGCCGCCTCCTCGTAGAGTCCCCATTTTTCCCGGTTTCGCCAGTCCTCGTCGGTGATCTTCCACCGCTTGAGCGGGTCCTCCTGCCGTTCCTTAAATCGCTTGAGCTGCTCGTCGGGGGTGACGTGGAGCCAGAACTTGACGATTATGGCCCCGAAGTCCGCCCACTGGCGCTCCATCTCGTTTATCTCCCCGAAGGCCCTCCGCCACTCCTCCTCGGAGCAGAAGCCCTCTATCCTCTCCACCAGGACCCGGCCGTACCAGCTCCGGTCGTATATGCCCACGTGTCCCCCCTTCGGGAAGGACTCCCAGAACCGCCACAGGTAGTGGTGGGCCCTCTCCCAGTCGTTGGGGGCCGAGGTGGGGACCACCTGGTAGCCCCTGGGATCCAGGTTCTGGGTGAGCCTCTTTATGCACCCCCCCTTGCCCGCCGCGTCCATCCCCTCGAAGACGATCACCAGGGGACGGCGGACCTTGTACAGGGAGTATTGGACGTCCCTAAGGCGCCGCTGGCACTCCTTCAACTCCTTCTTGTAGGTCTCCTCCGAGAGGCTCTGGTCCATGTCCAGGGACTTGAATATGGAGGTCTTCAGGGCCCTCTCCACCCCTAGGCCGGAGGAGACCACCCGGGGCGACTGGGCCCTCCCCTGGGCCTCCTTCACCGCCCGCTCCAGCCCCTCCAGGACCGTCTGGGCTATCTTTATGGTGGCGTACTCCCGTTGGTGGGACTCCACCAGGGTCCAGGGGGCGTGCCCCTTGTCGGTCCGGTGGATCATCCTCTCCACCCGCTGGGCGATCTCATCGTAGCGCCGGTGGTTCTCCCAGTCCTCCTGGGTCACCCGCCATGAGGTGGCGTGGTTCTCCTCCAGGGCCTTGAGGCGCTTACGCTGCTCCTTCTTCGATATGTGGAGGAAGAGCTTTATTATGCAGTAGCCGTCCTGGGCTAGCTGTCGCTCGAAGGATGTTATCTCGTCGAAGACCCGGTCGGACTCCTCCCCGTCTAGGATGCGCCGGTACCAGCTCCGGTTGTAGATCCCTATCTTTCCCCTGGGGGGCGTGGTCTGGAAGAACCGCCTCATGGGGGGCCAGAGCCTCTCCTGGTCAGGCTTCACGTTGTGGACCTCGAACCCCCTGGGGTCCAGCGCCTGGATCAGCTCGTTCATGAGGGTGCCCTTGCCTGCCCCGTCCCACCCCTCGAAGACGATCATCACCGGTATCCCCAGCTCCTTGGTCATCCGCTGGGCCTCCCCCAGCTTCTCCCTCAGCGGTGGCCACAGGGACTTGAACTCCTCCTTCGACAGCTTCCTGTCCAGATCAACCTTCTCCAACAACCCGGTCACCCCCCTGTCCCTTTTGCCGGATAATATATCAAAAAAGCAGGGGGTGGTGATCGTGTGGCGGGACTTCGCCCGCAGGATGGTGGAGGTGGTCCGGATGAACGGGGTGAGGGACGGGGAGGTGCTAAGGGTCCTGGGTGAGGTGCCGAGGCACCTGTTCATACCCTCCCTGAGGGGGCCCTGTGAGGCGGGGGATCAAGGGGCGTTGAGGACCGCCTATGGGGATCACCCGTTGCCCATAGGCTTCGGTCAGACCATATCCCAGCCCACCATGGTGGGTCGGATGACGGAGCTTCTCTCCCCCGAGCCCCCGGTTAGGGTGTTGGAGGTGGGGAGCGGTTGCGGCTATCAGTGCGCCGTGTTGGCCCGGATGGGCTGTTCCGTGGTGGGGGTGGAGAGGATCCGGGATCTGGCGGACTGGTCAAGGGAGGTGCTGGGTGGGTTGGGCATGGAGGTATCCATAATCCACGGGGACGGCAGGGCCCTCGGGGGGGATCTGGGGCCCTTTGACGGCATAGTGGTGTCCGCCGGTTGTTCCAGGGAGGATGCGGAGGGCATATTTGGGGCCTTCGGTGGGGATGGGTGCCGGATGGTGGCCCCGGTTAACGTGGGAGGGGGTCTTCAACGGGTGTTAGTGCTGGAGATGGAGGGGGGTGAGGTCAGGGAGAGCTGGCAGGACCTGTGCCGGTTCGTGCCCCTGCTGGGCGGGGTGGAGGGGTGAATTCGGAATCTAGTAGAGGTGGGGTCTCATGATGACATGGTATGTCTGGGGAAATTTTCGCCCATTTCAGGTTGACAGCGGTGAGCGCAGAGGCTAGATTAATGTTAGGATCTTGGATGCTGGATCCCGGATACATAGGAGGGTTGTCTTTGGAGACCGGATTGAAGTCCATAGACCCGAGCCTGATGGTCCCCATACGAGATGTGGTCTACGAGAACCTACGGCAGGCCATACTGGATGGGGCCATGCAGCCTGGGGAGAGGCTTGTGGAGGGGGAGCTTAGCGAGAAGCTCAACGTTAGCCGGATGCCCATCCGGGAAGCCATAAGAAAGCTCGAGGCTGAGGGGTTGGTGGAGCACATACCCCGAAGGGGTGTGGTGGTCAAGGGTTTCTCCGAAGAGGACATCATAGAGATATACACCCTAAGGGAGGCGCTGGAGGCGCTGGCGGCGGTCCAGGCGGTGCGCAGGGCCACACGGGAGGACATCCGCCAGATAGAGGTTGCCATGATGGAGGTGGAGCGTCTGGCCTCCATGGGGGATCAGGCGGACCCCAGGGAAGTGTTTGAGGCTAACCACCGCTTCTCCCAGCTGATCATTGAGGCCTGCCACATGCCAAGGCTCATCCAGATCGTCAGCACCTACATGGGATACCTGGAGAGGTTCCGTCGGGTGACCATGGGGGACCCTTCTCGCAGGGAGGTGGTGATACGGGAGCACCGGATGATATTTCAGGCCATAAAAGATGGAGATGAGGCCAGGGCGGAGGCACTTACCCGGGAACACGTGCGGGGTGGATTGGAGGCTTACCTGAGGAGCTTCAGGGGACGAGGCAGGTCCTCTAGGTAGATGCTCGGGGGGTGATGGAAGGGAGTAAATCGGGAACTGTAGTCGGCGCTGAGGTGATTGCCTTGAGATCCCTGATATCATTTTAAATAGGGGGTTATATTCATGAGCAAGGTTCTTCGCAGGTTTCTTTTTGTGGCGTTGACGTTGGCCGTAGCGTCCCTTTCCGTGGCTGGAACGGCCCTTGCCGCCTATCCCACAAGGCCCTTTGAATGTATAGCCCCTGCGGGTCCCGGCGGTGGGTGGGATACCACCATGCGGATGGTCACCAAAGTCCTAACCGAGAAGAAGATTGTGCCGGTCCCCATGCCTGTGGTGAACAAGCCTGGTGGTGGCGGCGGCGTTGCCCTTGCCTATCTGCAAAAGAAGGCCGGAAAAGATGATACCATAGCGGTCTACTCTCCTCCGCTTCTTCTCATCCATCTGACCGGTGCGTCACCATTCGGATACAAGGACGTGACCCCCATAGCCATGTTGATCAACGACTTCGGCGCCTTCGCGGTCCCCAAGAACTCTAAGTACAAGAACATAAAGGAGATCATGGAGGCCCTCAAGAAGGATCCCAAGAGCGTCAAAGTGGGTGGCACCTCCGCCATGGGTAGCATGGACCACATCCAGTTTCTGGCCGCCGCCAAGGCCGCAGGCGTAAAGGACCTGCGCTCTATCCAGTACATAGCCTTCCAGGGAGGCGAGGGACTGGCGGCCCTCATGGGAGGACACATCGACCTCCTCTCCACCGGAATGGCGGAGACCGTGGGGCCCATGCAGTCCGGGGACATAAGGGTGCTGGCCATAACCGCCCCCAAGAGGGTGAAGTCTGGTCCGCTGATGACGATCCCTACCCTAAGGGAGGCGGGGATAAACGCAGAGTTCGTCAACTGGCGGGGTATCTTCGGGCCCAAGAACATGCCGGATTACGCGGTCAAGTACCTGGAGGACGCGCTGAGGAAGATGGTTAACACCTCCGAGTGGAAGGAGATCACCATTCGCAACGGCTGGACCCCCTCCTTCATGGGGGCCACCGACTTCGCAAAGTTCTTGGACAAGACCAATGAGGAGTACAAGTCGCTGCTGGCCGAGGTGGGGATCCTCAAGTAGCGTGAGAGCTTAATCGTTTTCCGCCGGGGCGTAGTGCCTGATCCGCGTCCCGGCATACCCCCCGAAGGAGTGATACAATGCGTCCCAACCTTTTAGTAGGAGTCGTGTCGGTCCTAATCGGTGCGACGTACACCGCCCAGGCCTTCATGTTGCCCAAGGCCATGGTGGGAAACCCCTGGGCCCCGCTCTACTTTCCCATAGGTCTGGGCCTTCTTATGATCGCATTGGGGACGTTGCTGATCGTCCTTGAGGTCCGGAAGGCGGTCAAGGGCGTCGATGATTACAAGAGGCCCAAGTTCACCGCCTCGAGCATTAAGCTGATCGCTGGAACTTCGGCGGCGTGTGTCACCTACGCACTGATCTTTGAGGATTTAGGGTTCATCCCCTCCTCCTTCCTCTTCCTTGGATCCCTGCTATCCATGATAAACGGCCTCAAGGCCTGGAAGATTAATGGGGTGATAACCCTCGGGTTCACTTTCGGTGCCTGGTTTACGTTCGTGAAGATATTCCAGATAAACCTGCCTTAGTCAGAAGGGGAGTTGAAGATGGAAGTTCTAGGCTACCTTGCGCAAGGGTTCCTTGTCGCCATGACACCGGTGAACCTGGTCTGGATGGTGGCGGGCTCCGCCCTTGGAACGGTTTTAGGGATGCTCCCCGGGCTCGGCCCTTCCACCGGTATAGCTCTGCTCCTTCCCCTGACGTTCGGCATGAGGCCGGAGACGGCCCTAATCGCCATGTGCGCCATCTACTACGGGGCCATGTTCGGCGGCTCCAGGAGCTCGATCCTCCTCAACGTCCCCGGTGACGGAGCCGCGGTGGCCTCCGCTTTCGACGGCTACCCCATGGCCTGCAAGGGACAGGCGGAGGCGGCCCTGGCCATATCCGCCATAGCCTCCTTCATAGGCGGGCTCTTATCAACCATCGCTTTCGTATTAGTGGCCCTTCCAGTGGCAAGGTTCGCTCTTAGGTTCGGTCCCCCAGAATACTTCTGCCTCATGATCTTCGCCTTGGCCGCCACCGCCGCCATATCGAAGGAGGCCCTGCTCAAGGGGATGATCTCGCTGGTCTTCGGACTGATGCTATCCACCGTAGGCCTGGACTTTCAGTCCGGGGTCCCCAGGTTCACCTTCGGGTCCCAGGAGCTACAGATGGGGATCGACTTCGTGGTGGTCATCATAGGGATCTACGGCATAAGCGAGGTCTTCGTTAACCTAGAGCACATAGCGGATAACGTGGCGAAGCCCGTCCAGAGCAAGTTTGGACGCATATGGATCACCATGGAACAGTGGAAGAAGAGCATCGGCCCCATCCTCCGGCAGACCCCCGTAGGGTTCCTCATAGGAGTCTTGCCTGGAGCCGGTGGAACAATAGCGGCCCTCATGGCCTACAACAACGAGAAGCAGATATCCAAGCACCCGGAGGAGTTCGGCAAGGGGGCCATAGAGGGACTGGCTGCACCGGAGGCGGCCAACAACGCCTGCTCCGTAGGGGCCCTCATCCCGATGATGACCCTGGGCGTCCCCGGATCCGGGACCACCGCGGTCATGTTGGGGGCACTCCTCATACTGGGTCTCCAACCCGGGCCACTGCTCTTCGAACAGCACCCGGATGTGGCCTGGGGGATAATCGCCAGCATGTTCCTGGGGAACGTGGTTTGCGCGCTGATAAACATACCACTGGCGGGAGCCCTCGTAAGGGTCCTCTCGGTACCCCCGAAGTTGCTATATCCCCTCGTGGTGGTCTTGGCCTTCCTTGGGGTCTACACCATCAACTTCAGCGTCATGGACTTCTACCTGCTGACCATACTGGGGCTGGTGGGATACCTCATGAAGAAATTCAAGGTCCCGACAGCGCCGCTGATCCTGGCCTCGGTGGTCGGAGCATCCATGGAGTCCTCCTTCAGGCAGTCCCTAATGCTCTCCAACGGGTCCCTGGCGGTCTTCTTCAGGTCCTGGATATGCCTGGTTCTGCTGCTTGCGGCGGCGGTTTCCGTTGCATGGCCCTTCATCTCCGACTGGCGCTCCAAGAGGAACCAGGGTGAGGCGGTTGACGTTCCCGTGGATTGATGTGGGGTTCTCCGTAGAGAACCCAGATGATGGCGGGGGATGGATCCCCCGCCGTTTGTTTGGGGGGGGTGTTAGAGTTGATTGTGGAGTCTCGAGCGGGCACGCTGGAGTCCTCGGACTGTCTGGTGTGCGTGTACCCGTCGGACCGAGTGGAGGTTCGCCTCAAGGGGGTCTGCGCCAGGATGTATCCGGAGCGGACCCGGGCGCTGGTGGAGGAGGCGCTATGCCGGATGGGGATAACCGGTGCGCTGGTGGAGATTCATGACCAGGGGGCCATCCTTCCCACCCTCAGGGCCCGGCTTAAGACCGCCCTGAGCAGGGCCGTTGGGGGTGTAGAGGGATGAGGCCCGTGAGGTCCATGCTTTACGTGCCGGGGAACAGCCCGGGGATGCTGCAGCACTGCGCCACCTTCGGGGCGGACAGCGTGCTTCTGGACCTGGAGGACGCGGTGGCCCTGTCGGAGAAGGACGCGGCCCGGGACCTGGTGTGCGAGATGCTCAAGGTGCTGGACTTCGGGTCCGTGGTGGTCACCGTTCGGGTGAACGGGGCGGACACGGAGTTCTTCCAGGAGGACCTTAGGGCGGTGGTTCCCTTGAGGCCCCATGCGGTGAGGATCCCCAAGTGCTCCTCCCCGGAGGACGTGATCCTGGCGGACCGCCTCATGGGCCGGATAGAGGAGGAGCATGGGTTGCCGGTGGGCAGCGTGAGGATCCACGCCATGCTGGAGACCGCCCGCGGGGTGGTGAACGCCCTTGAGATAGGTCGCAGTAGCCCCCGGGTGGAGGCGCTGACTCTGGGAGGTCAGGACCTGACGGCGGACATGGGGGTGAGCAAGACCCGGGAGGGCTGGGAGCTCTTCGTGGCCCGTAGCCAGGTGGCGCTGGCGGCCCGGAGCCTTGGCCTTCAGGCGCTGGACACGGTTTGGGCTGACGTGGATGACCACCAGGGGCTTTACGAGGAGGCCCGCCGGGTGGTGGGGCTTGGCTTCACTGGCAAGGCGGCCATCCACCCGAGCCAGATAGAGTGGATCCACCGGGCCTTCGTGCCGGAGTTGTCGGAGGTGGAGCGGGCCCGCCGGATAGTGGATGCCGCCCGTAGGGCCCATGCGGAGGGCAAGGGGGTTGTGTCCGTGGACGGCCGGATGGTGGACGCGCCGGTGGTTAGGCGGGCGGAGAACACCCTTCGTCTCTGGGAGATGGGGGAGGTGGAAGGTCTGTGAGGTTTGTGGAGAACGCCATAGGACGTCCGGTGCCCCTTGAGGTTCCCGGTTTCGGTGCCGTGATCCCCTACGGTGGTCCGTTCTGCCGCCTGGGAGAGGAGGTTCCCCGGGTGAGCCCCCCAATGAGGGGCTATCCGGCCCGGAGGGACAAGGTGACCCATGACGTGGAGGAGGCCATAAGGAGGTCCGGGCTGGAGAGCGGCATGACCGTGTCGTTCCACCATCATCTGAGGAACGGTGACGAGGTGCTGTGCCGTGTGCTGGAGGCCTGCGAGAGGCTTGGGATAAGGGATCTTACGCTGGCGCCCAGCTCGCTGACCGACGCCCACGAGGAGGTGTCGGGTTTCGTCCGGCGCGGTGTGGTGAGGATGATCCACACCTCCGGCGTTAGGGGTGAGGTTGGTAAGGCCATAAGCCGGGGAGAGCTGGAGGTTCCGGTGGTGATCCACAGCCACGGCGGCCGGGCCCGGGCGATAGAGGAGGGAAGCATAAGGATAGACGTGGCGTTCCTTGGGGCCCCCAAGTGCGACCGGATGGGGAACTTTACCGGCATGCTGGGCAGGTCCGCGTGCGGGTCGCTGGGTTACGCCCAGCAGGACGCCCGCTACGCCCGTCACGTGGTGGCGGTGACGGACGACCTTTCGGAGGATCCGCTTGGTGTGGTGTCGGTACCCCAGTATCTGGTGGACCAGGTGCTGGTGGTGGACAGCCTTGGTGATCCCCGGAAGATAGCCACCGGTGCGGCCCGGATAACCCGCAACCCGGTGGACCTGAAGATTGCCCGGGACGCGTTTCGGCTGATCCTGGCGTCGGGACTGATGGAGGACGGGGTGTCGTTTCAGGTGGGAGCCGGAGGGGCGAGCCTTGCGGTGGCCCGCTACGTGAGGGAGCACATGAGCGCCAAGGGTATCCGGGGCAGCTTCGGGTGTGGCGGTGTGACGGGTTACATGGCGCAGATGCTGGAGGAGGGTCTCTTCCGGGTCCTGTACGACGTTCAGAGCTTCGACGCGTCGGTGACGGGATCCATGTTGAGGAACCGGAACCACGTGGAGATAGACCAGTCGTGGTACGCGAACCCGCTGAACCGGGGCTGCGTGGTGAACCATTTGGACGTGGTGGTTCTTGCGGCGCTGGAGGTGGACGTGGACTTCAACGTGAACGTGCTGACCGGCCATGATGGTGTGTTGCGTGGGGCGTCTGGAGGCCACTGCGACACCGCGGCGGGGTCGAAGCTGTCGGTGGTGGTGCTTCCGTCGTTCCGGGGTGGAGTGCCGTCGATCCGGGAGCGGGTGGGATGTGTGGTGACCCCGGGGGAGACGGTGGACGCCATAGTGACCGAGCGGGGAGTGTGCGTGAACCCCCGTTGTGGGGAACTTGCGGAGTCCGCCAGGCGGATGGGCCTTTGCGTGAAGGACATAAGGGAGCTGAAGGAGGAGGTGGAGAGGCTGACCGGAGTTCCCCGGGAGGTTGAGGAGGACAGGAGCCGGGTGGTGGCGCTGGTGGAGTACCGGGACGGGAGCGTGATAGACACCGTTTTCCGGGTGGATTGCTGAGCCGGGTGTGATCGTCGAGTTGGATGTGGCGCGGCGGCCCCGTAAATGGGGCCGCCGGCTCTTGTTTTACCCCCTACCCCAAAGGGGTCTATTGGGTGTATCCTTTAGTCTGCTGTCCGGGAACCCGAAGCTGAAACGATGGCCGAAAGATCCCAAGATTTCGAATTTTTATATCATGGAGGTAGGGGAGATGGCGTTACCCACTTTCAGGAAGGGGGTCCATCCACCGCACGGCAAGGGTCACACGGAGGAGTGCCCGGTGCAGTGGATAGACCCGGGAAGCGAGCTGGTTTTCCCCATGGCCCAGCACATCGGCGCCCCGTGCAAGCCCCTGGTCAAGAAGGGGGATCGGGTGCTGGTGGGGCAGAAGATAGGGGACAACGATGCCTACGTCTCGGCTCCCATCCACTCGTCGGTCTCCGGCATCGTCAAGGAGGTATCCCAGAGGCTTGTGGCCTCCGGGGCCATGGACACTTGCGTTGTGGTGGAGAACGACGGCCAGTACGAGCTGGACCCGTCCATCTCCCCCAGGCCCGATTGGGAGGACCTGCCTGCGGATGAGATACGCCGGATCATCCGGGAGGCGGGGATCGTTGGCATGGGGGGCGCGTGCTTCCCAACCGCGGTCAAGCTCACCCCCCCGCCGGACAAGAAGGTGGACCACGTGATAATCAACGGGGCGGAGTGCGAGCCGTACCTCACCTGCGACGACCGGCTCATGAGGGAGCGGGGAGACCGGGTCCTTTTGGGGCTTCAGATCGCCCTCAAACTCTTCCCCCAGGGAGTCAAGGGGGTGGTGGCCCTGGAGGACAACAAGCCCAAGGCCATCGAGGCCATGCGGGGCTACCTGGACCGGCTGGCCATCCAGAACGTGACGGTACAGCCGGTGAGGACCAAGTACCCCCAGGGGGCGGAGAAGATGCTCATCTACGCGGTCACCGGCCGGGAGGTGCCCGCGGGCGGGCTCCCCGCCGACGTGGGGTGCATCATCCTCAACGTGAGGACCGCATACGCCATATGGGATGCGGTGGTCAACCGCATGCCGGTCATCGACCGGATAGTCACCGTATCCGGCGATGCCATCAAGGAGCCCAAGAACCTGGGGGTGAGGCTCGGCATGTCCGTCCGGGAGCTCATCGAGGCCTGCGGCGGATTTTCGGTGGAGCCCCTGAAGGTGATCATGGGGGGACCCATGATGGGCGTGGCCCTGAGCGACCTGAACGTTCCGGTGGTGAAGGGGACCTCGGGGATCCTGGCCTTCTCGGAGGCTCTGGCCCGATTGGGGGAGGAGGAGAATTGCATAAGGTGTGGCAAGTGCGTCTCCACCTGCCCCATGGGGTTGCTTCCGTATCAGCTCAACGCAGAGGTGCTACGCCGAAATTACGATGAGTTCGAGCGCCTCGGGGGAATGAACTGCATAGAGTGCGGGTGCTGCGCCTACGCTTGCCCCGCTAGGAGGCACCTCACCCAATCCTGCAGGGACGGCAAGAGGACCATACTGGCCAGACGTCGCAAAGGAGGGGCATAGGTTGAACAGGCTTCTTGTGGTTTCCAGCTCTCCCCATGCCAGGGATGAGCTCACCGTAAGGAAGATAATGGGGCTGGTGCTCATTGCGTTGCTTCCCGCCGGCGTGGCTGGAGTCTACTTCTTCGGTCTCCACGCCTTCTGGGTCATCGCAGTCTGCGTGGCATCCGCCGTGGGGGCCGAGGCCCTTTGGCAGAGGTTGAACGGTAGGAAGGTGACCGTGTCGGATCTGTCTGCGGCGGTTACCGGGCTCCTCCTGGCCTACAATCTGCCCCCGGACATTTCCCTTTTCATGGCGGCGGCGGGCAGCGCCTTCGCCATAATCGTGGTCAAACAGCTCTACGGAGGGCTTGGAAAGAACATCGTAAACCCAGCTCTGGCAGCCAGGGCAGTGATGCTGACCAGTTGGCCGGTGCCCATGACCACCTGGAGCTTGCACGGGGTAACGGGACCAACCCCGCTGGCGCTCCTAAAGGGCGTGGAGGGGACCGGCAGCCTTCCCCCCCTGATTGACCTGCTAGTGGGGAACGTGGGGGGGTGCATAGGGGAGACCTCCGCGGCGCTACTGCTCCTTGGAGGGCTCTTCCTCATGTGGAAGCGGGTCATAACCTGGCACATCCCGGTGGTCTACATAGGCACCGTGGCGGTGCTGACCGCGATCCTCCACAGGCCCTCGGGCATATCCATGGGACCCCTCTACGAGATCCTGGCCGGCGGGCTCTTCCTGGGGGCCTTCTTCATGGCCACCGACTACGCCACCAGCCCCATGGACCACTCGGGCCAGATGGTCTTCGCCTTCGGTTGCGGCCTCATAACCACCCTGATCCGCTTCTACGGCGGCTACCCCGAGGGGGTCTCCTACTCGATCCTCATAATGAACCTGACGGTGCCCCTGATCGACCGTTACTTCACGCCCAGGATATTCGGCGCCAAGCGGGAGGTGAAATCCTAATGAACGAGAAGGTCAGGCTGGGGGCGATCCTGTTCGTGATCACCGCGGTGACCGGTCTGGTCCTGGGTGGGGTCCAGCAGATAACCGCTGGCCCCATAAGCAAGACCAAGGAGGCTCAGCGGCAGGAGGCCTTCCGGAGGACGTTGCCCGAGGCGGACTCCTTCGTTCCCGCCAAGGCCCCGTCGATCCAGGGGGTGGTGGACGTGCAGGAGGCCCGCAAGGGGGGTAGCCCGGTGGGCTACGCCATAACCGTGTCCGTAAAGGGTTATGCGGGGCCCGTGGTGTTCGTCACCGGCGTATCCTCCGGCGGGGTGGTCAAGGGGATAAGCATCCTTAGCCAGTCGGAGACCCCGGGTCTGGGGGCCAAGGCGGGGGATCCGTCCTTCGCGGGACAGTTTGCGGGCCGCAAGGCCCAGGAGTTCAAGGTGGTCAAGTCCACTCCCTCCAAGGATGACGAGATCCTGGCCATATCGGGGGCAACCATCACCTCCAGGGCGGTCACCGAGGGGGTCAACCTGGCGATCAAGGCCTTTCAGCAGATGGGAGGTGCCAAGTAGGCATGGCTAGCTTCATCGAGAGGATAAGGGGAGGGCTGGCGAAGGAGAACCCGGTGTTCGTCCAGGCCATAGGGCTCTGTCCCACCCTGGCGGTCACCACCAGTGCCGTTAATGGCCTGGGGATGGGGGTCGCCGCCACCGCGGTGCTCATGGGTTCCAACGTGGTCATATCGATGCTCCGCAGGTTCATCCCCAACCAGATACGGATCCCCGCATTCATCGTGGTGATAGCTGGGTTCGTCACCATAATCCAGTTTCTGGTGTCCGCCTACGCCCCGGTGCTGGACAAGTCCCTGGGGATCTTCATCCCCCTGATCGTGGTCAACTGCATAATCCTGGCCCGGGCGGAGGCCTTTGCGTTCAAGAACGGGGTGATCCCCTCCCTGTTCGACGGGATCGGAATGGGCCTTGGCTTCACCGTGGCCTTGATGATCCTTGGGTCCATCCGGGAGATCATAGGGGCGGGAACCTTGTTCGGCTTCCACGTGCTCCCCGGCTACGTTCAGCCCGCCTTGGTGATGATCCTTGCCCCCGGTGGGTTCCTCACCATGGGGCTCATCATGGGCTTTCTCAACTATCGCAGGGACCTGGCCAGGCGCCGTCGCCCGGGTGGCACGGACCTGATAGACGCGGACTCCGACGCGGACAGGCTCGAGAAGCAGACCGCCTGCGCCGGATGTCAGATCTGCAGCGTTCTAAGGACGGAGGATGACGGAAGATGAGCCTCATAGCCATATTCCTGGGGGCGGTGTTCGTTCACAACATAATCCTCTCCCAGTTCCTCGGTTGCTGTCCGTTCCTGGGGGTCTCCTCCCGGCTGGAGACCGCCAAGGGCATGGGCATGGCGGTCATATTCGTGGTGTTCATGGCCTCCCTGATAACCTGGCTGCTCTACCACTTCGTGCTGGTCCCCATGGGGCTTCAGTACCTCTACACCCTGTCGTTCATCCTGGTGATAGCCTCCCTGGTCCAGCTGGTGGAGATGGCCCTCAAGAAGCTGAACCCCGCCCTGTACAAGTCCCTGGGGATCTTCCTGCCCCTCATCACCACCAACTGTGCGGTCCTCGGGGTGGCGGTCATAAACATGAACAAGGGCTACGGCCTCATCTCCAGCATGGTGAACGCGGTGGGCGCCTCGGTGGGCTTCCTGCTGGCCCTGATCCTCATGGCGGGGCTCCGGGAGAGGATAGACGCCAGCGATACCATGCCCCGCTGCATGAGGGGGCTCCCCATCGCCCTGGTGACCGCCAGCCTCATGGCGGTGGCCTTCATGGGCTTCGCGGGACTCATATAGGGGGTGGGATCCATGGGCATGGAAGGAACCTTGTTCCCCGCGGCGGTGCTGGGAGGCCTTGGGTTGGCCTTCGGGCTGTTGCTGGCGGTGGCGGCGGAGAAGTTCCGGGTCCAGGTGGACCCCAGGGTGGAGATGGTCCGGGATGCCCTCCCGGGGGCCAACTGCGGCGCCTGCGGCTACCCCGGTTGCGACGGCTACGCGGAGGCAGTGGTATCCGGGGAGGCGAAGCCCAACATGTGCGCCCCCGGGGGCGCTTCGGTGGCCACCGCCGTGGCGGCCATAATGGGCCTCTCCGCCGAGGACGTGGTGAAGCGGGTGGCCTTCGTCAAGTGCAAGGGCTCCCCCGATGTGGCCAAGACCCGATACATATACGATGGGGTCATGGACTGCCGGGAGGCGGTGGTGTTGCCAGGCAGCGGCCCCAAGGCCTGCGTCTTCGGGTGCCTGGGGCTGGGCACCTGCGTGGCGGTGTGCCCCTTCGACGCCATCCACATAGAGAACTCCCTGGCCAGGATCGACGAGAACCGGTGCGTGGGCTGCGGCCTCTGCGTGGCCTCCTGCCCCAAGGGGGTCATCGAGCTGGTGGTCCAGGATAAGCGGGTCCGGGTGGCCTGCAACTCCCACCACAGGGGGTTGGACGTCAAGAACGTCTGCCAGCTGGGATGCATCGGTTGCGGCCTGTGCTCCAAGGTCTGCCCCGAGGGGGCCATAACCATGGAGGACAACCTGCCGGTGATAGACCAGTCCAAGTGCACCCAGTGCGGCAAGTGCGTGGAGAAGTGCCCCACCAAGTCCATCATCCGCCTGGAATCCAGCTACTAGCTAGATCGGACCTCGGCCGGGGCTCTTCGACGCCCCGGCCTTTCTCATGAGCCATCCCGCCATGGTGCCGGTGGCGAAGCCGGTGACCAGCGAGGACCCGGCCATTATCGGGAGGTAGGACAGGAACAGGGAAGGGGAGCTCACCGCCCAGGCCACCACCGCCAGCTGACCCAGGTTGAACCCCATGGCCATGGCCTGTCCCAGGGCCCACAGGGAGAGCCGCTCTGGCCACAGGCGACCCAGCAGGAGGAGCACCACCATGGAGCACCCAACCCCCGCCAGGGAGCACCCGAAGGACAGACCCAGGCCGGAGAAGGTGAGCCCCACGGTTATCACCCGGAGGGTGGAGACCATGACCGCGTCCTTGAAGTCGAAGAGGCCGAAGGCGGCGAGCCCCAGGGCGTTGGCCAGCCCCAGCTTCACCCCCGGAAGGGGGTGGGGGAACATCCCCTCCAGCTGGTTCACGCATATGGCCAGGGCGGTCAGGAGCCCGTTAACCGCCAGCCGCCTACTGGGATAGCCCGTCCAGTTCATCCCCGTCACCCTCGATCCTGACCACCAGCCGATGGGGTAGGCACACCGCCTGGTCCCCCGGGGAGGTGAGCCACCCCCTCTTGACGCACTCCCTGTCCGGGCAGTTCGCGTCGGAGACCCGAACCTTGAGCCCCTGGACCTCCACCAGGTTGAACCCCCCGTCTCGGGACTGGACCCTGATGGTGAGATGGGTGGATGGGTCAAGGCGGATGGTGCGGTTCAAAGTGGGGGAGGATATCCGCACCACCAGGGGGCCCGAAACGGACGGGCTCACCCCCATGACCAGGGGAGAGAGTCCCAGGGCCGCTATGGTGAGCACCACCGCCGCGTCCAGGACCTTCAACGAAGCACCTCCACCCGGAAGGACCGGTCCCTTAGGCTGAAGCGGGGGGCCAGCTGCGGGGTGATCAGGACCCTGCGGTCCTCGGTGACGAAGATGGCCTGGCAGCGGTGCCTCGACAGGATCTCCATCCCCCTCTCTGGGCCCGCCACGAAAAGGGCGGTGCTGAGCCCGTCCGCCAGGGCGGAGGAGCTACACGCCACCGATACAGCCATGAGCCCACTCCGGGCGGGCTCTCCGGTGGAGGGGTCCAGGATGTGGTGGTACCTGACCCCGTCCCTCTCGAAGTACCTCTCGTAGACCCCGGAGGTGACCACTGCGGCCCTCCGTTCCGGCAGCTCCAGCACCCCAAGCACCTCACCCCTGGGACGATCCGGGTGCTGAATCCCTATGCGCCAGACAGCCTTGGGTGGGGGACCAAATACCACCACGTTGCCCCCCAGATCCATCACCGCCCGGCGGATACCCATGGAGGCTAGTAGCTCCACTAGCCGGTCCCCGGCGAATCCCTTGGCTATCCCCCCCAGGTCCAGGCGGCCCGCCGATAGGGAGAACCGGTGATCCCCCAGGTATCGAAGGGTCCGGTAGTCCACCGTCTCCAGGGCCCTTAGGATCTCCTCCCGGGAGGGGACCCTGGCCTCCTCGGTGCCTATCCCCCATAGGCGGCTCAGGGCACCTATGGTGGGGTCGAAGGCCCCGTGGGTCCCCTGGGCCACCTGGATGGAGAGCCGGAGCACCTGCTCCGTCTCCGGGGAGGCCTTAAGGGCCCCGGTGGAGGACAGGATGGACACCTCTGAGGTGGGCACGTGGGCCGACAGGAGCCCCTCCAGGCGCCGTATCTCCTCCTCCATCCGGTCAAGCACCTTGGGGTCATCGGATTGGACCTTGAGGCGCATGAGGGTGTCCATGGCGAAAACCTCCCTCTCTTCCCAGGGGAGGTCTCTTCGAGCTCCTGAAATGGCCAACCCCGCCAGGGCCAACAGGGCCAGAACGGCGGTTAGAAGGTAGGATCTCCTCATGACGGGGGAGATCCTACCACGAAATGGCCCATGTATCCAGGCTAGAGGTGTTTGAGCAAGACTCGGGCCGCCACCTGGACCGGGTCCCACACGGGGGAGAATGGTGGAGCGTAGCTCAGGTCCATGGCCACCAGGTCCTCGGCGGTGAGCCCACCCCTTATGGCGGTGGCGATCACGTCGATCCGCTTGGCGGCCCCCTCGATCCCCACTATCTGGCCCCCTACTATGGCCCCGGAACCCCTGAGGGCCAGGAGCTTCACCGTGATGTCCCCAGATCCCGGGTAGTACCCCGCCCGGGTCTCGTCCGCCGCGGAGGCGGCCACGAAGTCCAGCCCCAGCTCGGCGGCCTCACGCTCCGACAGGCCGGTGCGCCCCACCTCGTACTTGCATATCTTGCACACCGCGGTGCCCAGGACCCCCTGGAACTCCTGATGCCGTCCCGCCAGGTTCATCCCCGCCACCCGGCCCATCTTGTTGGCCGATGTGCCCATGGCCACGTAGAAGGGCCTCTTGGTGAGCATGTGATAGTTCTGGGCGCAGTCCCCCGCGGCCCACACCCCGTCAACCGCTGTCCTCATGGTCAGGTCCACCTGGATGGAGTTCCTCACCCCCAGGGGGATGCGGCTCCTCTCCGCCAGGTCTGAGTTGGGCACCACCCCAAGTCCCAGCACCACCAGGTCCGCCTCGATGAAGCCCCGGTCGGTCCAGACCCCCTTGACCCAGCCGCCGCTGGACTCCACGGAGGACAGGGCCTCCTGGGCCCTTAGCTGGATCCCCACGTCCTCCAGGGCCTTCCCCACCAGCTCCCCCATGTCCGGGTCCAGGGTGCCCATCACGGTCCTGGCCCTCTCAACGACAGTCACCTGGATCCCCCGGTGGCAATTGAGCGCCTCCGCCACCTCGAGGCCTATGTAGCCGCCCCCTATGATCACCGCCCTCCTGGGGCGCCGGTCCTCCACCGCCCTCATGAGCTCTATTCCGCTGTCCAGGGTGTTAACCCCGAAGACCCCGGGGGAGTCTATCCCCTCCACCTGGGGCCTCAAGGGCTTGGCCCCGGTGGCTATGAGGAGCTGGTCGTAATCCTCCTGGTAGGTGCCTCCCCGGTGCTGCACCGTAACCCGTCTGGCCTCCGGATCCACCTGAACCACCTCGGACAGGGTCCTAACCTCTATGCCCGATGAGGCGAACTCCTCCGGGGTCCTGGAGATGAGCCTCCGGGGGTCCTTTATGAGCCCCGCCACCAGGTAGGGGATCCCGCAGGCGGAGTAGGAAGTGTAGCTCCCCCTCTCGAATGCTAGGATCTCCACATCTCGATCCAGGCGCCGGAGCTGGCTCGCGGCGCTCATCCCCGCCGCGTCGGCCCCCACTATGAGAACCCGTCTCTTGGCCAAAACCATCACCCCCTGGTTGCGTCTTTAGCATATTTTAGGGCCAAGGGTGGGTTAGCATAAGGGGTTATCTGTTAAAATGAAGCTCCGATAACGAACATTAGGGGGTGCTTTGGGTGCCCGATTACGCGGTGTTGAGCGGGGTTGTGGACGGCAAGAACGACCGGGGGCAGAGGGTTCAGATCCTCTTCTGCGCCCTGGGGGACTCCAAGAAGCTGGCCTGGGTGAAGACCGCAGGGGTCAGCGATGAGGTTCCGGTGCCCGAGGGCTGGAGGGAGCGGGCGGCGCTGATCGACTCCCTCCAGAGGGACGACCAGTCCCTGGCCTCCTACGGGGCCCTCCAGGTCCGGCTCTTCATCCAGGATAACCAGGCGGTCCAGCGGGCCATCCTGCAGGGGAACGTGAAGCCTCTGGAGTACGACCTGGTGAGGTTCGCCATGGACAGGCTGGCCCTCAAGGCGGTGACGGTGGCCCGGATGGACGAGATCTCCGAGGACGAGGCCCGGTCGGAGTTCGAGGCGGTGGAGAGGCGCTCCCAGGCGGAGGCCCAGGAGGAGGCCCTCTCCGGTGGTGAGGGGGCTCCCTACAAGCCTCAGGTGCCCCACCTGGTGATGCTCACCTGTCAGCCCGTGCTGGATCCGGTGGGGGGCATACCCCTCCAGGCCCTCTCCGAGGGGGACGAGATCCTGGCCGCTCTGCCCCAGGACTCCTTCTTCTTCGACATATTCAAGTCCAAGATCCCGGACTTCGACGGGGTGGTATCCGCCCGGGTCATGTCGGTTAAGAAGACAGAGACGGGGAGCACCCAGGTGGACCTGTTCCTATCCGAGGGGCTTGTGGGGGTCCTCAGGCTGTCGGGCAACGTCAGAGTCAAGCGGTCCGTGGCGGAGGTCCAGGAGAAGGAGCCCATTGGGGCGGCGCCACCCCCATCGCCCATGGTGATGATAGGGGTAGGGGTGGCCTTGGCCCTGGCGGCGGGGGTGGCCTTCTACCTCTTCTTCCGCTGACAGGGTCCCTTGGACAGCAGGTCCGCCAGCCGGGTGGGCTCCGGTAGCCTGTAGCCCCTGAGGGCCCTTAGGGTCACGTCCAGGGCCCCGTCAAGGTCTATCATGTGCCCCGGGGTGACGAATATGGGCCTCGCCCCCCGCCGGCTCCTCAACGCCCAGCCCACCTGGGATCGGTTGAGCCAGATGGGGCCTATGGACAGCGGGTCCGGGCCGGGCTCCTCGAAGGACCCCACCAGCAACGATTTGGATATCCCCAGGGAGGGGACATTTAGTGCCACCCCCAGGTGGCTGGCTATCCCTAGCCCCCGGGGGTGGGCGATGCCGCATCCGTCCACCATCACCAGATCGAAGGGCATCCCCAAGCCCTCCAGGGCCCGTACCATGGAGTCCAGCTCCCTGAAGGAAAGGAAGCCCGGCACGTAGGGCACTCGGCAGGGCCCCTCGAAGAGGGCCTCCGCCGCCGGTGTGAGCTCCGGCCAGGACAGGAGGACCGCCGCCGCCCGGATAGTGCGGTCCCTCTCGGAGCAGTCCACCCCCGCCACCAACCTGGGCTCCCCCGCCAGGGGGCAGAGGCGCACCTCTTGGGCCAACCGGCGCTGAAGCTCCGCCGCCCCCTCGAAGGGGCCAACCGGGCCCTTCCTAACCATGGCTGTTGTCACCACCTTTGTTGGGTTTATAATAACTTGAGTTTAACAGGATTGCTCATATTTGTGCCCCCATGGGGCGCGGTGGAGGGGTAGATCAGTTGTCGGCCAGATGCTCGAGGGCCCTTGGGGCCGCGTTGTTCATGTGCCTAATCCTCTGGTGTTCCCATGGCTGGGCGGGGGAGGTAAGGGTCAGCCTGGGTGATATGGGGTACCCGTCGGGGGTGATGATCCCCGGACCTAGGGGGGAAGTGAGCCTCCTCCTGCCCGTGCCGGGTTCGTCCCCAGGGGGGCGTATCGAGCTGTCCTACGTCTGTCCCCCGGGGGTGAGCGGCGGTGCTCTGGGCATCGCCGTGGATGGGGTGGATGGGGGCACCATCCCCATAGGTCCCGGATCCGGCCGGGCCTCGTTCCGCCTCCCCGGGGCCTCCGCCAAGGGGCGGATCCTGGTGAGGCTCCGGGCATCCCTGGCGGGTCCTGGGGCCCTCTGGGACGATCCCACCGCCGAGAACCTGGGGTTGAAGCTGGGGGCCGATTCCGAGATGGTGCTGGATGGGCCGGTGACGCCCCCCAAGGGGATCTCCCAGTGGATCGGCTCCCTCAGCGGTTCCGTGGCGGTGGTGGTGCCCGACAAGCCCAAGGACGAGGAGCTGTCCGCCGCGTTCGGGGTTCTGGGGATGCTGGTTCGGCGTCTTCCTCACCGCAACGTGTCCCTGATCCGGTCCTCCGAGGAGGTGTCGGCGGTGGACAGCCTCAGGATCCGGATCCAGATGGATCCCGGCAGGGCTGAGGGGGCCCTGGTTGGGGGTGGGGGCCGGTGGATCCTCATAAACGGTTCCTCCAGGGAGTCGCTGGTGATGCTCTGTTCCAGGCTCTTCGACCCCAAGTTCCAGGGGGTCCTCCAGGGGGCGGAGGCCACCAACCTGCAGGGGGGCGGAACCGGAGGGGCGCCCAGCTGGCGCTACGAGCCCATCTCCAGGAGCTGGTCCTCCTCCTGGGGGGTGGAGCGGGGGATTCTGAGCTTCGTGGGTGCCGTGCCCCGCCGGGTCAGGGTGTCCCTCCGGGGGGTTGTGCCCGCCTCGGTGAGGGATCCGGAGGTGGCGCTGGACCTATACATCAACGGTGACCTGGTTGGCTCCGTCAAGCTGGGCTCAGGGGGTTTCTCTAAGGACCTGAGCGTTCCCGAGTGGGTTAGGATATACCCCAGGAATAAGGTGGCCATGGTCTTCAGGGGGGCCGGGGGGCCTCCGAGCGTCGGGGTCGATTCGGTGGCCATAGGGGACCTGCGGGAGTCCCCCTTCGACCTGGCGGACCTGCCCGCCTACCTGGAGGGGGCCTCCCTGTTGGTGGACCGGGACCTGCGGTGGACCGGCGTCAAGGGGGCGGGGTCGATCTTCGCCTGGCTGGCGTCGTACCTGCCGGATGGGTATCCCGCCTTCCCCAGGGTGACCACCTACGAGTCCACCTTCTCCCCCCCAAAGGGGATCATGATCTCGGTGAGCAGCCGGATTCCGGAGACCATGTCGGACCGTCTCCGGGTGCTGGTCTCCGACGGGGGGGTCAAGGTCAAGGCACCCCGGGTGGAGGCGAACCTGTCGGACCGGTCCTTCAGCCTCATGGGGCAGGCCCTGGACGGTGACGGGGGTATGGCGGTGCTGGTAACCTCCGCGGTGGAGGCGCTTCCAAGGGCCGCGGTGGCCCTAATGGACACTCCGCAGCGGGACCTGGCGGGGGACGTGTTCTTCTACTCCGACGGGGGTGGGGTCAAGATCTGGGACCTGGAGGAGCCCCAGAGGCGGAGCCTCCTGGCGGGTCTCTGTGGTTGGCTCAGGAGGCTCGACCCAAAGGTGCGCCTTCCGTTTCAATGGCCCCTGGACGGAAGGCTTACCATCTGCGTACTGGGAGGGGCGGCGGTCCTTCTGGGGGTCTTGGCCCTTTGGCTGACCCGGTCATGGGATACCAGGCGGAGACGCAGAAATAGGATCAGGAAGAGGTACATTTGAGCGGGCAGTGGGTCCTACCTCTGGGCCTCCTTCCCCTGCTTGTGGGCGTACATCTTCCGATCCAGTTCATCTATTATCTCCTCCAGGTCCCTCGTGTCCGTAGGACTCAGCTCCTCGAAGCCAAAGCTCAACCCAACCGGGGTGCCGTATTCCTCTGTGAAGGCCATAGTGGACTGGAACCTCATTACGAAGTTATCGAATAGCTCAAAGCCGGATATTCCCTCGTAGCCGTGGACCATTATGACGAACTCGTCTCCTCCCCATCGGCACATGAGGTCCGCTCCACGGAAGGAGTGCATCATGATCTTGCCCATCAGCTTCAGGATCCGGTCCCCCTCGAAATGGCCATGGGTGTCGTTTATCCTCTTGAGCCCGTCCAGATCCATGTAGGCCATGAAGCACGTCTCCCCGGACTTCCGGGTCTCGGATAGGACCTCCCGGGCCTGGCCGATGAAACCTCGGCGGTTTAGCAGCCCGGTTAATGGGTCGGTGATAGCCTGTAGCTTCAACTGATCCCTCAGGAGGCACAGCTCCGTAACGTCTCTCATGGTGATCACGCGGGCCTCCTGCGATCCCCAGGAGGTGATTCCGATCTTGACGTCCAACACCATGGCATCCCCCGATGGCAGGGTAACGTGTAACTCCGTCTTCTCCTCCTCGTTTGTGGCGAAGGGGATCATTCCACCGGTCCATCCGGCGGATCGGAGGATCATCTCCCCGGCCGGGTTCACGTAGAGGACCTCCCCAGAGGTTGATGCCACTAGGATGCCATCGTCCACCATCGCCATGGTGTTGTAAAGGTTATCCCGTAGGTTCCTGGCGTCCCTCTCCAGCTCCTCCTGGCGGGTCAGCAGATCGTTCAATTGCCTGGCGGACTGGGATGAAGAATCCACCAGGGAGAAGATGAGGTTAACTATCTGCATCTTCTGGGCGGTTATCTTGTGTACCTGGTCCCCCACGTTTATCTCCAGCACCACCTGGGCCTCGTTGCCAGACGGCCTGGTAAGGTAATAGTTTATGAGAGATAGGACCTGCTTGATTATGTTATCCGGCGTTGAGGGCTTGACGATGAAATTGTCTGCCCCGGCCTTTAGGCCGTTGATCACCTCCACAGGGTCCGTTAGGGCGGTGAGCAGGATCACCGGGATGTTATGAGTTCTCTGATCCTCCTTGATCCTCCTGCACAGTTCGAAACCGTCCATCCGGGGCATCATCACATCAGAGATGATGATAGACGGCATCTCATCCGACGATAGAGCCCATCTGAGGGTGTCCTCACCGTTCTTGAACCAGTAGACTTTGAAGCCCTCCGCCTCGAGGAGGGATTTGAGTCCTCTGCCCTGAGTTTGGCTGTCCTCCGCCAGCAGTATGGTGTGATTGTTCGGGTCCAACATGTTAGCCACGCCCATGGTTATTCCCTAACATCTCTTTCAGTTCTAGTTACCAAACTTGCAAGACGGGATCCAAGCTCCGCCGGAGGAGCCAGCAGGGTAACTCCGCCAAGCATGTAAGCCTCACCGGGCATCCCCCAAACCACCGAAGAGGCCTGATCCTGGGCCATGGTGAAAGCTCCGGCCCCTCTGGCTTCCGCCATCTCCAGCGACCCGTCGGTCCCCATGCCGGAGAGGAGCACTGCGGCCCAACGTGGGCCGTACTCCTTGAGCATGGACCTGAACAGGACCGATACGGCGGGCCTCACCCCGTGCTCCGGGGGCTCCTCCGACAGATCCACCGACCCGTTCCTCACCTTCATGTGCAAACCGGATGGGCACAGAAAAACCTTGCCTCCACTGAGGCGTTCCCCCCGGGAAGCTATGGAAATCACATGTCCAGATCCGTCCCCCAACCACCTAGCGTAGCCCTCCTCAAAGCCCTTGAACATGTGTTGTACCAGCAGGATGGGCACCGGACAGGGAGAGGGAATGGACTTGAGAAGCTCAAGGGTGGACTTGGGCCCCCCGGTGGATGCCCCTATGGCCACCGCCTCAATGGGATGTGGCGTCCTCTCAACCATGGAAGGCGGCGGTACCTCAGGTGAAGGTTTAGGTGGGGCCGCGTGTGGGATGCGGTTGATTATCGGGAGGGCCCTCCAGAGGACCTCCTTTGCAAAGGCCTCAGGGGTGGTCCCCGGCCCAGGCTTGGCCATGATGTCATCCGCCCCCATCTCCAGAGCCCGGAACGTGAGCGCCAGCTCCGATGGGGACCATACGGAGGATATGACGATTATGGCCAGCTGCCGAAGGGCCTTTATCCGCTGGCAGGCCTGGATGCCTCCCATGCCGGGCATCTCTATGTCCATGGTCACCAAGTGGAAGTGATCCCCCGATATGCGGATTATCTCCTCCGCCTCCTCCCCGGAGAAGGCCAGGGTCACCGACGAGACCTCCCCCATGGCGGAGAGCCCCCTCTTCAGGTACCTCTGGAAAGTGGGGGAGTCGTCCACCACCAGCACGTTCAAGCCCATGGGTCACCTCCAATCATCCCAGCATGTCTGATACCAGGGAAGTCAGCCTCCCTTGGTCGAAGCTCCCCTTGGGTACGTGGGCGTCCGCACCTGCTTCGATGCCCCGCTGGACGTCCTCCGGGGACTCAAGGGAGGTGACCAGGATGACCGGGATGGACCTCAACGCGGGGGAGCCCTTGATCCGCCGGGTGAGCTCGAACCCGTCCATCCGGGGCATCTCCACGTCGGTTATCACCAGGTGGTGGGGATCCCGGGATATCACCTCCCAGGCCTCCTGGCCGTCCGCCGCGGTGGTGACCTGGTAGCCCAGGGAGGTCATCAGGTTCCTCAGGAGGGCCCTGGATGTGACCGAGTCCTCCACCACCAGGATCCTCTTGGGCCCCTGGTCCGCCTGGGCCCCTTGGCCGGCCGATGAGCCGTGGGGGGAGGAGTCCGCCAGGTCCGACGGGTTGAGCACCGGCACCACACTGCCGTTGCCCAGCAGGACGCCACCTTGAAAGAACCTGACCTTGCCCAGGAACTCACCCAGGGGCTTCAGGATCCCCTCGTGGACCCCCAGGACCTGGTCCACCTGGATGGCCACCGAGGACCCGGAGGAGGAGATCACCACCGCCACGGGCCTTGATCCCTTGGAGGAGGTGCCGTCCTTGAGGGACAGCAGATCCCCCAGGGGGACCAGGGGGAGGTGGCGATCCTTTACCCTGATCATTCCTGGGTGAGGGGAGCGCTCGATCCTGATGGAGCACTCCACGGATGATGAGGGGAGGGAGAAGAGGTGCCCCCCCGCGGCCACCAGGACCCCCTGGTAGGTCCGCATGGTGACCGGGAACTCCAATGTGAAGCAGGTACCGTGCCCAACTTGGCTCTCAACCCGGATGGATCCCCCCAGGCGCTCCACCGTCTCCTTCACTATGGACATGCCTATGCCCCGGCCGGAGACGTCGGTGACCCTGTCCGCGGTGGAGAACCCGGAGCGGAAGATCAGCTCCGTGGCCTCCTGGTCCGACATGGCCTCCGCCTCCTCGGGGGTTATCAGCCGGTCCTTAAGGGCCCTCTGCTTGAGCCTCCTGGGATCAATGCCCCGGCCGTCGTCCCGGACGGTCAGGATCCCCACGCTGCCGCTGGCGGAGATCTCTATCTCCAGGTTCCCCACCCTTGGCTTGCCGGAGGCCTCCCTATCCTGGGGGGGCTCGATGCCGTGGTCCACCGAGTTCCGGACCAGATGCACCAAGGGCTCCTTGAGAGACTCCATCACGTTCCTGTCCAGCCTCACGTCCCCTCCGCTGACGGAGACCCATAACTCCTTCTGGGTCTTGATCGCCAGGGATGACGCGGCCTCCTTGAGGTACCGAAGAAGCCCGGAAGCGCTGAGCATGCTAAGTTGCCTCACCTTGTCCAGCAGGTTCTTGACCGACCGGTCTATGGATCCCACGTCCTCCAGGAGGCCCTTGGTGAGTTCCCGAAGGTGCCTCAAGTTCCCCGCTTGCCCCTTGGCCGCCTGGTTCAGGTCCTCCGCCTTCCTGGCCGCGTAGAGCACCAGGGGGATCAGGTCCTCCAGGAGCATGGACAACTCCTCCACCTGGGAGAACCGGACCCTCACCGTGTCGGATCCCTGGGGCGCCGGAGGGCTTGGTTGGCGATCCGGCTGGTCCGCCGGGGCCACCGGCTCCCCGGGGGGCGGTGTCTCCCCCTGGGGAGCCCTTGGGGCGGAGGGGGAGGGCACGTCCACTTGCCTTCCCTCCGCCAGGTCCTTAAGGGCCTTCAGCAGGTCTCCCACATTGAGCTCCTCCCCCTGGATGAGCCGAGACAGGGAGTCCAGGGCGGATCCCAGGGTGAGGATGTGGGGGGTCTCCAAGGACAGGCCCCCCCTCTTGGCGGCGGACACCACCGACTCCATGGCCTGGCACAGGGTGCTGACCTTAAGGTAGCCCACCGCCTGGGAGGCCCCCTTCATGTTGTGAAGGGCCCGGTAGGCCTCCTCAAGCCTCTTGGGATCCCGGACCGCCGCCGGGTCCCCAAGGACGTCCCGGACCATTGACACGTACTCCCCCGCCTCCAGGATGAAGTCCTGCCAGAGCTCCTCCATGAAGTCCTGGGTCATGGTGCCACCTCAGATCCTGTAGACTTCCAGCACCTTGGTCAGGTTGTAGCTGGCCGCCTTGAGGTCCAGGGTGGCGGACTCCAGCTCCTTGATGGCCTCCGTGTTGTCCCTGCTGGTGGAGCGGATCTGCTCCATGGCCTGGTTCACCTGATCCACCCCCAGGAAGAGGTCCTGGTTGGCCCTGAGGGTCTGGGTGGACATCTGGGCTATCTCCCCCAGGTGCCGGGCCATCTGGTCCATGGCGGACCTGACCGGCTCCGTGTGCCTGGAGGCCTCGTTGGTGGCCTTCACCCCCTGCTCGGTGGCCATCACCGCCGCGGATGTGGCCCGTTGCACCTCCCCCAGCTTGCGCTTAACCTCCTTGGCCTGGGCCTTGGACTGCTCCGCCATGGACTTTATCTCCGAGGCCACCACTGCGAAGCCCCTGCCCGCCTCCTGAGCCTTGGCGGCCTCCACCGCGGCGTTCACCGCCAGCAGGTTCGATTGCTCCGCCAGGTCCTCCACCGTGTCCGCCACGTCCATGATCTCCCGGGTCTTATCGTTCAGGGTGACTATGGTGTCCGAGAGGAAGCCCATCCTCTCCCGGATGCGCTCGATGGCGTCCAGCAGGGCCGTGGCGGCCTCGTGGGTGGCGATCACCAGCTCCAGACCCCGCTTGGTCAGCTCGCTGGCGTCCTCCATCTTCTTGGCGGTGGTCTTGGCGGTGGCCTTTATCTCCTCCATGGACGTGGAGCTCTCCGCCAGGGACGCGTAGTTCTCCTCCGCACTGGCCGCCAGCTGGGACGCCACCGCCGAGGCGGTCACCGAGAGGGACTCTATGCCCTTCGCCACCGCCCGGGTCTCCAGCACCTGCCCCCTTATCCGGTCCGCAGTGGACCTTATGCTCCTGGCCATGACGCCCATCTCGTCATCCCCCTGGAGCAGCCCCGGATCCAGCTGGACGTCCAACTCCCCCGCCTCAAGCCGGGCCATGGCCTCCGACGCCAGGCCTACGATCCGGGAGATGGAGGAGGTCACCCAGTAGCCGGTCAGCAGGGTCAGCAGGATTATCAGGCCTATCACCAGGAGGGACCTGTGGGCGAACTCGTTGTACATCCGGTCCACCGACTCCAGGGCGGAGGTCTCCTCCTGTCCGAACCGGTCCGCGGTCCTCTCCGACAGGACCCCGAAGGCGTCCGAGACCGCCACCATCCTGGAGATGTGCTGATCCAGCCTGGCCAGCTCCTCCCTGCCCCTCCGGGTGGCCAGCGCCCGGGCCGCCTCCAGGAACGCCCGGTCCAGCTGGGCGTGCCCCTCCCTCCAGACGGAGTAGGACTCCTCTAGCTGGGTCCCCACCTGGGCCAGGTCACCTCCCTTGGCCCCCGCCATCCGGGAGAGCTGGGCCACCTGGCGCCCCACCTGGTCTATGGCGGAGGACTTGTCGGACACCAGCCGCCGGGCCTCATCCTCCCCCATCCTGGAGGTGGAGAGGGTCGCCATGCTGTTGAGGAAATTGACCCTCACCTGGAGCCGCCTGTAGTTGATCTCGTCCGCCAGGACCGACATGCTTGCCAGGTCCTGGGCGTGCCTTATGGAGTAGGATATCCGCTCCTTCAGGAGGAAGACGAAGGCCCCAAGGCCCCCCAGCATCAGCAAAAGGGCCAGGACGAAGACGGTCAAGCGGGATCTTATGCTAGGTCTGAACGACACGGCGCAACCCCCTATTCTTCACGATTATGTTGAGCTGATGATAACACCGGTTTCCGGTCACAAGGCCAGGGCCTCCATCCGGACTATCATCACGTCTCCCGCCATCCCCTCCAGGGGGTGGTCCGGGGGGGTCTCCGTCACGTCCTCCCGGGGGACCCTCATGGTGCCCTCCAGGGAGTCGAAGCCGATCCCGAACTGGCCGTGCCGGTTTAAGGTTACCATGGCTACCCTTAGGGGGCCCGGGGCCTCGATCTTGAGGGGGTAGGACAGGTCCAGGAGGGGCACTATGGACCCCCTCAGGTTGAAGACCCCCGCCACGTGGGGGGGAAGGGTGGGAATGGGGGTGTAACCCTTGAGGCGCACCACCTCGCCCCAGGAGTCGGGCCGGAAGGCCAGCAGGGACGACCCCCTCCTGAACACCATGAGCTCCTCCCAGTCCGACCTCTCATGTGACTCCGCCGCCAGCCTTCGGGCCCTCTCCAGCAGCCTGGCGTTGACTCCGGATCCTTGGGATACCAATGGACATCACCTCCCCCACTGGATTTTAAACCCTTGGGCATCAGGTGATAACCCCCTGGGCGGCCCGCCTCATGTCCCTCACCCTGACCGACTCCCCCAGGAGGGTATGGCCATCGTCATCCATCCCCTGGATGGAGCTCAGCAGTAGCCTGGCGTGCCTATTGGCCAGCGATAGGTCCCCCCGGGAGGCGGCGAGCATCATGATGCAGTAGTGGGCCTCGGGGAAGAGGGGGTCGATGAAGACCGCCCTCGAGAGGGCCCTCATGGCCTCCTGGTCCAGCCCCATGTCCATCAGCACCACCCCCTCCAGGAATGGGAACCTGGGGTCCTTGACGTGGGTCTCCTGGGCGGCCCGGCAGGCGGCGAGGGCCCCCTCCAGGTCCCCCCCGTCGGCCATCCTGGTTATCTCCTCCACCGTCCGGTGTGGGGATGGGGTCCCCTGAGCCCCTTGGGGGCCTTCCACCGGCGGCTTTCCCTTGGGGGCCGAGGCCCGTGGGCTGGGGGCGGGTGGCCTGGCCGGGGTGGGACCTGTCCTGTCCTTGGGGTTGTGCCCCCCGGGGGCTTGGGGGTGCCAATGCAAGACTGCCTGAAAGGTGGAGTGTCCCGCCGGGGCGAATAGGTCCCTGCCCAGGGAGGCCACCGATGGGGCCTCCGCGTAGCCCACGGTAAGGAGGCCTCCCTCCAGGAGGATTCTGTGGAACACCTCCAGGGCCCTCCTTATGGCCTCCTCGGTGAAGTATATGAACAGGTTCCTGCAGGAGACGCCGTGGAACGCACCCTCCGGGGGCTGAAAGACGTTGCCCACGTGAAAGGTGACGTTCCGCCGGTAGCGTTCCTTGAGCTGGAAGAGCCCGTCAGGGGTCTCGTCGAAGTAGGTCCTCACGGGGGACGTGCCGTCCATTCCCCGGAGGGACCAGCGGGAGTAGACCCCCCTCATGGCCTTGGCTATGGCGGAGGGGCTTATGTCGGTGCCGATTATGTGGAAGTCCTCCTTGCCCATGTTCATCAGCAGGATCGCCATGGAGTAGGGTTCCTCCCCGGAGCTGCAGGCGGGGCACCAGATCTTGAGGTTCCGCCGGTTCGAGAGGGCCACCAGGAAGTCCTCCGTGGAGGCCCTCTGCCTCATGAAGAACGTCTCCCCCACCCGCATGAGCTCCCCGCCGATGGCCACCAGCCTGTCCATCCCAAGCCGCTCCAGCTGGCCTGGGAGGATCCCCTTCTCCCGGCACCAGTCCTCCAGGGCCTTGGTCAGATCCCCCTCCCGTCCCTCCATCTGGATCCCGAACGCGAGGGATATGGACCGGGAGAGGCGCCGGGCCAGTTGCTCCAGTCCGTCGGATCCTTGGTTCATCCCAGGAGGTCCCCCGGGTTCAGCACCGTGGCCATCTGGTCCCTCTCGTGGCCGTACTGGATCACCAGGCCCCCTGGGGACTGGGCCTGGGACAGGGGCTCGAATATCCCCTCCACCTGGTCCACCCACAGGCCAACCGTTCCCCGGTCCGTGGTGACCAGCACTATGGCGTCCGAGGTCTTCATCTCCTTTGCGTCCTGTTCCATGGGGCCTCGGGGGTCCGCCACGGGGATCACCTGGGAGCCCACCTTCAGGGTCCCCGCCACGGTGCCGCACCGCCCCTCGGGGCTCAGCGCCGCCGCCGGCAGGGCCCGGATGACCATGTCCAACGGCACCGCCAGCCTCCTGGCCCCCACCGCCAGGACCATGTACCTGGTCAATCAACCACCCCCATGGGTCTAGGGTTTCAGCCCCATCTCCGCCGCCAGTCTCATGAAGAAGGGGTCTATGTCCTCCTCTATCATTATATCTATCGGCCTTCTCACGTGTCCGGTGTATATTTCCCCCCGGCTCACCACCGCCAGGGTGCCCTTGCACAGGCTTGGGAGCGACGCCGCGGGGGTCACGGTGAGGGAGGAGCCCACCACCAGCATGACCTGGCAGTCCCTGGAGAGCTCCATGCACCGATCAAGGTCCCTTACCCCCTCGCCGAAGAAGACCACGTGGGGCTTTATGAGCCCTCCGCAGGAGCAGAGGGGCACCTCCCGCTCCTCCATCATGGCCTTAAGGTCCCCCAACGAGTAGGTGCGTCCGCAGGTGAGGCACGAGTTCTCCCCGATGCCGCCGTGGATCTCGATCACGTTCCTGGAGCCCGCCCGCTGGTGTAGCCCGTCCACGTTCTGGGTTATCACCGCGAGGTCCTTCGTCTCCTCCAGCTTGGCGATGAACCGGTGGGCGAAGGAGGGCCGTACGGCCTCCACCATCTCCAGGAACCTGCGGTGGAACCCGTAGAAGGTGGAGGGGTTCACCATGAAGTGGTCTATGTCGAAGATCCTCTCCGCCTCCGCCCCCAGCTGACGGTATATGCCGTTGGGCCCCCGGAAGTCCGGTATGCCCGACGCGGTGGATATCCCGGCCCCGGTGAGCACCACGATCCTACGGGCCCCCTCCAGGGCGGATGCCAAGGCCTTCAACCCCATTTCGATCCCTCGCTTTCCTGTTTTATAAGTTGATTGTAATATACATCTTGACGGCCTCATGGGCCAGGGAGAAGTTTGAGAGATGGAGGGGGGATGTGGTGTTGTCCCGCGCAGTACCGGGGATCAGCCTCATGAGCGACTACGACGTTTACCTTTTCAAGGAGGGGCGGCACTTCCGACTCTACCGGTGTCTCGGTTGTCACCCCATGGAGGTGGACGGCCAGCCCGGGGCCCTCTTCGCCCTTTGGGCCCCCAACGCGGAATGGGTGTCGGTGGCGGGGGACTTCAACGGATGGGACCCGGACTCCCACCGGCTCTACCCCCGGTGGGACGGGTCCGGGATCTTCGAGGGTTTCGTCCCCTTCGCCAAGGCGGGGGACGTCTACAAGTACGTGATAAGGTCCCGGGTGACCGGCGAGACCTACGAGAAGACGGATCCCTTCGGCTTCCTCTTCGAGTGTCCTCCCAGGAGCGGTTCGGTGGTGTGGGACCTGTCGTACTCCTGGGGGGATGGGGAATGGATGGAGGGGCGGGGGGCCAAGAACTGGCTGGAGTCCCCCTGGACCATATATGAGGCCCACCTGGGTTCCTGGCAGAGGGTGCCAGAGGAGGGGAACCGTCCGCTGTACTACCGGGAGGCGGCGGAGAGGCTTGGCAACTACCTGAGGGAGACGGGCTTCACCCACCTGGAGCTGTTGCCGGTGATGGAGCATCCATTCTACGGATCCTGGGGCTACCAGACCCTGGGCTACTTCGCCCCCACCTCCCGCTACGGCTCCCCCCAGGACTTCATGTGCCTGGTGGACCACCTACACCGGCTGGGGATAGGGGTCATCCTGGATTGGGTTCCCTCCCACTTTCCCAAGGACGGCCACGGGCTGGGCTTCTTCGACGGCACCTGCCTTTTCGAGCACCAGGACCCCCGAAAGGGTTACCACCCGGACTGGAAGTCCGGGATCTTCAACTACGACCGGCCCGAGGTGGTCAGCTTCCTGGGGAGCTCCGCCGCCTTCTGGTGCGACGTGTACCACGCGGACGCCCTGCGGGTGGACGCGGTGGCTTCCATGCTCTACCTGGACTACTCCCGGCCCCCGGGGGAGTGGGTCCCCAACCGGTACGGAGGGAGGGAGAACCTGGGGGCCATCGAGTTCCTCCGGGCCATGAACGCGGAGCTATACCGGAGCTTCCCGGGGGTGGAGACCATAGCGGAGGAGTCCACCTCCTGGCCCATGGTGAGCCGACCCGCGTTCCTGGGGGGGCTAGGCTTCGGCATGAAGTGGAACATGGGCTGGATGCACGACGTGTTGCGCCACATGTCCCGGGATCCGATCCACCGGAGGTGGCACCTGGAGGAGCTCACCTTCGGCCTCTGGTACAACTACTCGGAGAACTTCGTCCTACCCCTCTCCCATGACGAGGTGGTCCACGGAAAGGGCTCCCTGTGGGGGAAGATGTGGGGGGATCCGTGGCAGAGGGCGGCGGCGCTAAGGCTCCTCTACGGCTGGATGTACTGCCATCCGGGCAAGAAGTTGCTCTTCATGGGGGGCGAATTCGGCCAGGAGGCGGAGTGGGATCACGATAGGAGCCTGGACTGGCACCTGATAGCCCAGTCGGACCTGCACCGGGGGGTCTTCCAGTGGGTCAAGGACCTGAACCGTTTCCTCCGGGAGCGGCCGTGCCTCTACCAGCTGGACTTCCAGAGGGAGGGGTTCCAGTGGGTTGACTGCGACGACCGGGACAACGTGGTCCTGTCGTGCATCAGATTCTCCCGGGACGGGGGAATGGTGCTGGGCATAGGCAACTTCACCCCGGTTACCCGCCGGGGTTACGTGGTGGGGGTCCCCAGGGGAGGCTTCTGGCGGGAGGCCCTCAACTCCGACGGGGCCTGCTACGGGGGCTCCGGGGAGGGCAACCTGGGTGGGGTGTGGGCCCGGGACCAGGGATCCCACGGCAGGCCCTTCTCCCTGGAGCTGACCCTGCCGGGCCACTCGTTCATCTTCCTGGAGCCCGCTTGATGGGAGGGATGTCCATGTTTCTGGAGCGCAGGAGGGGAGTGCTGCTTCACTTCACGTCCCTGCCAGGTCCCTACGGGGCAGGGGACCTGGGGCCCGTGGCCAGGTCCGTGGCGGAGGGGATGGCCGCTCAGGGGTGGACCATCTGGCAGATGCTGCCCCTCAACTACCCTAACCCCGCCATGGGCTTCAGCCCCTACGCCTCCTACGGGGCCCTGCCCCTGAACCCCACGGTGATATCCCTGGATGACCTGGCGGAGGAGGGCTGGATACCCGGGGAGGAGCTCCGCAACCTCCAAGTACGGCTGCCGGATCCCTGGAGGGCGGACTTGCAGGGGGCCTTCCGGGCCCGAAGGGCGGGGGTTGCCCTGGCCTTCCAGGCCCTCAAGAGGGGGCACATGAGGGACCGGTACCTGGAGTTTCGCCAGCGGGAGTGGGAGTGGCTTGAGGGCTGGGGGGTCTTCATGGCCCTGAAGGACTCCCTGGGGGGCAGCCACTGGGTCCACTGGCCCGAGCGCTTCAGGTCCCTTGAGAGGGCCCTGGCCCACTGGGACGAAGGGCTGGAGGAGGGGGCGGAGCTGTACCGGTTCGAGCAGTTCCTGGCCAGGCGACAGCTGGACCGGTTCAGGGCCCACTGCGAGGCCCTGGGGGTGAGGCTCCTGGGGGACATGCCCATCTACGTGGCCCACGACGGCATGGACCCCTGGGCCTGCCCGTACCTGTTCGAGCTGGACGGGGAGGGGAACCCGGTAGAGGTGGCTGGGGTGCCGCCGGACTACTTCAGCGAGACCGGCCAGCGGTGGGGCAACCCCCTGTACCGGTGGGAGGCCATGGGGGAGGACCGGTACCTATGGTGGCGGGTGAGGCTCCGCAAGGCCCTGGAGTGGTTCCACGCGGTCCGGCTGGATCACTTCCGGGGTTTTGCGGGGTACTGGGCCATACCGGCGGAGGAGATGACCGCGGTGAGGGGCCGTTGGAGGCCGGGGCCAGGGGAGGCCCTTTTCGATGCCCTGGTGGAGGACCTGGGGGGAGATCCATCCGGGGAGGGACCCTCCCTGCCCATCGTGGCGGAGGACCTGGGGGTGATAACCCAGGACGTTACCCGCCTCAGGCTAAGGTACCGGCTACCGGGGATGCGGGTCCTCCAGTTCGCTTTCTCCGGGGGTGATGACAATCCCCACCTGCCTTTCAACCACGAGGGGCTGGGATTGGCGTACACCGGCACCCACGACAACGACACCACCCTGGGCTGGTGGCTATCCGCCTCGGCGGAGGAGAGGAGGGGGCTCTTCCGGTACGTGGGGAGGCCCCTCACGGCGGAGGAGGCGGTGAGGGAGATGGTGCGCCTGGCGCTGAACTCCCCCAGCCGGTGGAGGATCGTGCCCCTGCAGGACCTGATGCTATTGGGGTCCAGACACCGGATGAACACCCCCTCGTCCCGGGAGGGCAACTGGGTCTTCCGGGCCATGAGGGTGGAGCTTGACGGGCTCCTTGGGGGTTGATGGGGGTATGGGGGTCTGATATTCTGGCTGTGTTTTATACATCAGAGCGGGAGGTGGATCCCTTGAGGCTGATAAGGGGCGGTGTTCTGAAGCGGGTGCTCCCCATGTCCGAGGCGGTGAAGGGGGTAAAGAGGGCCCTGTCCGCCTGGTCTTCCGGGAGCTGTCAGGTGCCGGTCAGGGAGAGGCTGTCGCTGAAGCTCGGGGACGTGCTCTTCATGCCCGCGTCGGTAGACCACGTGGTGGAGACCGCGGGGGTCAAGGTTATATCCGTCTTCCCCGGAAACCTGGCCCAGGGGAAGCCCTCCATAACGTCCCTGATGGTGCTCATCTCCTCCGAGACCGGCGAGGTGGAGGCGCTGCTGGACGGGACGGAGCTCACCCGGATCCGGACCGGGGCGGTTACCGCCTGTGGCACGGAGCTGCTGGCTCGGGAGGACGCCAGGATCGGCGCCCTCTTCGGCACCGGTGGTCAGGCCATGACCCAGCTGGAGGGGATGCTTCACGCCCGGTCCCTGGAGGAGGTGAAGGTCTATGACCAGTTCAGGGAGAGGATAATGGCCTTCATCGAGGCCGCCCGTCCCATGGCGGAGGCCCGGGGTTGCCGTCTGGTCCCCGCGGAGGATCCGGAGGAAGCGGTGGCCAACGCCATGGTGGTAACCACCGTCACCACCTCCAGCACCCCGGTCTTTCCCGGGGCCATGCTCCCCATGGGGGCCCACGTGAACGCCATAGGGGCCTACACCCCCTCCGCCCGGGAGCTGGACACCGAGACCCTCACCCGGGCGGACCTGGTCTTCGTGGACAACCTGAAGGCGGTCATGGAGGAGGCGGGGGACCTGCTGATCCCCATATCCGAGGGGGCCTTCGGTCCCGAGCGGATAACCGGCGAGCTGGGGGAGATCCTGCTGGGGCTGAAGCAGGGGAGGAGCTCCAGCGCCCAGATAACCGTAATGAAGAGCGTGGGCTTCGGTGCCCTGGACGTGGTGTGCGCCCGGCGGGCCCTCGACCTGGCTCTCAAGATGGGGCTTGGGGAGGAGCTGGAGATCTAGCTCAGGGCAGGCCCAGCATCCGTCTGGAGAGGGCCTTCACCCGCTCCGCCTCCCGCCACTGGGGGTTGAGGACCGGTGGGGCGCTCGCGTTGAGGGTAAGGTCCACCACCCGCTTGCCGCCGAAGGCGCTCCAGTAATCCCGGTATATGATCTCGTCCTGGGGGAAGGGGACCAGATCGGTCCCCTCTCCAAGGACGTTTTGCCCCGCCCCCTCGAAGGGGATCCCCAATAGGTGGGCCACCGTGGGGGCCAGGTCAAGCTGCCCTACCGGCCGGTCCACCTGGAGCCTGAGGTACCCCTCCCTGGAGGGGATCAGCAGGATCATGGGGACCCGGCCGAAGTCCCTCTGCCGGTGCGGCTCCCGGGTGAGTCTCTCCATGGAGTTCATCTCCAGGAACCGGTTCAGCTCCTCCGTATCCCCGATCCCCGGTGCCCGGTGGTCCCCGTAGAGGGCGATGATGGTCCGCCTTCCCAGGGGGGATCGGGTCACCCAGTCCACCAGGAGCCCCACCGCGTGATCCGTGTAATTGGCGCTCTGGAGGTAGTCCCCCAGGGTGGTGCCCTGGAACTTCCCGGAGTCGAAGTCCCACACCTTGTCCACCTTGTAGGGGTGGTGGCTGGAGAGGGTCATCACCAAGGCGAAGAAGGGCTCCCTTAGGAGACCCCGGGAGAGGGTGTGGATCAACTGCCTTGAGAGGCTCAGGTCCGATATGCCCAGCCCCACCAGCTGGTCGTTCACCAGGGCCCCCTGGTGGTAGTAGCGGTCGATGCCTATTAGGGGATAGACCTTCTTCCGGTTCCAAACCGATGGGGAGTTGCCGTGGAAGGCGTAGGTGTGGTAGCCCGCCTCCTTGAGGGCCCTCGGAAGGGATCGCATCGGCTTGGATATGTCCTTGAAGGCCGCCCCGTCCGGAAGGGGCAGGATGGAGCACATGGCCAGCAGCTCCGCGTCGGAGGTGTTCCCCATGCCGGTCTGGGCGTAGCACCGGGAGAAGGAGACCCCGGAGGAGTGGAGCCTGTTCAGGTTCGGCGTAACCTCCCGGCCGTCCACCCGGGAGCCTATGAGGAACTGCTGGATGGACTCCATCTGGATGTAGATCAGGTTGTAGCCCCTAAAGGCCCCGAAGGGCACCTCCTCCCCCCAGGCCTGGCCTCCGAGCAGGATTACGGCCAGCATGATCGTGAGCGCGAGCTTGTACGGTTTGAACAAGATCGTTATCACCCCTCGCCACGATTATACCCCTCTCTTGAAACTCCAGGGGGAAGTTGGTGTAGGATATAAAGGTTAAAATCCGAGAAAGGAGTGATCGTTTTGGCCAAGCTGAAGGACATGTACGACTTCCTGGCCAAGAACCCCTTCGGGTTCCTGGCCACCTGGTCGGAGGGGGGGCCCCGGGTTAGGCCCTTCATGTTCCAGTTCGAGGATCGGGGTTGTCCCCTTTTCTGTCTTTCCAACGACAAGGAGGTTTACGGACAGTTGAAGGCGGATCCCCGCTGCGAAGTGGCCTTCTGCACCCCAGACTGGTCCGTTACGCTAAGGATTCGGGGTAAGGCGGAGTTCTTCCCGGGCCTTGAGCAGAAGAAGCGGATATTGGACGGGAACGAGACCTTGAGGGAGATGTACGGAACCCCGGACAATCCCCGGTTCGAGGTGTTCCGCCTGGTGGACTTTGAGGCCTTCTTCTGGGACTTCTCGGGCCGGAAGGACCCGGTGGAGAGGTAGTGGAGGGGGGCCTGCGGCCCCCCTTTTTCAGCCCCTGTGGTTGGGATCTTGGGTCTCGAAGTCCTTGAGGGCCTTGATCACCTGGGGGGCCAGCATGATCAGCGCCAGCAGGTTTGGAAGCACCATGAGGCCGTTGAAGGTGTCCGCCAGCTCCCACGCCAGGTCCACCTTGAGGGTGGACCCCAAGATGATGAAGCCCACCACCGCCAGCTTGTAGGGGGTGAGCCCCCGGGTTCCCAGCAGGTACTTCACGTTGGCCTCCCCGAAGAAGTACCAGCCCACGATGGTGGAGAAGGCGAAGAAGAGGAGGCAGGTGGCCACGAAGGCGTTGCCCATGGGGCCCATGGCGGCGGTGAAGGCCCGCTGGGTGAGGGCTATGCCGGTGGTCTTGCCGTCCAGGACGCCGGTGCAGAGGATTGCAAAGGCGGTCATGTTGAGCACCACGAAGGTGTCGATGAATACCCCAACGATGCCCATGAGGCCCTGTTCCGCCGGGTGGCTTACCTTGGCCACCGCGTGGGCGTGGGGGGTGGACCCCATCCCCGCCTCGTTGGAGAAGAGCCCCCGGGCGATGCCGTACCGGGCCGCCTCCCGGATGGTGGCCCCCACGACCCCTCCGGTGGCCGCCATGGGGTCGAAGGCCCCCAGCAGGATGGACCAGATCACGTGGGGCAGCTGGGGTATGTAGGTGACTATTATGTAGAGGCTGCCCAGGATGTAGATCCCCGCCATCAGTGGCACCATCTTCTCGGTCACCGCCGCTATTCGGCCTATGCCGCCGATGAACACGAAGGCCCCCACTGCTCCCAGGGCCAGGCCGGTCACCAGGGGGGGTACGTTGAAGGCGGTCTTGAACGCGTCGGCGATGGAGTTGGACTGGACCATGTTGCCCATGAAGCCCAGGGCGGCGATTATGGCGATGGAGAAGAAGGCCGCCATGCGGGGCATGTGGAGCCCCTGGCTTATGTAGTATGCGGGGCCCCCGGTCACGTTGCCCCTGTCGTCCTGGGTCTTGTAGAGCTGTCCCAGGGTGGCCTCCGCCAGGTTGGTGGCCATGCCGAAGAAGGCCGCCAGGTACATCCAGAAGATGGCCCCCGGGCCCCCCATGGCGATGGCGGTGGCGGCCCCCGCCAGGTTGCCGGTTCCCACCTGGGCGGCGATGGCGGTGGCCAGGGCCTGGAAGGAGGACATGCCCTCCCTGCCAGCCCTCTGGCCGAAGAGGTTCAGCTCCCCGAAGGCCTTCCTGAAGGCCCTCCCGAAGAGCCGGATCTGGACGAAGCGAAGCTTGAAGGTGAGAAACAGGCCGGTGCCGCAGAGCAGGAAGATGAGCAGATAGCCCCACAACACCCGGTTAACTTCCTGGACGAAACGCAGTAGATCCATCCTCAATCTCCTCCCTTCCGGTCTCCAAGCGGGTTCGCTTTGCCTTTGCCAGGGACCGGCTAGGGAGGCAGGAGGTCGCGCTGCCCCCACGGGACGCGGGCCCCTGGTCAGAGCTTGTCCATGGCCACCATCGATATCCCCCCTTTTTTGAGGGGATATTCTAAGTTTATTGGATATATTTGTCTATTTGCCAAAAATATCAAAACTATTTACCGAATTTTAGTTTAGTGACCCGCTGATGGCCCACAGTTGCGACCGGGGCGGAATATTCCGGCCCGGTGGGTCTCCGTTTCGGCTTGCCTTCCGGGGGGGTGGGTGTATAATCTATCGGATCTTCGAAGGCGGTTTAATTGGGAGGATATGAGACATGAAGTTCAGGGGTAATCCGGGTGGGATCCGGGGGTTGGCGGGGCACCTCATATGGCCCCTGGCGGTCTGGACCGTCAGCTCCTTCAAGTTCCTGGCCCTCTGCGACTCCATGAGGGGGGGATCCCAGTGGTGGCCCCAGGTTCTCTGGTCCACCATCCTGGGTGCCCTGGCCCTTTCGGGGCTGCCCCTTCTGCTCCCCAGGAGGGTGAGGCCCCTGGGGTTCGTGGCGGTGAGCGCCCTGGTGTCCGCCCTCTGTCTGGCGGACCTGCTCTACTATAGGTACTACACGGACCTCTTCACCGTTCGCAGCCTCTCCCTGGCGGGACAGCTGGGGGACGTGTGGGACTCGGTCCGGTCCCTCTTCTCCATGGGGGACCTGCTGTTCCTCATGGACCTGCCGGTCCTCCTGGCGGTGGCCCTCTTGGACTTGAGATCCAGGGAGAGGGACCTCAGGTTCCGCTTCCGGGCCGCGGGGACCTGCCTGTGCCTGTTGGGCCTTTTGCCCTTCGGCTTCCAGACCGGGATCGTCAGGCTCAGGGTGCCCGGCTACGTGAGGGCCATGTGGGACCGGCCGGCGGTGATGTTCACGCTGGGGCCCGTGGGGTACCACCTGGCGGACCTCATTAACGCCTCGTCGGACCTCTTCGCCTCCCGGGCGGTGGCCGCCCAGGACGAGGAGGCCCTCCTGGATTGGGCGGTCAAGCGCCGCCAGCAGGTGCCGGTCTCCCAGCGGGACTCCCTCCACGGGGCCGGCAAGGGGCTCAACCTGATAGTGGTCCAGGTGGAGGCCCTCCAGGGGTTCGTCATGAACCTGAAGGTGGGGGGCCAGGAGGTGACCCCCAACCTTAACCGCCTGGCCCGGCGGAGCCTCTACTTCCCCAACGTCTACAACCAGACCGGTGCGGGCAACACCTGCGACGCGGAGTTCATGGTCCAGACCTCCCTCTTCCCCTCCGCCACCGGGGTGGCCTACGTGAGGTTCTCGGGCAACTACTTCGAGTCCCTCCCCCGGATCCTCCAGAGGAACGGCTACGAGACCCTATCCATGCACGGCAACAGGGCCTCCTTCTGGAACAGGCACCGGATGCACCCCGCCCTGGGTTTCCAGGAGTTCTTCAGCAAGGAGAGGCTGAGGAGCGATGAGGAGATAGGCCTGGGCCTGTCGGACCGGAGCTTCTTCGAGCAGGGAGCCCGGATCCTATCGGAGCGGAAGGGGCCCTTCTACGCCTTCATGGTGACCTTGAGCAGCCACCACCCCTTCTCGTTCCAGGGGATACCCAGGACGCTCAAGCTGGACGGGTCCCTGGAGGGGACCTTTCTGGGGGATTACCTCAACGCCATTCACTATGCGGATGCTCAGATAGGCAGGTTTCTGCAGGATCTCAGGAGGAGGGGGATCCTGGACAGGTCGGTGCTGGTGGTCTACGGGGACCACACCGCCATACCCAACGCCAACGGGTCGGAGCTGGAGGTCCTCCTGGAGCAGGATCTAAAGGACCCGTTGAGGTGGAGGGCCCTGCAGAAGGTGCCGCTGATGATACGGCTCCCCAAGGGCAGGGGTGCCAGGGTGGTGGAGACCACCGGGGGGCACGTGGACATAGGCCCCACCGTGGCGTCCATCATGGGGGTGAACATGCCCCTGGCGTTCGGCCAGGACCTTCTAACCGCCCGGGTGGGCACCGTGGTCTTCCGAAACGGGACCTTCATAAGGGGCGGGGTCTTCGTGGACCCCACCGCCCGGATGGCCTGGAGCATGGGGACCTTGTCGGAGGTGCCCTTCGACGCCTACCGGGACCTGGCGGAGGGGGCGTCGGAGGCGCTGCGCCTGTCGGACCTGCTACTGGAGAAGGACATGGCCCAGAGGGTTTGCGAGAGGCTGCCTTGAGTGTAAAATACCTTGTCCGCTCCGGGATCTGGATTTAGAGACCCGCCGGATCGGAGGTAAAGCCGATAAGCTTTCTGAAACTGAAAACCTTGATCGGGGGATAGAGTCATGAGTGGTGAGGAGATGTTCTACTTTTCCGTATGGTGGGGCTGGTGGCTGGTTCAGTGCTGTCTGTACCTGCTCTTCGGGTTGCTGATCGCCGACGGCATATATCAGTTCGTGGTGAGCTTCCGGGGCTGGTGGACCCCCAAGGCGCCCCCCAAGGCCTCCAGGTACCGGCGCTTCGCGGTGCTGATCCCCGCCCACAACGAGGCCCGGGTCATAGGACCCCTTCTGGAGAGCCTCAAGGAGCAGGACTATCCCAAGGATTGCTACCGGGTCTTCGTGTCCTGCGACAACTGCACCGACCACACCGCCCAGGTGGCGGCCCTGCACGGGGCGGTTCCCCTCATAAGGACCGACACCACCAAGAGCGGCAAGACCTGGAACGTCCGCTGGGCCCTGACCCAGATACCCATGGACGAGGTGGACGCGCTGGTCATGTTCGACGCGGACAACCTGGCATCCCGGGACTTCCTCTCCCGGATGAACGACTACATGGAGGCCCACCCGGAGGCGGAGGCGGTCCAGGGGGTTCTTGATGTCAAGAACCCGGACGACAACTGGCTCACCAAGGCCTACGCCCTGGCCTACTGGTACACCAACCGGTTCTGGCAGCTGGCCAGGTCCAACTGGGGCCTGTCCTGTACCCTGGGGGGCACCGGGCTGGTCATAAGGTCCTCCACCCTCCGCCGCATCGGCTGGAACCTGGAGAGCCTCACCGAGGACCTGGAGATGTCCACCCGGCTCATCCTTTCCGGCAGCCGGGTCCACTGGAACGAGCACGCGGTGGTGTACGACGAGAAGCCCCTGGACTACCGCATATCGGTCCGGCAGCGGACCCGGTGGATGCAGGGCCACTACTGGGTCTGCTGGCGGTACGGAATGGAGGCCCTCAAGATGTTCTTCCGGACCCGGCGGCTTCAGTACCTGGACCTGTTCCTGTACCTGTTGGCCCCCGCCAAGGCCTGCATATCCCTGTTGGCCATGTTCGCCGGCATGGCCTACACGGTGATAAACAACGCCATCCTCTTCCCCACCCTGGAGAGCAAGGCCCCCACCACCCCGCTGGAGTGGATGGCCTTCGTGGGGCTCCCGGTGGCCATGATATTGGCCCACTGCCTCTTCGTGGCCCTGGTGGGACCCTCCATGCACCGCCGCCGCCTCTGCCTGGGCTACGTGAAGGACGTGTTCGGCTACTTCCTCTTCGGCCTATCATGGATCCCCATCCTCTTCAAGGCCGCCTTCCTGGCCAAGGACCAGGGAGTCTGGGTGAAGACCGAACACACCAGGAGCATCTCCATAGGCCAGGTTACCAACCGCTGACCCCCATATACACCACACCGGATCCCCTGGACGGGCGGAGGCTTGCCTCCGCCCGATTCAATTTGTACGCCCCCTCCCGATCCCTCGTTGACTTCAGAGGGATGTATAATGCAATATATTTGCATGGCAGTTCCGATCTCGATGAGGGAAGAGGAGGGATGTTGTCGATGAAGCGAGGACGCATTGCGGTAGCCGTGGCGCTCATGGTCTGCCTGTTGGGGGCCACGTCCGCCCTGGCGGCGGGGAAGTTCATTACCATAGTGACCGGCACCACCGGGGGCACCTACTATCCGGTGGGGACCATCCTGGCCAACCACTTCAACTCGGTCTTGGGCTCCAAGGGCTACAAGTGGTCCGCCCAGAGCAGCGGCGGCACCGCGGAGAACCTGGAGATGATGCGCAAGAAGGAGGCGGAGATGGCCATCGCCATGGCGAACCTGACCGGTTTCGCCTACACCGGGACGGTCCGCTACGAGGGCAAGAGGATAGAGAACCTGCGCTACGTGATGGGCCTTTGGCCCGACGTGACCCAGTTCGTGGTCCGGGAGGACGCCAAAATATCCACCTGGAAGGACCTTAAGGGCAAGAAGGTGGCGGTTGGCCCCGCCGCGTCGGGGACCGAGTTCTCCAGCCGGGTGATCCTCAAGGCGGTGGCGGGGCTCACCTTCGACGACATAGTCCCCGAGCGGGTGGGCTACACCGAGGCCTCCCAGGCGCTCCAGAACGGCCAGATCCACGCCTTCAACGCCGAGGCAGGGGTTCCCGTGGGGGCCGTATCGGAGCTCCTGGCGGGCAGGACCAAGGTCAAGTTCCTCGAGTTCTCCGACGAGGACCTGCAGCGCCTTAGGAAGGAGGGCCCCTACTACTACCGGGTGGTGGTGCCCGCGGGGACCTACCCTAAGCAGGACAAGCCCCTCAACCTGGCGGGGATAAAGTCCGCCCTGATCGTGGACAAGAGCGTGCCGGACCAGGTGGTGTACGACATGCTCAAGGTGATCTACGACAACAAGGACAGGATGGCCAAGGAGCACGGGGCCTTCGCCAAGATAGACTACGAGAAGCCCCTGGACGGCCTCTTCGGCGCCCCCCTGCACCCCGGGGCGATAAAGTTCTTCATGGATCGGGGCATCAAGATCCCGCCGAGGCTCCTGCCCTAGGGATCCGCTCTCGAAGGGGGGCCCAGGCCCCCCTTCGACTTTAGCCTTGAACGGAGGTTTGTCCCTTGAACCAGATCCTTAAGCTCCTATCCCCCTTCGAGAGCCTGCCGAACCGGTCCTTCTCCGGCAGGCTCAAGCTGGCGGTGGGCCTCTACGCGGTGGCGGTGTCGCTGATCCACTGTTGGATGAACACCATGGGGGTCATGATGACCATAAAGATGAACGCCCTTCACCTGGGGACCCTCATGGGGCTCACGTTCATCCTGTGCCCCGCCATGCCCTGGTCCCCCAAGGACCGGCCGTCGGTCCTGGACCTGATCCTGGCGGGGTTCTCCCTCTTCTCCGCCGCCTACATGATCGTCCGGTACGATCAGCTCTTGGCCCTCAACATGGAGCCCTCAGCTATGGACCTGTGGCTTGGGGCCCTGATGGTGGCGGTCCTGGCGGAGGCAAGCCGCCGGTCCGTTGGGATCCCCCTTACGTTGCTTAGCCTGGCCTTCCTGGGCTACACCCGGTTCGGCCCCTACTTCCCGGGCCTCTTCGCCCACCGGGGGTTCAACTGGGAGAGGATCCTGGTGCGGATGATCTTCACCGACGAGGGGATCTACGGCACCACCCTGACCGTGTCCGCCACCTACGTTTTCATGTTCATCCTCTTCGGTGCCTTCCTGGCCGCCACCAGGACCAGCGAGTTCTTCAACGACCTGGCGCTGGCGCTGGCGGGCCGTTACCGGGGGGGGCCCGCCAAGGTGTCGGTCATAGCCTCCGCCCTGATGGGCACCATCTCCGGCAGCGCCCAGGCCAACGTGGCCACCACCGGGGCCTTCACCATCCCGCTGATGAAGAAGATAGGCTACCCGGACTACTTCGCCGGGGCTGTCGAGGCCTCCGCCAGCACCGGCGGGATACTCATGCCCCCCATAATGGGGGCCACCGCCTTCATCATGAGCTCCTTCCTTGGGATCCCCTACGTGAAGATAATGCTGGCGGGCTTCGCCCCGGCGATCCTCTACTTCCTGGGGATCATGTTCATGGTGGACCTTCAGGCCAAGCGACAGGGGATGAGGGGGCTGCCCCCCGAGGAGGTGCCCAGCCTTTCGAAGACCATGGCGGAGCGGGGGCACATGCTGATACCCCTGGCGTTCATCATCTACATGCTGGTGGCGGGCTACACCCCGCTGTTCTCCGCCATGGCGGGGCTGGTGGCCATAATCGTGGTCTCCTCCCTCAGGCCCAGCACCCGGATGAGCCTAAAGGACGCCCTCAGGGCACTGGAGGATGGGGCGGTGAGCTCCGCCCCGGTGGCGGTCTCCTGTGCCATCGTGGGCTTCATAGTGGGGTCCGTGGGGATGACCGGGCTAGGACAGGTGATAGCCCTCAACATAATGCACCTCTCCGGTGGCATGCTGTGGGCGTCGCTGCTTCTCTGCATGGTGGCTTCAATCGTCCTGGGAATGGGGCTCCCATCCACCGCCTGCTACATCGTGGTGGCCACCATAGCGGCCCCGGCCCTTCAGGGCATGGGGGTCCCCTCCCTGGCGGCCCACTTCTTCGCCTTCTACTACGGGACCCTGTCGGGGGTGGTGCCCCCGGTGGCGCTCACCAGCTTCACCGCCGCGGGGCTATCGGGGGGGCGTCCCACCAAGGTGGCCCTTACGGGGCTCTTCCTCACCTCCTCGGGGCTCATACTGCCCTTCTTCTTCGTCTACAACCCGGTGCTCCTCCTGATCGACTTCTCTTGGGTGAGCTTCCTCGGAGTCTTCGGCCTCACCGCCCTGGGGATCCTCTGCCTGTCCGGAGCCTTCATAGGCACCGGGCTGACCGACATGGGCTGGGTGGAGAGGCTAGCCTTCCTTGTGGCTGGGGTGGTGCTGGTGTACCCCAAGGGGGCTGGCTTGGCCCTGTCGCTGGGGGCCTTCCTGGGGGCCTTTGCCCTCCACCTGATCATGAGCCGCCGGCGGACCGTCCCGGCGTGACCGGAGGGGCCTCCTGGGGCCCCTCCGCTTTAGGTGCCCGTTAAAGGTCCACCCAGATGGAGTTCGGTCCGGTCCTGACGTTGCGGGGCTGGACCGTGTCCCTTATCAGGGACAGGATCTCCTTCACGTCCCCGCCGAAGCTGGCCCCGATGGTGGCGTTCCCGGAGGAGTAGGAGGTCACCATGGCCTGGCGGGTGGCCGGGTGGGACTGGACCTTTTGGAGGATGGCGTTCACCTGCTGGAAGTCCTGGGCGCCGGTGATGGTGACCGTCACGTCCCTGTAGCGGTACGAGGTGGGGTAGGAGCCGTGGATGGTCTGCCCCTGGCCCGATATGAGCCGCTGGGCCAGCTCCCGGGAGGCGGCCTCCAGGGCCTTCTGGGACGCCTCGTCGGGGGTGCCCCCCAGCTGCTTTGAGCTGGCCATCTGGCTCAGCAGGTACTTCCCGTCCTGGGTGGAGTAGCCCTGGATGGTGACCGTGGCGGTGGCGGTGTAGGTGCCGAAGTCGTTTCTCACCGCCTCCGCCAGGGTTGCCTTGCCCACCAGGAATATCCGCACGTCGTAGGTCTTGCCCAGGGCCTTTATGGCCTTTGCGTCCCCGGACCTGAGGAGCTCGGACCGCTTGTCCGCCTTGATCTTCTTCACCTGGGCGTCGTTGACCACCGGGTAGCCGTTCTCTATAAGCGCCTGGGTGATCACCGTGGAGGCGGTGTCCACCGCCAGGTTGTCCCTGAAGAGCCCGCTGGCGGACTCGAAGATCATCACCGCGATCCTCTTGTGGGGTGGGAGCATGGCCCCCTGGGCGGAGCAGGGTATCAGCACCCCCAGGAGGAGCGCCAGGGTTAGCAAGCGTCTCAAGCCCATCACCCCCTCTACCTTATGCCCACCCGGAAGGACTCCACGTCCCCGGTGTAGGGTATCACCTTGTCACCCCGTCTCACGTCGATGCCCTTGATCAGGGTCCCCTTGGAGTAGTTGGGGTTCACCTCGGTGATCCTTACGAGCCCCAGGTTGACCTTCTCCACGTCCAGGATCTCCCCCTTGAGGCCCAGCACCGGGGCCCCCTCACCGTAGACCATGAAGAGCTGTCCCGCCTGGACCCCGTGGTTGGACCCCCCGTCTATGGTGACCACCTTGGCCATCTCGGAGAGCACGTTGAAGGGCTTGACGCCGATGGAGGACCCCACCTTGCCCTTCACCTGCTCGACTATCTTGGTTACCGCCTTGTAGGTGGCCTGTCCCAGGAGCCCCCCCGCCTTGCCGGTGCCGAAGACCGCGGAGTCGTAGGCCAGGCCCCCCTGGGTCTGATTGGCCGCCCCCTCCGCCCTGGCGGTGGTTATAACCTCTCCGGTGGCGGCGTTGATGAGCCTCACGTCCAGGGTCACGTAGGCGGTCTCGGATCCGACCGCTACTCCGCTGAGGCCCCCGAACGGCAGGGGTATGACCCCCCCGGAGGCCTCGTAGCGGTACTGGGTTATGGACCCGGTCATCAGGTACTCCGCTCCCAGCAACTGGCCCATCTGGACCGCCGAGGAGGGGGAGGTTAGCCCCTGGGCGGACATCCTCTGCTCCATGGCGATCTGGTCTATCCTGGAGCGCTCCACCACGGAGAAGAGGCCGGTGTTGAAGAGCTCGGTGGTCATCATGTCCGCGATGGCCGCCGCGGGGGCCCCGGCGCCGGAGCTGTCCTGGAAGCTGAGCACCGCTATCCTGGCCTTGGCCAGGGAAGGGGAGCCCATGGCCAGGATCAGTCCCAGGGCCAGCAGGGCCGTCAAGGTTCTCGTTCTCATTAACGATCACTCCCTTCTTAATTTTATCCCGAAATTATATCACTTGATCACCCATGTGGCATCCTGGGGGTAAAAAACAGGGGGGCCAAAGGCCCCCCCTGGTCTCCCCCGGGACTACTGGGAGATGGCGCTCACCGGGCAGGTGGCGACGCAGGCGCCGCACTCTACGCAGGCGTCGGGGTTAACCTCCGCCTTGCCGTCCACCATGGAGATGGCGGAGGTGGGGCAAACCCCCACGCAAGCCTCGCAACCCACGCAGGTATCCTTGTCCACTACAGCCTTGGCCATTCTCGGTTCCTCCTCTTCGAATGGGATGGGCTTCCATGAAGCCTGCCCAATTTTACCCTCTAAGGGGCCCGGCTACAACCGGGCCCGGGGGACCGGGTTCTGCGGATATATAGCTCCAAAAAGGGTAAAAACATAAAAGGGCTAACAGAACACATAGACAGCTTTAGTTTTTTAGAGATATCGCCGGTTTATCTCTGGACAATCCGCCACTGGGGTATTAACCTTGACCCGTAGGGGGAAACTTTCGGGTTATTTAGGTGATTTCGTCGTTTTCAACTCGATCTTTGGGGGGTATGGTTTGCATGCTGCGGAGTTACGACCAGGTATTGGATAGGGTTCGTTCCGGTGGCCGGGTGACCCTGGCGGTGGCATCCGCGGAGGACATGGAGGTCTTGCGGTGCGTGGCCATGGCCCGGGAGGAGGGCATATGCGACGCCCTCCTGGTGGGGGATCCGTCCAAGATAGGTCCCATGGCGAAGGAGCTGGGTCTATCGGACCTGCCGGTCATAGCGGATCCGGACCCTGCGTCCGCGGCGGTGACCGCCGCCAACGAGGTCCGAGAGGGGAGGGCCCAGGTGCTGATGAAGGGGCTGGTGAACACCAGCGACTTCATGCGGGGAGTGCTCAACCCCGACAAGGGGCTGAGGACCGGCAGCCTCATAAGCCACCTGTCGGTGTTTCAGATCCCCGGAGAGGATCGGCTGGTCTTCCACACCGACGGGGGGATAAACATAGCCCCGGACCTGGAGGCCAAGCGGGGTATCCTTAGGAACGCCCTTTCGGCCCTGTGGGCCCTGGGCTACGAGAGGCCCAACGTGGCGGTGCTCTGCGCCAACGAGCAGGTGAACCCCAAGATGCAGGCCACCGTGGACGCGGCGGCCCTGGTGGAGGAGTGGGGCCGGGGTGAGTTCGGATCCTGCGTGATGGAGGGGCCCATAGCCCTGGACGTGGCCATATCCCCCGAGGCGGCGCATCACAAGGGGATAGAGAGCCGCATATCCGGCCAGGTGGACCTGTTCCTCATGCCCAACATAGAGACCGGCAACGTGGCGGGCAAGAGCCTCATCTACTACGCCAAGGCCCAGATGGCGGGCCTGGTCCTTGGGGCCAAGGCCCCCATAGTGCTCACCTCCCGGGCGGAGACCGCCCGGGGCAAGCTGTACTCCATAGCCATGGCCTGCCTGGTGTCCCAGGGGGCCCGTTAAGGTTTCTGCGGGACCGGGGTCCCGTTCGAGTTGCTAGGAGACGAAGGAGGGGAATGCCTTGGCAGGTAAGGCGATACTTACGGGCAACGAGGCGATAGCCAGGGGTGCCTGGGAGGCGGGGCTTCACGTGGCGGCCGCATATCCCGGCACTCCCAGCACGGAGATATTGGAGAACATGTCCCAGTATCGGGAGATCTACTCCGAGTGGTCCACCAACGAGAAGGTGGCTCTGGAGGTGGCCAGCGGGGCCTCCATCGGCGGCGCTAGGGCCCTGGCGGCCATGAAGCACGTGGGGGTGAACGTGGCGGCGGACCCGCTCTTCACCATGGCCTACATAGGGGTCAACGGGGGCCTGGTCCTGGTCTCCGCCGACGACCCGGGGCTCTTCAGCTCCCAGAACGAGCAGGACAACCGCTGGTACGCCCCGCACGCCAAGATACCCATGCTGGAGCCCTCGGACAGCCAGGAGTGCAAGGACTTCATGAAGGCCGCCTTCGAGATATCCGAGAGGTTCGACACCCCGGTCCTCTTCCGGGTCACCACCCGGGTCTGTCACAGCAAGGGGGTGGTGGAGCTCGGAGAGCGGCAGGAGGTGCCCATCAGGGAGTACCACCGGGACATCCGTAAGACCCTCATGGCCCCCTCCTCCGCCAAGGCCAGGCACTACGTGGTGGAGGAGCGGCTGGCGGCCCTGAGGGACTACTCCAACGACTGTCCCTTCAACCGGATCGAGTGGGGGCCTGACCGGCGGATAGGGGTCATAGCCAGCGGCATCGGCTACCAGCACGCCCGGGAGGCCTTCGGCGATCAGGCCAGCTACCTCAAGATAGGCTTCTCCCATCCCCTGCCGGATCGGCTCATATCCGTCTTCGCCCGGAGCGTGGACCGGGTGGTGGTGGTGGAGGAGAACGAGCCCTACATCGAGAACTTCGTGAGGCAGCTGGGGATAGACTGCGTGGGCCGGGAGCTGCTGCCTGCGGTGGACGAGCTGTCCCCCGCGGTGGTGAGGCGGGCCTTCGTGTCCTCCGAGGAGCCCAAGGTGGCCAGGCCCGACTGTCCGGTGCCGGGCCGTCCGCCAGTGCTGTGCGCCGGCTGTCCCCATAGGGGCATCTTCTACGCCATGAGCCGGATCAAGGACAAGGTGGTGACCAGCGACATCGGCTGCTACACCTTGGGGGCCATGGAGCCCCTGAACGTGGGGGACACGGTGATCTGCATGGGGGCGTCGGTCTCCGCCGGGGTGGGCTTCCAGAAGGTCCAGCAGCTGGCGGGCCGCAAGGGGAAGGTGTTCGGGGTCATCGGGGACTCCACCTTCTTCCACTCGGGGATAACGGGGCTCATCGACTCGGTGTACAACAAGGTCCCCCTGGCGCTGGTGATCGTGGACAACCGGATAACCGCCATGACGGGACATCAGGAGAACCCCGGGACCGGCCGGACCCTGATGGGGGAGGAGACCGTGAGCCTGGACATCGAGGCCCTGTGCGTGGCCTGCGGGGTCAAGAGGGAGAACCTGGTGGTGGTGGATCCCTACGATTACAAGGCCTGTGAGGCGGCGGTGAAGGCGGCGGAGGCCTCGGAGGAGCCCTTCGTGATAATAACCCGCCGGCCCTGCGCCCTCATAAAGGAGGTCCAGCGAGCCAGGGCTGGGGTGCACTGCGTGGTGGATCACTCCAAGTGCGTCAAGTGCAAGTCCTGCATAAGGCCCGGGTGTCCCGCTATAGCCATGAAGGATGGGGTAATCGTGATAGACACCGCCCAGTGCAACGGTTGCGGCCTGTGTCTCCAGCTCTGCCCCAAGGGGGCCATCTCTAGGGAGGGCGAGGTAAATGAGTAGGAACTCCACCAATAGCATTCTCCTGGTAGGCGTCGGGGGGCAGGGCACCATACTGGCCTCCAAGGTCCTCTCCGAGGGCCTCATGAAGATGGGCTACGACGTGAAGATGTCGGAGATCCACGGCATGTCCCAGAGGGGGGGCAGCGTTACCACCCACGTGAGGTACGGGGAGAAGGTCTACTCGCCGGTCATCTCCGAGGGGGAGGCGGACATCCTGGTGGCCTTCGAGAAGCTGGAGGCCGCCCGGTGGCTCAGCTACCTCAAGGAGGGGGGCACCCTGGTGGTGAACGACTACGAGATCTACCCGGTGCCGGTTCTCCTGGGCAAGGACTCCTACCCGGAGGGGCTGGACGAGATGTTCCGCCGGAAGGTGAGGGACTTGAAGATCTTCGACGCCGGGAAGGTGGCCCAGGAGCTGGGGAACGTGAAGGCTCAGAACGTGGTGCTACTGGGGGCCCTCATAAGGTCCATGGGGCTGGACACCATAGACTGGTCCCAGGTGCTGGCGGACGTGGTGCCCCCCAGGTTCCTGGAGCTGAACGTGAAGGCCCTGAAGGCGGGGATGGAGCTTTAGGGGCCTGAGGGGATAGCGCAAGCCGGAGGGGGGACCTGGGTCCCCCCTCCTTACCCTGCTCTGATAGGTGTATGTTCCGGGTCAGGCCGCCCTGGACGGATCTCCGCAGCTCATCAGGTCCTCCAGCGTCACGCACCGGCGGTGAAAGGCGGAGGCCCTGTCGGCGTCGAAGAGCCTCTCCACGGAGCCTCCCTTGAGAACGTATATTCTGCCTATGAGCCTCATGAACTTGGTCATGATCAACACCTCCTGGTCATCTTGTCCAGGGTCATGATAACTCACAGTTATCATGAGTGTCAACCACCCCTACCCCTTGGAGTCTATTATGACCCCCCGGGTGTCCTTCGGGCTGTGGGCCTCCAGCAGGGAGGTGGGGCGTTCCTTTACGCGCCTCAGGGCCTCCCTTGGGTCCTCCGGGGGCTCGTCCTGGTGGAGGGGTTCCCGGTCCCTCGCCTCTTGGTGGGGCTGGTTCCCGCCCCCCTGGCGGGACTCCTCCTCCAGGAAGTCCTCCCAGCGGCGGCGCACCCTGCCCGGTTCCCCCTTGGGTCCCCTCTTGGGGCGCACGGGCTCCACCGGGTTGACCCCGTTTACGGCTTCCACCCTCCTGTCCAATCGGATCACCCCCCTAGTCCTACTAAGTTATCGGACCTGGGGGGTGGGTCCATTCGGGACCTGGGGATCATTTCTCCCTAGAGCCTTATCACCCCCGCGGTGCTCAGGAAGACCAGCAGTAGCAGCGCCGGGGTTATGTACCGGAGGACGAACCGGTAGGCGGCGATGAGCCCCCGGTTGTTCAGGGTGCCTCCGTTGGAGAGCTGTTCCTCCACGATCCCGCTCTTGAGCACGTAGCCCACGAAGACCGCGGTGAGGAGCCCGCCTATGGGCATCATGATGTTGCTGGACAGGTGGTCGTAGAGGTCGAAGAAGGTCCTGCCCAGAATATGGATGCCCCCGAGGTAGGAGGACCCGTCCGCCGATAGGGTGGCGGTGGCGCCGATGGAGCCGATGATGATGCAGTTGAGTAGCGCCGCCAGGGGGCGCTTCAGCTTGAGCTCCTCCACCATGAAGGCGATGGGGACCTCCATTATGGAGAGCATGGCGGTGGTGGCGGCGAAGCAGGTGAGGAGGAAGAAGGCGGCCAGGAGCAGGTTGCCCAGGGGTATCTGGCTGAAGACCAGGGGGATGGTCATGAACAGGAGTCCTGGCCCGGCGGAGGGCTCCATGCCGAAGCTGAAGACCGTGGGGAAGATGGCCAGCCCCGCCAGCAGGGAGACCAGGGTGTCCGAGGCGGCAACCCGGACGGCGGTGTTGATCAGCCGGTTGTCGTCGGTGAAGTAGGATCCGTAGGTGATCATGGTGCTCATCCCAAGGGAGAGCTTGAAGAACGCCAGTCCCAGGGCGGCCAGGATGACCGAAGGGGTCAGCTTTGAGAAGTCCACGTTGAACAGGAAGCGGATGCCATCCTTGGCTCCTGGCAGGGTGAGGGCCCTTATGTCGCATAGGATGATGAGGACGAACAGGAGGGGCATGAGGGTCTTGGTGATCCGCTCTATGCCGCTGCGGACCCCCAGAGATATGGCGCTACCAACCAGGGCCAGCACGATCCACTGCCACAGGACCGGGGACATGGCCCCCCGGAGCGACGTGGCGCCGGCGCCCACCACCGCCTTGAAGAGGGGACCCACCTGCTCCTTGGTTATCCCCGCCAGCTGTCCGGTGGCGGCCTTGAAGAAGTAGAAGTAGACCCAGCCCGCCACGTCGGTGTAGAAGAACATGATGAGGTAGGCGGACAGGACCCCCAGGACCCCCACGAACCTCCAGGGGGTTGCGGGGTTGCCGGTCACGTTCCTGAAGGAGCCCACCGCGTTGCCCCTTCCCCTGCGGCCTATTATGAACTCTCCGGTCATGACCGGGATCCCCACCAGGGCTATGCATATGAAGTAGACCAGGAGGAAGGCGCCCCCTCCGTTGACTCCAGTGAGGTAGGGGAACTTCCATATGTTGCCAAGCCCCACCGCGGACCCAAGGGTGGCGAAGAAGACCGCCAGCCCGGATGAGAAACCCTCCCGCTTCTTTCCGTCGGACAAAGAAACCAACCTCCTTCGAATTTTAACGGCCAATGGCCACAAAATGGGATCGCTGTATATTTGCTCCCATTTGTCGTTGAGTCAACCGGCAGAAATCGATTGCCAACTTTAAGAAAAGTAATAGCCGCCGGTGGGCTTCGGTGCCCTCCGGCGGCCAGGTGGTTAACCGGGTTTCAGTCTCGGCGGGGGTTAGTCCTTGGGGGAGAACCTGCCGAGGTGGACGAACTCCTCCAGGGGGCGCCTCAGGCCCCTCGGCAACAGGGTAACCCCGTCCCTCAGGTATCCCACCGCTATCAGCATGGGGATCACGAACCTGCCAGGTATGCCGAAGGCCTCCTTGACCTTCGATTCGTTGAACCCGTCCATGGGGTGGGTGGACAGCCCGTGTCCCATGGCGGCGATCATTAGGCTCATGGCGAAGAGGGACGCGTTCTTGACCGCGAAGAGGCGCCGCCTCTCCGAGTCCATCTCCCCGTAGAGGTTGAAGGGCATGGGGCGGGTGCGCTCCACGTCCTCCGCCTTCATGTAGCCCAGCTCCACCATGCTCTTGAGCACCCGGTCGATGTGCCGCTCCACCGCCATGGGGTCCGACGCCACGATCAGGACCGCCGAGGCCTCTTCCACCTTGGGCTGGTTGAAGGCGCACTCCCGAAGGCGCCTCTTGTCCTCCGGGTCCTTGACCACCACCACCTCCCAGGGCTGGAGGTTGAAGGATGACGGGGCCAGGTTGGCCTCCTCTATGACCTCCTCCAGGACCCCTTCGGGTATCCTCCTTCCAGGATCGAAGAAGTTTATCGATCGCCTGGACCTTATCGCCTCCCGCACGTCCACTAGGATCACTCCCTTCCTTCGGCCCGGTGTTGCCTTCCGCCGATTCTTCATTTAAATTATATATCACGATAGCCACAGCATTGGACAGGGGGTGACCGTCATGGAGGAGGATCTGAAGGAGGTTCTGCGTCGTCTGGAGGCGCTGGAGGCCCGGCTGCCGGCGGTTGAGGAGGAGGAGAGGCAGGAGGACCGGATCCGCCAGTACCTGGGGGAGTTCAAGGCCTACGTGGACGAGATGCGGGAGCGGGTGCTGGACCGGATAGCCAAGGGGGCGGGGGCCATATCGGAGCCCGCCTCGGCGGCGATCCACCGGGCCACGTCGGTGGTTGGGGAGTCTCCCCTGGCGGTGGCGGCCCTGGCGTTCGGCGCCGGGCTCCTGCTGGGGGCCCTGGTGAGGCACCACCGGGACTGATCCTAGGCGGATGGAGCCCATAGCCAAGTTCGTTCTGGGCGTCCTGGATGCCATCGAGGCGGAGATGCGGCTCCTTCTGGCCCTCTCCGCCCGATGGGCCCTGGGGATGTTCCTGTCCATTTCGTTTCTGGTGCTGGGCATCGCCTTCGGGGCCTACGGGGCATCGCTTTGGCTGAGGCCCCGGGTTGGGGGGCCCCTGGCCTTCGGCCTGGTGGGATTGGCGCTGGCTCTCTGCGGATGGGGGTGTTGCCTGTGGGCTTCGGGGTCTCGGAGGAGAGGGAGCTGACCCGTGCCCGGGAGGCGCTGCTCGAGTCCTCCCGGGGGGCGGACCGATGGGTCCGGGAGCACCGGCTGGGCATATGGCTGAGCGCCCTGGCCCTGGGGGCTGGAGTCGGTTTCCTGGGCCCCAGGAGGGCCATGGGGATCGCAAGGGGGCTCATATCCCTCCTGGTCCTCCCCGGCAGGGGCCCGGGGGAGGGTGTCCCGTCCCCCAAATAGGTTTACATTTTTAATTTTGAAGCCCAAATCTTAAATGTCTTTCCCGGCCCCTCCGGCTTTTAATCCGGGCGAGCCGGGTGTTATCGTGTCCTTTGGCGGCGGCCTCGGTTGGTGCCGTCACACACGCCGAAGGGAGGGAACGGCTTAAGGGGCTGGACCTGTCAATCCCTTTGTGATGTTGTTTCATGGGGCTTTGTCAGGCGTGGCATTGGAGCCCTCCTACTTCGACAAGACATCCGACTACCCCTGCGGATCCCCGGACAACCGCTACCTCCTGTCCATCCAGAACTGCGGTGTTACGTTGGACTCCACGGGACGCCGGGTGCCGGTGATGGAGGACGTGCGCAACGGCAATGGCAGGGCCATCAAGTCCAGGCTCTGGTCCCCCGACCGGGTGGACAGGATCGACGACCCGCTGGACGCGGTCTTCTGGATCATGAAGGACCCGGTCCTGGGGGCCGCCATGGGGGCCACGTTGGCCACCAAGAGGAGCAGCGCCGAGAGGCTGGCCTCCGGGGTGGACCCGGAGGCTTTGGTCTTCGAGCCCTTCGCTAACCCCTTCAGGGCCTACCCCCTTCGGGAGGACTACGAGAAGTTCAAGGGGATCTTTGGGAGGGGTGTCAGGTGTTTCGTGCTCAACACCGGTCACTTCATGGGTCGGAAGGTGCCAAAGGATCTCACGCTGCAGGTCCTACTGGACGTGGTGGAGGGGCGCTGCGGCTTCCAGGGGCTGGTGGGTGGGATGGACTACCTGCCCATCGATGGTTTCGAGCCCCCTGTGGACGATCCGGGGTACCGGGAGGTTCTCCGGCGGTCTCTGGAGGCCCGGATCAGGTTCCTGGGAGAGAGGGAGGAGTGCACCGGGGGCTACGATAGCCTGCCCGACGAGTGCGTCCATGCCATAGGGGACCTGGTGGCGGAGCTGGGGGTTTAGTTAAAAAAACTTAACGAGATCCCCTGGGTTGACAAAATTTTTAGAAGATCTATAATGGCCTCGTTGTCGGGTTTCGGCAGCGCAACCGTCCTTCTCTAGAAAGGACTAAATTCAGGAGGCAACAAGTGGCTACTCAGGGAACGGTTAAGTGGTTCAACGCGACGAAGGGTTATGGCTTCATCACCACCGACGAGGGCAGGGACGTGTTCTGTCACTTCAGCGCCATCAAGATGGATGGCTACAGGACCCTCGAGGAGGGGCAGCGGGTCTCCCTGGACGTGGAGATGGGTCCCAAGGGCGAGCAGGCTGCCAACGTGGTTAAGCTCTAAGTCTTTATAGGCCTAGGTGGGAGGGGCGACGCAATGTCGCCCCTCCCTTGATTTTTATGCCCCCGGGCCTGGCCCCTTGGGGAACTTCTCCCCCCTTGAGGTGGCGGCGTTCACCCTCCGGCGGATCGCCTCACCGGATCTGGGCTGTGGGGGAGGGGCTTGAGTCATGGCGGCATAGCAGGGCATGGGATAGGTACGTTAGATCGGGTGGTATAGTTGTCCTGTGTTTGGGCGATGGCATGTGAAGGGGGGATGGGGATGATTCGGCCGGCTCACAGGTGACGCCCCGGAGTCTACGGCACGGTCTGCGCCGTTGTTGCCGTTGTTGGAGAGCGCCTGGGCGTGAGGACCGGGTGGCGGGCCGGACCTCCCTTGGGTTGAGCCCATCCCCCGGTACGGTTCCCTTGCGGATGATCGGACTCACCGAAGGATCTCCCTCTGCGCTCTCCGCCTTCGCACCAGGCGGCATCCATCTCGTCTCATCGCCAAAGCCGCCTTTGCCATGTGGGAGCTCCATCTTCACCGCCGCGTTCATCCCCCGGATAACCGGCAACCTGGTCGACAAGGTTGCCTGCTGTGTCCTGGTGGCCCTCATATTGCCAAAGCTCCCCGCCAGGATCCACGCCATGAGCGGCACCCCCTTCTTCAGGGGTAAGGGGGAGTAGGCTGGGATGGAACGAAGCTATAGATTGGTCGTGCTGTGCCACTGCATACTGAACGCCAACGCCATCGTTGATGGGGAGGCCCGGTACCCGGGGGCCATGGGGGAGTTCCTGGCGCCGCTCGTGGCGGAGGGAACGGGGATCATCCAGCTGCCATGTCCGGAGAGCACCTTCCTTGGCTTGAGGAGATGCCCCATGGGGGTGGAGCAGTACGACAGCCCGGCCTTTCGCCGGCACTGTTCCAGGATACTGGAGCCCTTCATGGACCAGATCCAGGATGCCCTACAGAACGGTGTCCAGGTCCTGGGGGTAGTGGGCGTTAAGGGGAGCCCCAGCTGCGGCGTAACCGCCACCTGCACCGGCCGCATGTCCCCCGATACCCGCAAGGTTGTGGACTTCGCTGTCCGCTATGGCAGTGCCGGGGTCTTCATCCAGGTGCTCCGCCGGGAGCTCTTGGCCCGGGGGATCGACCTGCCGATGACGGATGTTGACAACGGAGATCCAAGCTCCGCCTCGTGGAAGGCCGCCAGGGAAGAGCTGACCGCAGAAGCCGCTGAGGCCCCGGCGCGCGGAGGGTCAAATATATTTGTCCCTCCGCTTCATATCTCCAGTGGATTTTAATTGCATGGCGGTCGGGTTTTTGTATAATTACTTTAAGGGAATTCGACCGATTCCTTAATTTTCATTCATCGGAGGTGTTGTGTTTGAGCGGTTCCAACGGTTCCAAGGGCTTATTGGGTTTTTACTTCGGCACCAGCCTGGTGGCTAGGATCCTTGTCGCCACCGCGCTGGGGGCGGCGGTGGGGCTCGCCCTGGGACCCCAGGCGGCGGCGGTCAAGCCCCTGGGCGACCTGTTGCTTCGTCTTCTGAGGATGATAGTGGTTCCCGTGGTCTTCTTCTCCCTGGTGGTTGGGGCCTCCAGCGTTTCCCCCTCCAGGCTGGGCTCCGTTGGGATCAAGCTCATCGCCTACTACACCATAACCACCGCCCTGGCGGTGACGGTGGGGCTCCTCTTCGCGAACCTGCTCAAGCCCGGGCTTGGGCTGGTCCTGGAGGGCACCGGCGGGGCCACCCTGTCGGCCACCCCGCCGAGCCTGGTTGAAACCCTCCTCAACGTGGTGCCCACCAACCCGGTGGAGGCCCTGGCGGGGGGGAACATGCTCCAGATAATATTCTTCGCCCTGCTGCTGGGCATAGGCATAAGCACCCTCTCCGAGTCCCAGGACCCGCGGCTCAGCTCCGCCGGGCAGGCGGTCTTCAAGGTCTGCGAGGGCGGGGCGGAGGCCATGTACAAGATCACCAAGTGGATCATGGAGTACGCCCCCATCGGGGTCTTCGCCCTGATCGCCACCGTATTCTCCCAGCAGGGAAGCAAGGTTGCCGGGCCTCTGGCCATGGCGTTGGGGACCGTTTACCTGGCTTTCGGGGCCCACATGGTGGTGATCTACGGGGCGGCCCTCAAGGCCTTCGGCCTGAGTCCCCTTGGCTTCTTCCGCCGCGCCAGGGAGGCCATGATAACCGCCTTCGTGACCCGCAGCAGCAGCGCCACCCTGCCGGTCACCATGGAGGTGTCGGAGGAGATGCTCGGGGTCTCTAAGGGCATATTTTCCTTCACCTTGCCGCTGGGGGCAACCATAAACATGGACGGCACCGCCATATACCAGGGGGTGTGCGTCATGTTCGTGGCCAACTGCATGGGGCAGGCCCTCTCCCTTAGCCAGCAGCTTACGGTGATACTGACCGCCACCCTGGCCTCCATAGGCACCGCAGGGGTGCCGGGAGCGGGGGCCATAATGCTGCTCATGGTGCTCAACTCGGTGGGCATATCGGTGTCGGAGGGGACCGCCGCTGCCGCCGCCTACGCCATGATCCTGGGTATCGACTCCATAATGGACATGGGGCGCACCCTGCTCAACGTGACGGGCGACATGGTGGGCACCGTGGTGGTGGCCAAGGGCGAGGGGGAGCTGGACGGATCCAAGTGGGATTGATCCATCCGCCCACACCGCAGAGCGAAGGGGGCCCCGCGGGGCCCCCTTTCATTCTCCCTCCTCGACGGCATCCTCGCCCAGGAGATCCTCCATGCCCTCTTTGATGGCCTGGATGGCCTTCGCCAAGGGGGCGCTGGGTATCCTGGCCATGGCCAAGTCCCTTGCGATCTCCTGGTCGAACGGTATCTCCGCCAAGAGGGGCCATCCCATCTCATCGCAGGTCCGTCTCACCGCCTGGGCCCCCTCCTCCGAGAGGTCCGAGCGGTTCAGGACCACCGCCATGGGGACCCTGAGGCGGCTTGCCAGCTCCCCAAGACGCCTCAGGTCGTGAAGCCCGCTCCTGGAGGGCTCGGTGACCGCCAGGGCCAGTTGGCAACCGGTTATGGCCGAGGCGGCGGGGCAGGCGACCCCCGGGGGCCCGTCCACCAGGACCCAGCGCTTACCGAGCTCCCGTCCGGTCTTCCGGGCCCTATCCCTGAGGAGCTGAACCAGCCGGCCGGAGTTCTCCCCCCCGGGGTGCAGCCGGGCGTGCCAGAAGGGGCCCAGGTCCGTCTCGCTACGAAAGACGTCCCCTTGGATCGACGGGGAGAGGGAGATGGCCCCCGTGGGGCAAACCACGGCGCAGGCCCCGCACCCCTCGCATCGACGCCGATCCAGCCGAACCTCTCCATCCTCCAGCCATATGGCGTCGAACCGGCAAGCGGCGGCGCACCTTCCGCAACCTTCGCATAGGTGGCGGCGCATCTCCGCCTTCTCCTGCCCCATGAAGTCCTCCCTCTCCAGGATCCGGGGCCTCAATAGGATCCAAAGGTCCGGCACGTTCACGTCCGCATCGCACAGGACGCAGTCCCCCTTGAGCGCCGCCGCCAGGGCGGAGGACACGGTGGTCTTGCCGGTTCCTCCCTTGCCGCTCACCACCGCGATCTCCAGGGGGTTCATCCGGTCACCTCCATTACCCATCTCCAGGCGGACTCGGCCGCCATCGCCCACGAGGGGTCCACCGCAGAGGGCGGTACCCCCACCGCGTATCCCTCCGCCACCCTCCTGGAAAAGGATATCCTTGCAAGCTCCGGCAGGGTGCCCAGGATCCCCCCAAGTGGAGGGTCCTCCTCCAGGATCCCGGAGCGGTTCACCACCAGGGCGGTGGGCTTCCCCAGCTCCACCAAAACCTGGGCGGCCACCTCCGCGTCCGCCCTCCCGAAGGGGGTGGGCTCGGTCACCAGGATGACCGCGTCCGCCTCTCGCACCGCCGCCATCATTGGACAGGCGGCCCCCGGGGGGGAGTCGATCACCGCATCCCTTCCCTCCGCTAACCCAACCTCAATGGCCCGGTGGATCACCGGGACCGGATTGGGGTTACCTACCAGGAGGCGCCCCTCCACCAGGATCGCGTCCCCCGCCACGCCCCGGCCAATCACCCCCACCGGCCTATCCACCTGGTATAGCGCCCCACGGGGACAAGCCAGCACGCAGGCCCCGCATCCGTGGCAGAGGGAATTGAAGACCGGGGGGGCCTGTCCAAAGGAGAACACGGCGCCGAAACGGCATGTCCTGGAACAGGTGCCGCAACGGGCGCAAAGGTCATCCACCACCTGGGGGGTAGGGATGGTGGCGTTCATGGTGGCCATGGGCGGGTTGCCCAGGAGCAGGGCCAGGTTGGGTTCCTCCACGTCCGCGTCGACGGCCGTAACCCCCCGCCTGGACAGGACGAGGGAGGCGGAGAAAGACGTCTTCCCCGCCCCGCCCTTGCCGCTCACCACCGCAATGGCCATGGGCCTATCGCCTAGTGATGGCATCCTCCGTCTCCGTGGCCGCAGACGCTCCCCGGCTGGTGGTCGCAGAGGCTCTCCCCCTCCTCTAGCCGGCCGGAGAGGAACGCGTCCACCACCTCCTCCGCGGGGCCCGATACCCCTAGACAGACCCTTATGCCGTTGGCCTTGAAGAGGGATACCGCCCTATCTCCCATGCCCCCCGCCAGGATGGTCTTGACCCCCAGGTCCGCCAGCCACCGGGGAAGCCTGCCCGGCTCATGTCCCGGGTTCTCGTAGACCTCCCGCGCCACCGGTTTGTCCTCGTCGGTGGCAACCACCAGGAACTCAGGGGCGTGACCGAAGTGGGGGCAGACCAGCCCCCCCTCCATCGGAACCGCTATCTTCAACTCATCATCCCTCCTTAGGCTGTCATCCCTTGGCCTCGTCGCCTTGGGCCCCAAGGCGCCTCACCTGATCCTCCAGGGCGGCTACCCGGGAGATCAGCTCCGACGCGCAGACCCATCCCCGGTCAGGGCGGGAATGCCACGATAACCTTCGTCCCCGGCGGAACCCCATGCCACCGCCGCAGGGGCCCATGCCGCAACCCCGGCGGGGAGTTACGTTGCGCCTAGCCACGCGATTGAGACCGTACACGTCGCCCACCTCCACTATTGATATTGATTATCATTATATTGTCGTCCCCCTGGAAGTCAAGGGATCGGGCTTGAGATGTCCACCGGTAGGGTAAAAAAGAGGGGTAACCGAGCCCCCATGACGGGTGTCCCCCGGTTACCCCCTTGCAAGTCAAGCCCTAAGTCTCCTGGGGGCCGATGAAGGCCTGGATAATCGGATCCAGCAGCTCCAGGTTGTGGTACTCCTCGATGCGTCCCATGTCCCCCAGCTTGGATATGGAGGTGTCCATCGGAAGGGTCGCCACCCTCTCCACCGACCACTTGGAGGCCAGCTGATCCAGGCTGCTGGGGCCGAACACGTCCCATCGCTGGCCGCAGTGGGGGCATATGGCGTAGGCCATGTTCTCCACCAGGCCCAGTATCTCGGTGTTCATCATGGTAGCCATGTGCATTGCCTTCTCAACCACCATGTTGGCCAGCTCCTGGGGGGAGGTGACCACCACCATCCCGTCCAGGGGTATGCTCTGCATGACCGTCAGCGGCGCGTCCGAGGTCCCCGGCGGAAGGTCTATCAGCAGGGCGTCCAGGTCCCCCCAGAGGACCTCTTCGTAGAACTGCTTGATGGTGTTGGCTATTATGGGCCCCCTCCATATCACCGGCTTGGTGGCGTCCTCCAACAGAAGGTTGATGGACATGACCGATATGCCCAGGGTGGGAGATTTGGGCGGGATGATCCCCAGTGGGGATCCCATGGGCATGGAGCTTATCCCCATAAGCTTTGGGATGGATGGGCCGGTGATGTCCGCGTCCAGGATCCCCACCTTTAAGCCCTTCCTAGCCAGGGCCACCGCCATCAGGGCCGAGACGGAGCTCTTGCCCACCCCACCCTTGCCGCTGCCGATTGCCACTATCCGACCGATGGACCTCTTGGGGCCCTTGCTCACACCGCATGCCTCGGGGGTCGAATCGCACGCCCCCCTCTGGGCGCAGTTGCCACAGGCGTTCTCAGACACCGTTCATTACCCCCCAATATCGATCTCTTCGCATCGCCGTATCCCCTTAGTCAGTCCAGGGGGATCGCCTCTCCTGAGAGGTACCGGGCCACACAATCCGCTGCGGTGGCCCCCTCGGCGAGGTAGGCCCTCATATTGGCCGCCTTCAGTGCAGATGCGGCGTTGGGACCAAGCCTCGGGGCCAGGACCACCGACACGCCTTTAGCGGATAGCAAACCCACCGCCGCCGCGGCCGCCCCGTGCTCCCCAACCGCCAGGTCCATCGCCTGGACGAACGACCCACTGGGGTCGAAGATCAGGAACCACGGGGCCCTGGCGAATCGTTCCGCGGGCCTTGCGCTTGGCTCCCGCCCCTCCGCTGCTACGGCTATCATCACGCGCACCCCCTATAGCTATAGATTATCATTATCAATAACCACGGGTATTTTAAACCCCCCTTGAGTCCAGTCAAGGGGGGTTTTCGCGTCCCTATGGGGTGCATCTCCTTCGGCGGCGTCCGCAGCAGGAGACGTATCGGTGGTCGATCCCTTCCGGGGGGGGGTCATCCCCGCACTGGGGGCATATCCCCAGTATCTGGATGGTCTGGGGCATGAGCCGATACCCCACCTTCCCGGCCCAGTCCCTTAGGGCCTCCACCTTGGCCTCCTGGTCATCCAGGTGTTGGATCCTTCCACAACGGCTGCAGAGGACGTACAGGTGGGTGCCCCCCTCGGCCAGGTGGAACCGGGAGAAGCCCTCCCCCCGGTCGACGGCGTGTACCAGCCCCACCTGGCTGAGCACCATCAGCGTCCTGTAGACGGTGGCGAAGCCCACCGAGGGGTCCTTGGACTGGACCCGCTCCATGATCTCCCGGGCGCTGAGGTGCTCCCCTTGGCTCTCCAGCAGGGTTTCGATGATCAGTCGCCTTGGGCCGGTCCTGCGACACCCCTTCCGCGCCAGGGCCTCCAGGTACCGCTCGGTCCTCTGGCGGAGGTCCCCACGTGCCCCCTCAGCCAAGGTCCCCATCCTCCACGGTGACCCGGTCGCCGGGGGAGACCGGTCCACCCCGCTCCACCGAGAGGAAGTAGCCCTTGGTGGGCAGAAGACACCATCCCCGGTAATCGTAGGTGTGAGGCTCCCCAGGCTTCTTGCCCCTCTCCACCACCCGGAGGCGAACGGAGGGGCCCACGGCCAGCACCTGACCGGGGGACAGCCCCTCCGGAAGCCCCTCTATCACCAGGTTCTCCGCCAGGCTCCCGGGGGGGAAGTCGAAGCCCGCCTCCGCCGCCCGGATGTCCTCGAGCCTAAGAAGGCTTACCTGCCTCTCCACCAGCCCGAAGTGGGAGTCCTCCTGGGTGCCCTTGCCCTCAACGAAGACCGCCCGCTGACGTGCCGTCTTTGGCTCCCTCCGCTCTCCGCTGGTGCACACCGCAATCACCTTAGCCATCTCTATCTCCCCTCCCAGGATCCCAGCCAATCCCGCCGGATGATCCAACCCGCGTTGGCTATCCTGAAAACGATTATCAGATATTATATTGAGCTCCGTCGGCTCGTAAAGGCGTGTCCCCGGACTACCGTTGGCCCAAGGGGGGGACAATGGGGGTTGTATAATGGCTTCATGAACCGAGCCAAGGGAGATCAGATTGGTTACGAAAACTATGATCCGGATCCCCGGAGGGCTACATCCGGTTCGCCGGTCCTTTGGGGCCCAGGGGCGGTGATCGCCGGGGCGCTCCTGGCCCTATGGTGGATCGGATCAAGGATGGGGCTCTGGACTTCCTACATACTGCCCTCCCCTTCGGCGGTGGGGGCAGCATTCCTGGACCTGGTCTACTCCGGCAGGCTGAGGGAGCACCTTTTGTCCAGCCTGACCAGGATAGGGATGGGCTTCACCATGTCCTCCGCGGTGGCCCTCCCGGCGGGGATCCTAATGGGGTTGAGGCCCCGGTTGCGCCGGGCCATCTCCCCCCTCCTGGAGTTCATGCGCCACGTGCCGCCCCTTGCCCTGCTTCCCCTCCTGATACTTTGGTTCGGAATAGGGGAGGGGTCCAAGCTGGCGGTCATAGCCCTGGCGTCCTTCTTCCCCGCCTTCATCAACGCCATGGAGGGGGTTATGGGGTGCGACAGGTCCCTGGTGGAGGTGGGACACGCCTTCGGGTTGTCCGAGAGGGAGATCATCGGTCGGATAGTCCTTCCGTACTCGCTGCCCTACGTGTTGGCGGGCTTGAGGCTTGCCCTGGGCTACAGCTGGCGGTCCCTCATAGGGGCGGAGCTCCTGGCGGCCTCCTCGGGGCTTGGGTACATGATCCAGGATGCCCAGGCCATGTCCAGGCCCGACGTGGCCCTGGTGGGCATATTCGTCATAGGTCTGGTGGGGATAGCCTCCGATGGGCTATTCAGGGTCATAACATCGAGCCTGCTGGTGGGGAGGAGGTGGGGGGATGACGCCCATTGACCTTATATTAGAGGGGGTGGGGCGCCGGTTCACCACCCCCGGTGGGGCCTTGGACGCCCTGAAGGATGTTCGGTTGGGGATACCCTGGGGTACCATGACGGCGGTGGTGGGTCGGAGCGGGTGTGGAAAGACCACGTTACTTCGGCTGATAGCCGGCCTGGACAGTCCCACCACCGGAACCATCCGGTTCGCCTCCCGCCATGGCGGGGAGCTGGACCGAGACCATGTCCGCTTCGGCATGGTCTTCCAGGAGCCCCGGCTGATGCCCTGGCTGTCGGTGGAGGGGAACGTGGCCTTCCCGCTGGTGGGCAGGTTCGGTCGGGCCGAGATCTCCCGCCGGGTCGATGGGGCCCTCGAGATGACCGGGTTGACCGATTTCCGCTCCGCCATGCCCCACCAGATATCCGGCGGAATGGCTCAGCGGGTGGCCTTGGGACGGGCGTTGGCCTACGATCCCGACGTGGTGCTCATGGACGAGCCCTTCGCTTCCTTGGATTACTTCACCAGAAGGGTCATGCAGAGGGAGGTCCTGCGAATCCGCCAGAGGACCGGAAAGACCTTCATCCTGGTCACCCACGACATCGACGAGGCTCTGGCCATGGGGGACTCGGTGGTGGTGCTGAGGGATGGGGAGGTGGCGGGCACGTTCCATGTGCCCCACCTCCTGGACGATTCGATCCACGCGGAGCTGTCCCAAATCAAGAGGGAGATTTTGATGTCCATAGGGGAGGTGTAGAGATATGAATGTTAAGTTGAGCAGGATCTTTTGGGCCCTATGCGTCGCGCTGGCCCTTGTGGGGGGGCCGGTGGGCCGTTCGATGGCGGGGGATAGGGTCAACATCACCTACGTGAAGGCCCCCCTCAACGTGCCGTCCATAGTGGAGCGGCACCTGGGGCTCTTCGAAAAGGCCTTCGCCCCCCTGGGATACCGGGTGGACTTCCCGGAGCTAACCACCGGGCCTCAACAGACCCAGGCCATGGCGGCCGGATCGGTCCAGGTGGCCCACTGCCTCGGTGGAACCTCCGCTCTCCTGGCCGCCGCCGGCGGGGTGGACCTCAAGATAGTCGGTATCTACAGCAGGTCCCCCAAGGCCTTCGTCATCCTGGTCAAGGATCCATCCATCCGGACCGTAAAGGACCTGAAGGGGCGGACGGTGGTGGGCCCCAAGGGCACGGTGCTTCACCAGCTGCTGGTGGCGGCCTTGAGGGTTCACCGCTTGGAGCAGAGGGACGTGGAGTTCCTGGACATGGGAATCCCTAATGGAGTGGCGGCCCTGATGGCCGGAAGGGCCCATGCGGCCCTGGCCGCCGGCCCCTCGGTGACCAGGGCGGTCAAGGAGGGGGCCCGGATCCTCACCGACGGGAATGGGCTGGTGGAGGGGACCACCGTGATCGCCATGTCCGGATCCTTCGTCCGGGAGAAGCCCAAGCTGGCCAGGCTGTTCCTCAAAACCCATAGGGACGCGCTGGCCTGGATCCGGGCACACCCCATGGAGGCGGAGGAGATGACCGCCAAGGAGACGGGCCTATCCCCCCAGGAGGTGAGGTCTGCGCTCCCCCTCTACGACTTCGATCCCACCATAAGGGCATCGGATCTGGATGAGCTCGAAAGGACCCAGGATTTCCTCCTGGACAGCGGGCTCATGTGGAGGCGGGTGGACCTGAGGACCCTGGTCCTCAGGGATCTGTAGCCTCTCCCTGGGACGACAGCGCCTTGGGCCAGGGCATCTCCACCAGCAGGATGGCGAACATCACCAGGGAGCCCCCCAGGACCATCTGGAGGGTGAACCGCTCCCCCAGGATCATGACCCCCGATACGGCGCCGAACACCGCCTCGGTGGATAGCAGCAGCGCCGCGTGAGTGGGGGAGGTGTACTTCTGGGCCACGTTCTGGATGGTGAAGGCCCCCACGGTAGAGAAGAGGATCATGTACAGGAGCGACATCCACCCCCGGAGGGGCATGTGGAAAGAAGGGGCCTCGAAGGCGGCGAAGGGCAGGCTTATGAGCCCCAGGACCACCATCTGCATGGCCGCCAGCGCCACCGGGTCGGTCCGCTTGGTGAACCGATCCACCGCGATGAGATGACAGGCGTAGAAGAAGGCGGACATGAGGGTCATCACGTCCCCCCGGTTTAGAACCACCGCATCGGCGGAGCTGAGGGCCCATATGCCCGTAAGACAAGTGAGGGACGCCACCATGGCCCTGAGACCGGGGAAGACCCGGCTTATGCCCCAGGAGACCAGGGGGGCCAGGACCACGTAGGTAGCGGTGAGGAACGCCTGCTTGCCCGCGGTGGTCCACATGAGACCCACGGTCTGAAGTGAGAAGGCGCAGAAGAGAAGGATCCCGGTGATCAGCCCGTCCTTCAGGCTGGTGCGGCTCAGCCCCCTGAAGTGCCGGAGGAACACCAGGCCAAGCATAAGACCACCGATGAGAAACCGAACCACCAGGACCGTGAACGGAGGGAGGTAGTCAAGCGTGTCCTTCAGAACCGCGAACCCAACCCCCCAGAAGGCGGCGGCCATCAGTATGGCCCCGTCCGCCAACAGCACAGCCCGACGAGAGATCCCCTTGTTCATCACCAACTCCTCCTGTAAAGTCCCTTGGACCGAATGGACCGCCCAACCAATATATCACATACAACATGAGGAGTCTAACTTAAATTAAAAACAGGAGGTGGGGTTCCTTGGTGCTGATCAAGTTCCTGGTGGGGTTCCTGACCTGGGGGGCCATACTCTGGATGGTATACGGAAGGTACGGGGTCCCCTTCCTGGGGTCCCTCAGGGGGTCCGCCCGGGAGATACCGGGGGGCAGGCTCTTCGTCCCCTTCTTCCTCCTGGGGGAGGTGCTGATACAGGGCCTCTGGGTGGCCTACTGCGCCTCCAGGTCCATGGCCTTCGTGGAGGTCCTGGGCAAGCCCACGGCCTACGGGCTTGGGTTCCTGGCCTGTCAGGTACCCCTGGCCATGGTGGCCCGATCCCAGGGGGCGGGGGAGATCTACCACGTCCTGAGGTCCGTGATCCCCATGGGCCTCTTCCCCGCCTTCGTGCTCCACCCCCAGTACATGGCCATATACGCCTGGGCGCTGGGACGGATGGGTTGATGGCTTGGTATAATAATTGAGAACCCATGTGCTTTATTAAACAAAATTATAAAGGAGTGGTCCCCATGTTGAGGAAATCCCTGAACCATTCGCCCCCCAAGTCCATCGGGTCCGGAGGTGTCTCCTGATGGTGGAGGAGCAGCGCAAGGAGTTCCGTCGATACTGGATCGTGGCATCCTTCATGTTCGCCGTGGCCATCTACGGGATGTACCTCTGCGACGGCCAGGTGGACGAGCTATTGGCGGGTCTGACCCGGATAATCACCTCCCCGTCTACCCTTATAACCGACTACGTGCTGCTTGGGGGCCCCAGCGCCGCCTTCGTCAACGCGGGGATGCTGGGCCTGTCTGCCTTGGGGGTCTGTGCCGTGGCGGGGGTGGGGCTCACCGGTCCCGCCATAGCGGCGGTCTTCACCGTCTGCGGGTTCGGGTTCTTCGGCAAGAACCTGTTCAACGTGTGGCCCATAATATTCGGCGTGGCCCTCCACAGTCGGTTCAAGGGGCTCCCATTCAAGGACCACCTGCTCATAGCCCTCTTCGGAACCTCCCTGGCACCACTGGTGAGCGAGCTGGCCTTCGGCGGCCACCTGTCCCCCATGGGCAACGGTCCCTTCTCGCTGGTGATGGCGGTGCTAGGCGGCCTGGCGGTGGGGTTCTTCCTGCCCCCCTTGGCCAAGCACTTCCTGGTGGTCCACCAGGGTTACAACCTCTACAACGTGGGCTTCTCCTGCGGCTTCCTGGGGCTGGTGGCCCTGGGCACCCTGAGGGCCCTGGGCATACCCCTGGAGGGGGGCTTCTACTGGTTCCACGGGGGACACGACCTGTTCTTCGTTCCTCTCCTGCTCTTCTTCTCCGGGATGATCATAACGGGGTTCATAATATGTCCCGATTTCAGGCGGGGCCTGGCGGAGCTCTACTCCTCCTCAGGACGTCTCGTGTCGGACTTCGTCCAGTACGCCGGGTTCGGCCCCTCGCTGGTTAACATGGGCACCCTGGGCCTGGTTGGGCTCTTATATCTCAAGTTCACCGGGGGGGACATCAACGGCCCCACCATAGGGGGGCTAATGACCCTCTCGGGCTTCGGCGGCTTCGGCAAACACCTGAGGAACGTGCTCCCCGTGGCATTGGGGACCTGGTTTGCGGGGGCCATCTCCGTCTGGCCGGTCAACAACCCGGGCGCCACCCTGGCGGTGCTCTTCAGCGGATGCCTCGCCCCCGTGGGGGGTGCCTTCGGCCCCGCCGCGGGCTTCGCCGCCGGGTTCCTTCACCTCATCGTGGTCATGACCGTGGGGGGCATCCACGGGGGGCTCAGCCTGTATAATAACGGTCTATCGGGCGGCATCGTGGCCGCCATGCTTCTGCCGGTTCTGGAGTCCTTGCGGGAGGAGGATTGATCCCAGTGAAAGGCCAGTGGGCCAAGGCCATCCACGCCTCCGGGGAGCTGGTGGCCTACCTTATCCGTCGCGGCGCCCGGGACATAGACAACCACTACCGGTTCCTGGATGGGGTCCTCCACGTGGAGATCCGCTCCAAGGACCTGGTGCTCTCCGACGAGGACCTCTCGAGGCTCCGCCGGAGGCTCATCCACCCCCAGCAGAGGGAGATAGGGGAGTACTACTGGGGGCTCGCCGGGGGGGAGCACAAGGGGACCGAGCTGGAGGTGGTAGGCAACGCCACTGAGGTCCTGTCGGTGGAGTCCTCCCCGGATGAGGGGACGGTGATACTCCTCCGACGAAGGGACTAGCCGATGGAGTCCAGCTCGGCGGCCAGCTCCTCCCACCGGGCGTACAGCCCTTCCAGGGAGGAGCTCAGGCCGGACAGCTCCACCATCAGCTCCTGAACCAGGGCGGAGTCGGAGAGCACCTCCGGATCGCAGAGCATGCTCTCCACCTGGGACTTCCTGCCCTCCGCCTCCTCGATGGCCCGCTCCACCGGGGCCATCCGGTCCTCCACCGCCTTGCGAAGCCTGTAAAGCCGGTTCCTCTCCTCCGCCTCCCTACGCCTCTCCTCCCGGAGGGAGCTCCCCTCCCTCCGCTGGGGGGCCTGGGAGGACCCAAGCTCCCGCTCCCTCTCCCTCTCCCTCTCCCTCTCCTGCTCCCGGCGCCTCTCGATGAACCGGGAGTAGTTCCCCACGTACTGGTGGAGGCATCCATCCCGCACCTCAAATACCCGGTTGCAGATCCGGTCCAGGAAGTCTCGGTGGTGGGACACCACCACCAGCGTCCCCTGATAGGCGTCCAGCGCCTCGGCGAAGATCTCCAGGGTGTCCTCGTCCAGGTGGTTGGTGGGCTCGTCCAGCAGGAGAAGGTTCACCGGGGACATCAGTATCTTGGCCAGCGCCAGCCGGGACTTCTCCCCCCCGGAGAGAACCTCCACCGGCAGGTCCCAGTGGTCCGGGCCGAACAGGAAGGCCCCCAGCACCGACTTTACCTCCTGGTCCGTGAGCTGGTCCGAGCCGGAACGGGCCTCCTTGAACACCGTCCCCCGATAGTCCAGGTTCTCCGAGCTGTCCTGGGAGAAGAAGCCCGTCACCACCCCCTGCCCGAGCCTGACCTGCCCCTCGGTGGGGACCTGCTGGGAGGCCATGAGCCTCATCAGGGTGGACTTCCCCGAGCCGTTGTAGCCCACCAGGGCCACCCGGTCCCCCCGGTGGAGCTCGAAATCCAGATCCCGGAGGATCCACCGGTCGTAGAGGACCCCCAGCCCCTTGGCCTCCAACACCAGCTCCGGTCCCCGGGGACAGCTGGGGATCCTTATCCGGACCTCCCGCCGGGAGGCCTCCAGCTGAACATCCTCCAGCCTCTCCAGCTGCTTCAGCCGGCTCTGCACCTGGGAGGCCTTGGAGGCCTTGCAGCGGAACCGCTGGACGAACTCCATGGTGTCCTCCCGGATCCGCTGTACCTCCCGGGCCCTGCGCCGCGCCGCCTCCTCCTCGGACCTCCGGGCCGCCAGGTAGTCCTCGTAGCTCCCCCGGTAGGTGCGAACCCTTCCGCCCCTTATCTCCGCCACCGCGGAGGTGACGGCGTTTATGAACCGGCGGTCGTGGGAGACCGCCACCATGGTGCCCTCGAACTGCCTAAGATACCCCTCCAGCCACTCGATGCTCTCCGTGTCCAGGTGGTTGGTGGGCTCGTCCAGCAGCATCACGTCCGGCTCGGATAGGAGGATGGACGCCAAGAGGATCCTCATCTTCCACCCCCCGGAGAAGCGGCCGCAGTCCCTCTCGTGATCCCCCTCCCGGAAACCCAGCCCCCACAGAACCCGCCGGGCCCGGGCCTCGAAGGAGTAGCCCTCCAGCCGAAGGATCAGGCCGTGCAGCCGGTCGTGCTCCCGGGCCAGCGCCAGGGCCTCCCCCTGGTCCAATCCCGCTTCCCCCATCCTACCCTCCAGACGCTTCAGCTCCTCCATGGCCTGGGACAGGCCGCACCGGGCGGTCAGGAACTCCATCACCGTCCCGGGGCCCACCTGGGCTATGTCCTGGGGAAGGTAGCCTATGCGCCCACCCCTCACCTTGACGCTGCCCCCGTGGGGGGACTCCTCCCCGGCGATGAGCCTCATGAGGGAGGTCTTACCGCAACCGTTGGGCCCCACCAGGGCCACCTTCTCTCCGCCGGGCACCACCCAGTCGGCCCCGTCCAGGATCACCCGGTCCTGGTACCTAAGGGAGACCCCCTCAAGGATTATCAGATCCGATCCCTCCAGTCGTTGGTTTGCCAAGGGGGATTTTACAATCCCCCCGGATCCGTGTCCAAAGGGTACGATCACCGGGCGGGATGGTAAACTTGAACCATTACAAATCGAACCGGAGGACTGATCATGAGAACTCTTCGATTCTGCTCCGACCGGCGGTGGCTGTCCTGGGTGCTGCAGGACGTGGGGAACTCCGCCTTCGCCACCACCGTGATGGCGGTCATGTACCCCCTCTTCTATCGGGAGGTGCTCGGCAGGGGAGGTCCGAACGAGCTGGTGCTGGCCATGTGGGGCTACGGCACCGCGGTGGGCATGTTGCTGACCGCCCTCATGGCGCCACCACTTGGGGCCTGGGCGGACTTGAGGGGCCTCAGGAAGAGGCTCTTCATCGCCTTCTCCCTGGTGGGGGTGGCGTCCTCCATCGCCATGGGGTTCCTTGGGGAGGGGCAGTGGATGCTTGGACTTGGGGTCTTCGTCATGGGCTCCCTGGGCTTCTCCTTCAACAATGTCTTCTACGATTCCTTCCTGCCCCACCTGGCCCGGGAGGAGGACAGGGCCTACCTCTCGTCCGCCGGCTACGCCATGGGCTACCTGGGGGGCGGGGTGCTGCTGCTGGTCAACGCCATCATGGCGGCCAGGATGGGGGAGGCGGGGTTCCGACTCTCCTTCGTGTCCGTGGGGCTCTGGTGGGCGGTCCTCCTGGTGCCCTTCGCCCTGTGGGTGGGGGAGCCGCCGGTGGAGCCCCACGGCGGCTTGGGGCCCTGGGAGAGGCCCCTCAGGACCCTCCGGGAGCTGCCCCGCACCCCAAACGTCATGTGGTTCCTCTTCGCCTTCTGGCTCTACAACGACGGCATAGGGACCATAATGAGGATGGGGGTCCTCTACGGGTCCACCCTGGGCATAGACCAGCGGACCCTGCTATTCTCCCTGGTGGCCACCCAGTTCGTGGGGATCCCGCTGACCATGATCTGGGCCAAGGTGGCGGAGGCCTTTGGAGACAAGGCAACCCTGATGGTAACCCTGGGGGTGTACCTGGCCATATGCCTCATGGTGCCCTTCGTGAGGACCCCGGGGCACTTCTGGGCCATGGCCCTGTCCATAGGGTCCGTCCAGGGAGGCGCCCAGGCCCTGTCCAGATCCCTCTTCTCCCGGATCGTCCCCAAGGAGCGGAGCGCGGAGCTCTTCGGTTTCTACGACCTGTCCAGCAAGTTCGCCGGGGTCCTGGGGCCCATGGCCTTCGGGGTAATATCCCAGCTGACCGGCTCCTTTGCTGTGGGGGGGCCGCTGCTGGCGGGGTTCTTCCTGTTGGGCATGGCTTTCCTTTCGAGGGTCAGGGCTTGATCCCCCGCTTCTGGTAGGAGTTGCCTATGTGGAACGCCAGGGTCAGCCCCAGCCGGTGGTGTGGGTTGCTCAAGTCCACCTGCAGGATCTCCTCCAGGTCGTCCAGGTGGTTCCGCACCGTGTTGTAGTGCAGGTGCAGCCCCTTGGCGCACTGTTTGGCGTTGAAGTCGGAGCTGACCAGGCTCCGGACCAGATCCTTGAGGGGCATGCTCCTCCTGGAGCTGGAGGGACCGTCCTCCAGCAGGGGCTCGAAGAACCGCTGATATACCCCCTTGGCCTCCGGCAGGCGGAACAGGTTGTCCAGCAGGGCGTAGAGGGACAGGTCGTCGTGGGCGTAGGCCCCGGGTTCCAGGCCGAACTCCCGAAGCCAGGTGAAGGTCCTCTTGGCCTCGTGGTACGATCGAGTCACGTCCTCCATGTTCCTGACCGGGCCGCCCACGGCCACATAGACCCTTAGGTCCTGCCCCTTCTGATCCCACTCCCGCTTCATTTGCTCCAGGTCGCCTACTGGCACCAGGCCGGTCCACATGTCCGCCAGCCGGTAGCTCATCACCGAGTTCTGGGGGGTCCACCGGGGGGACGACCCGTCCGCGGAGGACACCATCACCACGCATCCCCTCTTGGGGAGCACTATCCCAAGCTCCCTCATGTTGGCCTCCACGATGGAGGGGTCGTTGTATATGTCAAGACACAGGGCCTCGAAGAACCGCTCCTTCTTCATGGCTGACCGGTTGCTTATGGCCGCCAGCTCCAGGGCCGAGGCCCTCACCAGCGTCATGGCCCGAAGGACCATCCTGTCCTGCCTGGCGGAGGGCACCGTCTCCCCCTCGCTGAGCCACAGGTGCACCGTGAGGGGCGTGTCCGACAGGAACCGGTAGGAGGCGCTCCACTGAAGGGTCCCGCTGTTCCGAAGCTCCAGGTTCACCAACACCTGCCCCCTCTTGGGCAGCCCCCTCTCCTGAACCACCGGGGTCTTTATGAACCTCATGGCCTCCTCAGAGTCCTCCACTGAGCCGTCAGGAAGGAAGTTGTTGCATATGCCCAGCTGGCTGCACTGGACCGTGAGGGTCCTCTGAAGCCGGGAGGCGAAGGTGGAGAGTATCCGCTTTATGTCCAGCCCCTCCTCCAGGAAGCTCCCCACCTCGTCCAGGGAGCAGGAGGCCCGGTGCCGCTCCTGGAGGATGAAGGTCTGAACCCCCTCGATTATGTCGGTCCAACGGTAGTGCATGGGGATCGACAGGAGCGGCAGGGCCAGCTGGTCCGCCAGGTTCACCATCCCGGGGGGTAGCTGGTGGTGATACCGGTCAAGCTTTATCCCCACCGCCGCCACGTTCCGCTCGTTGACCCGGGTCAGGAAGTCCACGAAGGCCCCCGGATCCTCCCGGAAGATGTAGCCGCTGCCCACCAGCAGTTCCCCACCCCTCATCCACCGGTCCACGTCCGGCGCGTCGATCACCGACACGGAGGTGAGCGCCCGGTTCAGACCCCCGCTGCCCCCCAGAAGCTCGAAGTCCGGGAAGAGGTGGTGCCGTAAAAGGTCCGCCGCTATCAATGCAATCCCCCATTCCTTACGGCCAGTTGTGAAGCGCATATCAATATGGATAAGGTTGCTCCCATGACCGCTCCATCTTGTCACCCGTTGCCATATGATACACCCTGGGGAGGAAGTATTGTAGTGGGGCAGAGAAGGCGTTCGAATTATAGGATAGTTGGGAGCGTCCGATCGGAATGGGCTGGATCCTTCCGTCCGGTGTTGGTTAGCGATTACATAATATAGGATTTTGGAGCTAGGGGCCTATGTGTTGGGCTCACAGGGGGGATGAGGGGATGAGATCATTCGTGGCGGCGGCGGTCCAGTTCGCCGTGGAGCCCATGAACGTGAAGGAGAACCTATCGCGGGCTGAGGGTTGGATAGATCGGTGCGTCAAGGAGTCCGGGGCCCATCTGGTGGTACTGCCCGAGAGCTTCACCACCGGCTTCACCCCCGTGGGGGGTGCGGAGGACCTGTGGGATGCGGTGTCGGAGATCCCCGGTCCCTTGACCGACCAGGGGGTCCGTTGGGCCCGGGAGATGGGGATATACATAGTTTTCCCCACCTACGAGAGGGGGAGCCAGCGGGGGGTGGTGTACAACTCCGCTGCCCTCATAGGCCCCTCAGGGATCTTGGGGGTCTATCGCAAGACCCATCCGTTCCCCACCGAGCGACTCGAGGGGGGAGGCTGGACCACCCCTGGGTATGAGCCCTTCTGCGTGGAGACCGAGCTGGGGAAGATAGGCATCGTCATCTGCTACGACGGGGACTTCCCGGAGCTGGCCCGGGTCACCACCCTGATGGGGGCGGAGGTGATCTGCCGTCCCTCCGCCTTCATGAGGACCTTCGACCACTGGAACATCACCAACCTGGCCAGGGCCTACGACAACCACGTGTACTGGATCGCCACCAACTCGGTGGGCAGGGACGCCTCCGGGGCCTATTTCTTCGGCGGGTCCATGATAGTTCACCCCTCCGCCATGAAGCTCGCCCAGGCCAGGGCCAGCGACGAGTACGTGTGGGCCCGGCTGGAGCCGGATCCCATAAGACGCGTCTTCCCCAACAGCTCCGCAGAGCAGTGGTTCGACCACGTGGAGGACCGGAACCTTCGAAGCTACAAGGGCCTCCTGGATCAGGGCCGGTGTCCCTTCGAGCCCGCCAGGCGGATCCCCTACGGGAGGTGAGCAGTATGAAGATGCCGCTGGAGGGGTTGGTTATCCTGGATCTGACCCGGGTGCTGGCGGGGCCCTTCGCCACCATGATGCTGTCCGACATGGGGGCCCGGGTGATAAAGGTGGAGAACCCCGCGGGGGGCGACGACTCCCGGGCCTTTGCCCCCATGCTCAACGGGGAGAGCGCCTACTTCATGAGCATAAACCGGGGCAAGGAGAGCGTGGCCATAAACCTGAAGGACCCAAAGGGGAAGGAGCTCCTGCTGGAGCTGGTCAAGAAGGTGGACGTGCTGGTGGAGAACTTCAAGCCCGGCACCATGGACAAGCTGGGGCTGGGCTATGAGGTCCTGTCCCAGGTGAACCCCCGGCTCATCTACGCCGCCAGCTCCGGCTTTGGCCAGTACGGCCCCTACAGCCACCTGCCCGCCTACGACCTGATAATCCAAGGGATGGGGGGCCTTCAGAGCATAACCGGCCCGGACCCGGAGCACCCCACCAAGGTGGGCTCCTCCATGGCGGATATCCTGGCGGGGATCTTCACCGTCATAGGGATCCTTGCGGCCCTGAGGGCCCGGGAAGTTACCGGCTTGGGGCAGATGGTGGACGTGGCCATGCTGGACTGCCTTGTGGCCACCCTGGAGAACGCCATAGCCCGCTACGTGGTGACCGGATCGGTGCCCAGGCCCGCGGGCAACGACCACCCCTCAATAGCCCCCTTCGCCACCTTCGAGAGCGCCGACGGGTTCGTCAACATAGCGGCGGGCAACGACTCCCTCTGGCGGAAGCTGTGTGACGCCCTGGGAATCGGCGAGCTGGCGGAGGACAGCCGGTTCCTCACCAACTCGGACCGGCTGGCCAACTGGCCGGAGCTCAAGGCCATCATAAACGAGCACACCAGGACCAAGCCCACGGACCACTGGGTCAAGGTTCTGAGGGAGGCTCAGGTCCCCTGCGGCCCCATAAACACCGTGGACCGGGTCATGGCGGACCCCCACGTGCTGGCCCGGGACATGATCGTGTCCCTGGTTCACCCGGTGGCGGGGGAGCTCAAGGTGCCCGGGGTGCCCATAAAGTTCTCCAAGACCCCGGGGGAGATCAAGGGCCCCGCCCCGCTCTTGGGGCAGCACACCCGGTCGGTCCTCCAGGAGATGCTGGGGCTGGATCAGGAGGCCATCGACGAGCTCAAGGAGAAGGGCGCCATAGCTTGAGGATCCTTGGGGCCAGCTCCGACCTGAAATCGTCGACCTTGAGGGTCCGGGAGGTCCACCGAAGGGCCCTGAACCTGGAGGGCCCCCTGGGGGAGAGGTACAGCCTGGTGACCGGCCCGTCCATGATGGGGCCCCGGAGCGCCCTGGTGGACCGGCTGCCGGTTCTCCCGGAGGGGGAGATGGTGAAATTGGAGGGGGGCTGGGATGCCACCTACGATCCCTCCCTGGCGGGGTTGAGGCCCCGGGGCCGTTGGAGGCCCCTGTGGCTAGAGTGGCTGGAGCTGATGGATGACCCGGACCTGGAGGTGCTCAGGGGGCCGGTCCGGTCCGGGGAGTTGATGGGCCTGGTGGGGCTCGGCCCGGGTCACACCCCTGCGGGGGACGACCTGATAACCGGTTGGCTGGCGGCCCGGTGGACGCTGGGGGACCTGGAGTCCACGTCCCGGTTTCTGGAGGGGTTCGATCCTGGGCTCACCACCTGGCTGGGGGGGGACCAGATGACCTGGGCGGCCAGGGGCTTCGCCTGGGCGCCCCTCAAGGGCCTCCTCTCCGCCCTGTCCAGCTCCGATCCGGAGGGGATCCTCGATGCCCTGGGGGAGCTGGAGGCGGTGGGGCACACCTCGGGGAGGAGCTGCCTTGTGGGATTGGCCCTGGGGTTGGAGGGGGCCATGGAGGTTTGATGCGGTTGGAGGTGATGGGGTTGCAGCGTTTGGAGGTTGTGGAACGGACGTACTACGACAGCGTGACCCTCATGAGGGTCGCCAAGGAGATAGGGGGCATGGAGGGGGTCAGCTCCGCATCCCTGTCCATGGGCACCGACGCCAACTTGAGGATCCTGGCCGCCGCGGGCTTCGACGTGTCGAATCTCAGCGCCACGCCCAACGATCTGATAATAGCCGTCATGGGGGAGCAGGACGTGCTGGACCTGGCGGTGGCAAAGGCCAAGGAGTACCTGAGCAACCCCCCCTGGAGGCAGGGGCAGGATGGCGGGGAGTCCTACAAGCCCCGGAGCCTGGACGGGGCCCTCACGGTCATGCCGGAGGCCAACCTGGCGGTGATCTCCGTGGCGGGGCGCTACGCGGGGGACGTGGCCATGGACTGCATAGCCAAGGACCTTAACGTGATGCTCTACTCGGACAACGTGCCCCTGGAGAAGGAGATAGAGGTCAAGCGGGCCGCGGCGGAGAAGGGGCTCCTGGTGATGGGCCCTGACTGCGGCACGGTGGTGATCCGTGGGGTGGCCATAGGCATGGCCAACTCGTGCCCCACCGGCCCGGTGTCCATCGTGGCCGCCGCCGGCACGGGCCTTCAGGAGGTCCACGTGCAACTGGCCAGGCGGGGGGTCGGCACCCTCCACGGCATAGGCACCGGCGGCCGGGACGTCAAGTCCCAGGTGGGGGGGATCATGGTGGAGATGGCCTCCCGGCTCCTCCTGGAGGACCACGAGGTCCAGGTGCTGGTGATAGTGGGCAAGCCCCCCGCACCGGAGGTGGAGGAGCGGATCCTCCATCTGGCCAGGGGTAGCTCCAAGCCGGTGGTGCTGGGCTTCGTCGGCGGCAAGGCCAAGGGGGACCAGCACCCGGTCTACATCTGCCGGGAGCTGGAGGAGACCGCTGCGGTGGCCGCCGCCCTGGCCAAGGGGGAGGACGTGCCCCAGGTCCGTGCCGCCATGGATGCCCAGGTGGAGGAGCTCAAGGCCCTGGCCAAGAGGATAGGCCCCAGGAAGGGGTACCTCAGGGGGCTCTACTCGGGCGGAACCCTCTGCTACGAGGCCCAGCTCATAGCCCGGGACATACTGGGCCCCATCCATAGCAACACCCCCCTGGAGGAGCACCTTAAGCTTGAGGACAGCCTCAGGTCGGTGGAGCACACCATAGTGGACTTCGGCGAGGACGAGTTCACCCAGGGACGCCTGCACCCCATGATAGACGTGTCCCTCCGGGCCTCCCGTTTCCAGGAGGAGGTCAAGGACCCGGAGGTCGGGGTGGTGCTCTTCGATGTGGTGATCGGTTACGGCTGCCACCCGGATCCCGCCACCGGGCTGGTGGAGGGCATCCGGAAGGCCAAGGAGATATGCGGCGACCGGGTGGTCTTTGTGGCCTCCGTCTGCGGGACCCCCGACGACGTCCAGGACGCGGACAGGCAGAGGAGGATCCTGGAGGAGGCCGGTGTGGTGGTGATGGACAGCAACGCCAAGGCCTCGCGGCTTGCGTCCTTCCTTCTGTCGCTGTCGGAGTAGGGGGTGAGGGGTTTGAACCAGAAGCTGAGGAGCCTTCTCAAGGAGGGGCCCCGGGCGGTGAACATTGGGGTGGAGCAGTTCGCCCAGGACCTGGCCGCCCAGGGGGTTAAGGTGGTTCAGATGGACTGGCGGCCCCCCCAGGCGGGGTCGGATCTCCTGTCCAAGCTGAGAAAGCTGAAGAGGCAGTAGGCGTTTGATCGAGCTGATCTAGATTAGGAAAGGGAGGGGTAGGTTGTCATGGTAGACATCGACAAGGCGAACCAGGAGGCCCTATCGAGGCTTCTGTCCGCCCAGCCGGTCCTGGTGGACATGGGGCTGGCCAAGGACGTGGTGCCCGGGATGGGGGAGAGGACCCTGCTTCACGCGGGGCCTCCCATCACGTGGGAGAGGATGTCGGGCCCCATGCGGGGGGCGGTGATGGCCGCGTGCCTCTACGAGGGGTGGGCCTCCACCCCGGAGGAGGCGGTGGAGCTGGCCGCCAGCGGTGAGATAACCTTTGATCCCTGCCACCACCACAGCGCCGTGGGGCCCATGGCGGGGGTCACCAGCCCCAACATGCCGGTCTTCGTCATTGAGAACAAGGACCGGGGGAACCGGGCGTACTGCAGCATGAACGAGGGGCTGGGCAAGGTGATGAGGATGGGTGCCTACGATGACGAGGTGATAGAGCGCCTCAAGTGGATGAGGTACACCCTTTACCCCAACCTTCATGCGGGGGTACGTAGGGCCTACGAGGTCCAGGGGGGCATCGACATCAAGAACATCATCGCCCAGGCGCTCCACATGGGGGACGAGATGCACAACCGCAACAAGGCGGGCACCAGCCTGTTCCTCCGGGCCATCGTCCCCTTCATGATCGAGGCGGCCCCCAACTGTAGGGACCTGGCGGAGGTGGTCCGGTTCATAGACAAGAACGATCACTTCTTCCTGAACCTGGCCATGGCGGCTGCCAAGGCCAGCACCGAGGCGGCCCACGACGTGGAGGGCTCATCTCTGGTGACCATAATGGCCAGGAACGGCACCGAGATGGGCATACAGGTGTCGGGACTGGGCAGGCGGTGGTTCACCTGTGAGGCGGCGCTGCCCGACGTGCTCCTGTTCCCGGGCTTCACCAAGGACGACGTGAACCGGGACATAGGGGACAGCGCCATAATGGAGACCCTGGGCATCGGCGGCTTCGCCCTGGCGGCGGCCCCCGCCATCGTCCAGTTCATCGGCGGCACGCCGGCGGACGCGGCCAAGTACACCCTGGAGATGTACGAGATAACCCTGGGGGAGAACAACGTCTACTCCATCCCGTCCCTCAACTTCCGGGGTACCCCCACGGGGATCGACGTCCTAAAGGTGGCGGAGACGGGCATAACCCCCGTGCTGGACACCGGGGCGGCCCACAAGGAGCCCGGCCGGGGCCAGGTTGGGGCTGGTATAGTGCGGATGCCCTCCGAGGCCTTCATAAAGGCGGCGGAGGCCTTCGTGGAGCGCTACGCGGAGTAGCGACCGGTAGATATCTCTCTAAATAAAAGGAGGAGACGCCATATGAGCAGCAACTGGGAGCTTAAGAACTGGGGCAACATCAAGGTTTACGACCTGACCATACCCATCAGCCACCTGACCCCCGCTTGGCCCACCTACGAGCCACTTCAGGTGAAGTTCTTCAAGCGGTTGGCCCCCAACGGCGCCAACGGACAGCTTCTGACCCACTCCAACCACGTGGGCACCCACCTGGACGGGCCCCTTCACTTCTGCACCCACGGCTGCGACATCGCCAGCCTGGAGCTGAAGGACTTCCTGGTGGGCCCCGGCGTGGTGGTGGACATCAGCGACATAGCGGAGGACTACGGGATCTACACCAGCAAGGACATTGAGGAGCGGGCGGAGATCCACGACGGGGACATACTGATCATCAACACCGGCTACCACCGCTACGGCTGGGATCAGCCCGAGGCTGACGAGGTGCGCTACATGGTGATGCACCCGGGGCCCACCAACGAGTTCGCCCAGTGGTGCAAGAAGCGCAAGATAAAGTGGATCGGCGTGGACTGCGGCTCCGCGGATCATCCCATGAACACCAAGATCCGGGAGTGGATGCCCTATCACGCCAAGATGGCGGACAAGCACCTGAGGGAGAAGTACGGCAAGGGGCTGGACGACTTCTTCCCCCCCGAGGACTATCAGCTGATGCACATCGACCTGTTCCCCCACAACATCATCCACGCCGAGTGCCTTGGGGGGGACATCGACCTCCTCTCCGGGAAGAGGGTCACCATCGGCTGCTTCCCCTGGCGCTTTGAGGGCGGCGAGTCCTGCATAAGCCGCATCGTTGCCTTCGCGGAGGAGTAGGGCTGTTGACTTGGGGCGTTCCTTATTTGGAGCGCCCCATTTTTTGAAGATGGGGGTGTGACCTTATGCTTTCCTTTGAGCTGGAGAGGCCCTCCACGCTGGCGGAGGCCATGAAGCTCCTAGAGAGGGAGGGGGCCTGGGCCAAGAACGGGGGCACGGACCTCCTGGTCTGGATGAAGAAGCACGCCATACAGCCCAAGCTGGTGGTGGACCTTAGCCTCATAGAGGAGCTCCACCGGATCCACTTCGACCCCAAGGAGGGGCTCACCGTGGGGGCCTGCGTGACCCTGAACGACCTGGCGAACTTCAAGGAGGCCCGGGAGCTGTACCCCGCCCTGGTGGAGGCCGCCATGTCCCACTCGGACCACATCATAAGGAACAAGGCAACCTACGTGGGGAACCTTTGCTCCTCGGTCCCCTCGGGGGACATGATCCCCCCCACGGTGGTGTACCAGGGGGTGCTTCACTTGGCGTCCCACCATGGTGAGAGGGCGGTGCCCATTATGGAGTTCATAGTGGGTCCCCGGCGCAACGTCCTCAAGCCCGGCGAGGTGGTCACCCGGGTGACCCTGCCGGTGCCCGATGGTCCCTCCGCGGGCAGGTACATAAAGCTTGGCCGCCGGAACGCCCTTGACCTGGCCCAGGTGGGTGTGGCCTGCGTGGTAACCGACGGTCCCTCCGGCAGGAGGTACCGCCTGTCCTACGGGGCGGTCTCCCCGGTGCCGGTGAGGGCCACCAAGGCGGAGGCGCTCTTGGAGGGGGTCAAGTCCCCCGATGGGGCCCTGCTGGAGAGGGTGGCGGAGGAGGCGAAGCTCTCGGTGAACCCCATAACGGACGTCAGGGCCAGCCGGGAGTACCGGCTCTCCATGGTGGGGGAGCTCACCAAGAGGGCCATAGCCGAGTGTCTCGAGAGGCTTTAGGGGGGCTGTTTGGATGTCCAAGAAGACCATAAGTTTCACCTTGAACGGTCGTCCCGTCAGCATGGACGTGGAGCCCAGGACCACTCTCCTTCGGGCCTTGAGGGATTACGGGGTGACCAGCGTCAAGAGGGGTTGCGAGGAGGGCGAGTGCGGCACCTGCACCGTCATCCTGGACGGCAAGCTTCAGAAGTCCTGCATGGTGCTGGCCCAGGAGGCGGAGGGCCGGGAGGTGCTCACCGCCGAGGGGCTGGTCTCCCGGGATGGCAAGCTGCACCCGGTCCAGCAGGCTTTCATAGAGGAGGGGGCCATCCAGTGCGGGTTCTGCACCCCCGGCATGGTCCTGGCGGTATATGACCTTCTGAAGCGCAATCCTAACCCCACCGACGAGGAGATGAAGGTGGCCCTGTCGGGGAACCTGTGCCGCTGCACCGGCTACGAGGGGATCTTCAGGGCGGTTCGGAAGGCAGCGAAGCTTATGTCCGCTGGGGCATGAAGGGGGTGAGCGTCCATGAAGCAGACCGTTACCAACCATGGGGTTGGAAAGTGGGTAACCAGGAAGTTCGATGAGGAGAAGGCGGCGGGCACCTTGAGGTACGCGGATGACCTTAGGTTCGGGCCGGAGCTTCTGCACGCCCGGGCGGCCCGGTCCACCATAGCCCACGGGGAGATCGTTTCCATAGACGTCTCGGAGGCCATGAAGGTCCCCGGGGTGGTGAAGGTCATAACCGGCGACATGTTCGTTCACCACTTCGGCCTCTACCTGCAGGATCGGACGCCCCTGGCGGTGGGCAAGGTCCGCTATGTGGGGGAGCCCATCGCCCTGGTGGTGGCGGAGACCGAGGAGGCGGCGGAGGAGGGCATGCTGAAGGTGAAGGCCACCTACCGGGAGCTTCCTGCGGTGTTCGACCCGGTGAAGGCCGCCACGGACAACTCGGTCCTGGTGCATCCGGAGCTGGGCAGCTACGCCCACGTGCCCTACCTTACCCCCCAGCCGGGGACCAACATAGCCAACTGGTTCAGGATTCGCCGGGGCGACGTGGACAAGGCCTTCGCGGAGTGCGAGCACATCGTGGAGGAGGCGGTAACCTGCCCCCAGATAGCCCATGGATTCCTTGAGCCCCACTGTTGCATATGCCAGGAGGACCCCGCCACGGGCAACCTGACCATATGGAGCTCCGCCCAGTCCGCCTTCGCGGTGCGGGAGATAATAGCCAAGGGGTTGGGCTATCCGCTTCACAAGATAAGGGTCATAGCTCCCCCCATCGGTGGCGGCTTCGGGGGCAAGGCGGGAATGACCATCGAGGCCATGTGTCTGGCCGCCGCCATGGATCCGGACATCAAGGGCCGTCCGGTGAAGCTCCACATCCCCCGGGAGGAGGTGCTCATATCCTCCTGGGTGCGCCAGGGCTACGTGGCCAAGATAAAGCTGGGGATAGACAAGGATGGCAAGATCCAAGCCATAAAGAACACCTTCTTCTTCGATACCGGCGTGTCGGCGGAGTACGGGGCCAACCCGGTCCGGAGCGCGGGCTACACCTCCACGGGCTGTTACTACGTCCCCAACGTGTGGACCGACAGCTACGCGGTGTACACCAACAAGCCCTTCGGTGGCGCCTATAGGGGCTTCGGCCTTCCGGAGCTGATGGGGGCCATGGAGGTGGTGATCGACATAGCGGCCAACAAGATAGGCATGGACCCCATCGAGTTCAGGCTCAAGAACATGCTGAAGCCCGGGCTTCCCACCTGCACCGGCATGCCCATGCACAACCACGCGCTGGACAAGATAGTGTCCAAGGTGGTGGACAAGATAAGGCTCCGGGAGAAGGAGGAGCCCAAGCGGCCCGGCTGGAAGAGGGGCAAGGGCTTCGCCCTGGCCATAAAGGCCCCCGCCATGCCGGCGGACGCGGCCAGCAGCGCCATAGTTAAGGTGCTGGGGGACGGCAACGTGGAGGTCCTGGCGGCCACCATGGACATGGGGCAGGGGGCCTACACCGCCTACGCCCAGATGGTGTGCGAGGAGCTGGGGGTCCCCATCGAGAGCGTGAAGTGTTACTTCCCGGACACCCAGAGCCACCCCTACGACTGGCAGACCGTGGCCAGCCGCTCCTGCTGGTCCATGGGGATGGCGGTCAAGCGGGCGGCGGTGGACGCCCGGGAGAAGATCCTGGCCCTGTTCTCCCGCTACTGGCAGGTGGTGCCGGAGGAGATAACCATCGAGCACGGGGTGGTCAAGTGCCGCAAGCTGGGCAAGGCGGAGAAGCTGGACGAGAGGATCCAGAACGGCTTCCACATGCCCGACGGGGAGCACGTGGGAGGCCCCGTTATCGGCACCGGCACCTTCGTTCCCCCCGACGTGGTCTACCCGGATCCGGAGACCGGCCAGTCCCCCAAGAGCGTGGTACACTTCACCGTGGGTGCCGTTGGGATCGACATCGAGGTTGACCCCGCCACCGGCGAGGTGTGCGTCAACAACGTGGTGGCGGGCTACGACGTGGGCAAGGCCATAAGCCCCATCAACGTCCGGGGCCAGATAGAGGGGGGCACCATCCAGGGCATATCCGCCGGGCTCCTGGAGGGGATGTACTACGACGAGCACGGCAAGCTACTGACCCCGGACTTCACGGACTACAAGATGAGCACCACCATGGACCTGCCGGATAACATGGAGATCTTCTGGGAGGAGACCCCGGAGGAGCTGTCCCCCTACGGGAACCGGGGCATAGGGGAGCACTCCATGATATCCCCCGCCCCCGCCATAGACAACGCCCTGTACAACGCCCTGGGAGTCAGGATCCACAGCTACCCCTTCTCCAAGGAGCGGGTCTACAAGGCGGTCCAGATGGCCAAGGCGGGGGAGACGGACCTCTGGGAGTACCCCTACGTGCAGGAGCAGAACTACCGCAAGGCCATAAAGGAGTGGCTCTAGTCCAACCCGTTCGCCCGGGGCGGGGTCTCCCCGCCCCAGGTTTAGGGCCTATCTATTCTGAAAGTTCAGGGTGGTGATGAACCGGGGTGCGGCTTCGTTGGCTTTATGCGCTTTTGGTCGATAGTGGTAGAGGACGAGAGAGGGGGTAAAAGGTAATGGCGAGGAAGAAGATAGTCTATGGACTTACGGACAAGCCGCCGCTACCCATAATGATCCTTGCGGGGGCGCAGCACGTGTTGACCCTTTTCGGAGCCACCACGCTGGTGCCCTTGATATTCGGGCCCGCAATGGGGATGGACGCCCTTCAGATAGGGGCCTTCATCTCCTGCGTGTACTTCGCCATGGGGGTGGCCACCATAATCCAGACAGACCCCCGGATGGGGACTGGCCTTCCCATAGTTCAGGGATCCAGCTTCAGCTTCATCCCCTCCATAATGACCATAATAGGGGCCTATAAGGCCATGGGGCCCAACGTGGTCATGCAGTATGTGGGGGGTGGGCTCATAGCCGGAGGCCTGGTGCTCTCCTTCATAGGCTACAGCCGCATAGTGGGTGTGATCCGGAGGGTCATAACCCCGGTGGTCATAGGGCCGGTCATCATGGCCATCGGGTTCTCCCTGGCCCCAGTGGCCATCCAGTTCAACGCCGCCAACTATTGGCCCATATCCCTTCTAGTGGTGGCCCTGATAATGTTCTTCAGCCTGATCAGCAAGAACCGCTACGCCAACATCTTCGCCATCCTTGGGTCCATCATCATCGCATACCTCATATGTCTTGGAGCCTCCCTGGCGGGGATATTCGGTCCCGGGCACCCGGCCTACATCGACCTGAGCAAGGTGGCCAACGCTCCCTGGTTTAGGTTCAACGTGGTGTTCCCCTGGGGGATGCCAAAGTTCAGCCTTCTGGCCTTCGGGGCCCTTCTGGCGGGTTTCTTCGCGGTGATGATCGAGTCAATCGGGGACTACCACTCCTGCTCCTACGTGGCTGGGTTGGACGATCCCACGCCGGAAATGATAAGCCGAGGCATTGGGGCAGAGGGTCTCAACTGTGCCCTGGCGGGGGTCTTCGGCGCGGTGGGAACCACTTCCTACACGGAGAACATAGGTCTCATCGGCCTCACCGGGGTTGCCAGCCGTTACGTGGTCCGCACCGGTGCGGTGTTGCTGATCCTTCTCAGCTTCGTTGGCAAGCTGGGAGGGCTTATCGCCACCATGCCCTCGCCGGTAATAGGGGGTGCCTACATCTCCCTCTTCGGCGTCATCGGGGCACTGGGCATCCAGACCCTCATGAGGGCCGATATGGGGAGCCAGCGGAACGTGGTCATCGTTGGTTTCGCGTTCCTGATGGCGTTGGGTCTCCCCGGCTGGATCGAGAAGAACCAGGAACTCTTCATGAATCCCGCCTACGGTCAGCTGATCTCCACCCTTGGGGGCATGATCTGGGCGATCCTGAAGACCCCCATGGCGGTGGCGGGGATCTGCGCCGCCATTTGCGACAGCATTATACCCGGCACGCCGGAGGAGCGAGGCATAGGGGTCCGGATGGAGTAAGGTATCCGGCAATGAAGGGGGCGGGGCTTGGTCCCCGCCCCTTTTTAGATGTCTTTGGAGGGGTTTCGATCCTGCTGCTCGGGGGGCATCTCTATCCGGACCTTGAGGATCCTCTGTCCCGCCACCTTGGCCACCGAGAACCGGATCCCCTCCCAGTCAACCCACGCCCCCTGCTCCGGCAGGGTCTTGAACTGCTCGTAGAGCCAGCCGCTCAGGGTGGAGGACTCGCTATCGGGCATCCGGTCCATCTCCAGGTGCGAGTAGAACAGGTCCTCAAGGTAGACGTCGCCGCTAACCAGGTAGACCCGGTCCTCCAGCTGGGTGAAGTAGTCCTTAACGTCGTCGTGTTCGTCCAGGATTTCCCCCACCAGCTCCTCCAGCAGGTCCTCCACGGTGATTATCCCCGAGGTTCCCCCGTACTCGTCCAGGACGATGGCCATGTGGGTCCTGTTGGCCCTCATGATCTTCAGGGCGTCCATGAGGCTGGCGCTGCCGGCTATGAGGACCGGCCGCTTCATTATGGCCCTCACGTCCGGGTTGTCGGTCTCGAAGGCCCTCCGCATGTAGTCCTTGAAGTGGAGGATGCCTATCACGTTGTCCAGGCTCCCCTCGTATATGGGCACCCGGGAGTACTGGTTCTTGAGCAGCATCTCCCGGATCCGGCGGGGGTCCTCGTGGACGTTCAATGCGAACAGGTCCACCCGGGGGGTCTGGATTTCCCAGACCTGGAGCTCGTTGAAGTTTACCGCGTTCTCGATCAGCTCCTTCTCCGGTTGAGGTAGAACCCGCTCATCAAGCATGGTTTCCAAGATGTGCAAAAGCTCGTCGTGGGTGACGCTGGGCTCCATTCGTCTCCCGGTGGAGCGCCACCGGTCCAAAATGGACGATATGGAGGAGATGACCCAGGCGATGGGTTTGAGGAGCCTCACCAGGAGGGCCACCACCGGGGCGGAGGCTAGGGCGAAGGGCTCCGACACGTCCTTCACGTAGGACTTGGGGAGCACCTCCCCGAAGAGGATTATTAGCACCGTCATGAGCACCGTTGCGTAGAGGACCCCGATGGGGCCGAAGAGAAGGGCGAAGATGGTGGAGGCTATGGAGGTCATCAGGATGTCCACTATGTTGCCCCCCACCAGGATGGTGGAGATGGTGCGTTGGAAATCTTGAAGGAGATCCAGCGCACGCTTGGCCCCCGGGCGTCCCTCCTCGGCGAAGCGCTTCATCCTTATTCGGTTGACGCTGGAGAAGGCCATCTCCGCGGCGGAGAAGAAGGCGGAGAGCAGGAAGAGGAACATGAAGAGAATCAGCAGCGATACGGTGCCGGATCCAGCCATCTATTTACCTTCCTTTCGTGGGGTCCCCGGCGGGGGCCCTTCTTGAGTTTGAAGTTTACCATCCAGCCCTGGTTGTCCCAAGGGGAGGCTCAGCGGATGGTTTACCGGGGTGATGGTCTTTAGAAACCATGGTCTGTGGGGTGATGGGGCGAATCAAGTTAGGATTCAGTGGGTCTTTGACTGGGTTTTCGTCCCCCTTGGCCCCCTTGGGATGGGATCCCTTCGGAGTTGGCCTTGGGGAGATTGACATTCGGGGCGCAATGGGGTATAAGGTGTACGAAAAGAAAAAAACATCACGATAAAAATTTTTCGCACCGGGGTGATCCCATGGGGTCCGAAGAGCTCATCAAGATGGTGAAGCCTATGGTGGACTTCCTCGCCGAGGTCCTGGGGGACCTGGCGGAGGTGGTGCTCCACGACCTGAGGGACCCGGAACACTCCATCGTGGCCATAAGGAACGGCCACATCTCGGGCCGCAACGTGGGAGACTCCCTCACCGACTACGCGCTGGAGATCCTGAGGGAGTCCAAGGATCTCCCCTACAAGGTGAACTACAAGGGCCTCCTGGACGACGGACGACCCATCAGGCTCTCCTCCTTCTTCATCCGGGACCCCTCGGGCGAACCGGTGGCCATGCTCTCTATAAACCTGGACATATCCCGGGTCCAGGACGCCTACAAGGTCATGGGATCTTTCCTCAACATAGGCAAGAACGGGGAGGAGTCCACCCCTCCCCACCCGGTCCACTTCACGTCCATAGAGAAGCTGATGCATCAGCAGATGGACCAGGTGCTGGCCATGCGGGGCATGCCCCCCTCCAGGATGACCCCGGAGGAGAAGAAGTCGGTGGTGGAGGAGCTGGATCGAAAGGGCATCTTCCTCCTCAAGGGGGCCGTGGCGGAGGCCGCCCGGCGCCTTGAGGTGTCGGAGCAGACCATATACAGGTATCTCAGGGGCAACTGACCCCTTGGAGGTGTTCAAATTGGAAGAGATCCGCTACGTGGTTAATGGCCCCGAGAGGGGAATGCAGGGCAGGGCCTCGGTGGAGAGCTTCTCCGAGGATGAGATGAGGAAGGTGGTCGGGTTCCACTCCACCATGCCGGGCTACAGCCCAACCCCGTTGGCTTCCCTCCCCTCCCTGGCCAAGCGGCTTGGTCTGGGCTCCATCCACGTGAAGGATGAGTCCCACCGGTTTGGGCTCAAGGCCTTCAAGGTTCTGGGGGGATGCTACGCCATCGCCATGCACCTGGCCCAGAAGCTGGGCAAGGACATATCGGAGCTCCCCTTCCAGGTGCTCACCAGCGACCAGGTTAAGCAACAACTGGGGGACGTGACCTTCGCCACCACCACGGATGGCAACCATGGCCGGGGCGTGGCCTGGACCGCCCGGATGCTCCGCCAGAAGGCGGTGGTCTACATGCCCAAGGGCTCCGCGGTGTTCCGGCTGGAGAAGATAAGGGGCGAGGGGGCCCAGGCGGAGATACTGGACATGAACTACGACGATGCGGTGCGCTACACGGACCAGCAGGCCAAGAAGCACGGCTGGGTGGTGGTCCAGGACACCGCCTGGGAGGGCTACACGGACATCCCCCTCTGGATAATGCAGGGCTACGGCACCATGGTGGTGGAGGCCCTGGAGCAGATGAAGGCCCGGGGCGAGGAGCGCCCCACCCACGTGTTCATCCAGGCGGGGGTGGGCTCCCTGGCGGGGGCGGTCCAGGGGGTCCTGAGGGCTCGGTTCGGCCAGGACGCCCCCAAAGTGGTGGTTGTGGAGGCCAGCGCCGCCGCCTGCTACTACGAGTCCGCCGTGGCGGGGGACGGCAAGCCCCGGGCGGTGGGCGGTGACCTGTTCACCCTCATGGCGGGCCTGGCCTGCGGGGAGGTCAACATAATCGGCTACGAGATCCTTAGGGACTACGCCGCCGCCTTCGTCTCCTGCCCGGACTACGTGGCCGCCCGGGGGATGAGGGTGCTGGGCAACCCCCTGGAGGGGGACCAGAAGGTGATCTCCGGCGAGTCCGGGGCGGTCACCACCGGCCTTCTGGCCTACCTGATGGACCGGCCGGAGCTCAAGGGTCTGAGGGAGGCCCTGGATCTCAACGAGTCCTCCCGGGTCCTCCTCTTCAGCACCGAGGGGGACACGGACCCGGACCGCTACCGCTCGGTGGTGTGGGACGGGGAGTTCCCCACCGTGGGCCACCTGTCCAGGCCCTAGGGCGGTCACCAAATGTCACCTAACCTGGGGGTGAGGGAGATGCTTCTGGTAGGGAACGGCGCGGTGATCACCCGGGATCCGTCCAGGCCCTTCATAAGGGACGGGGCGGTGCTCTGCGACGGGGGCCTCATCCGGGAGGTGGGGACCTGGGCGGACCTCGGGGCCCGGTACCCGGAGGCCCAGTTCCTGGACGCCAAGGGGGGGCTCATCCACCCGGGGCTCATAAACGCCCACATGCACTACTATAGCGCCCTGGTCAGGGGCTTCGGCGGCAAGGGGGGTGAGCCCGCTGCGGACTTCGTCCAGGTGCTGGAGCGGCTCTGGTGGAGGCTGGACAAGGCCCTCACCCTGGAGGACGTGAAGGTGTCCGCCCAGGTGTGCCTGCTGGAGGCCATCCGTTGCGGGTGCACCTGCATGCTGGACCACCACGCCAGCCCCAACGCCATAACCGGCAGCCTCTTCGCCATCGCCGAGGCGGTGGAGGAGATGGGACTCTCCGCCTGCCTCTGTTACGAGGTCTCCGACCGGGACGGGGAGGACAAGGCCCTGGAGGGCATAAGGGAGAACCGGGACTTCATCCAGCACGCCAGCAAGGGGGACGGGCGGCGCATGGCCGGCACCTTCGGCCTCCACGCCTCCCTCACCCTGTCGGACAAGACCCTTGACATGTGCGCCTCCTCTGGGGACTACCAGGGCTTCCACGTCCACGTGGCGGAGGGGCAGACCGACGAGCCTTTGTGCCGGGAGAGGCACGGGCTCTCCATCGTGGACCGGTTCCGCCGCTTCGGCCTCCTGGGCCCCAAGTCCATGGCGATCCACTGCATCCACGTGGACCAGGAGGAGATGGAGATCCTCAAGGACACCAGGACCGCGGTGGTCCACAACCCGGAGTCCAACATGGGCAACGCGGTGGGGGCCGCCAAGGTGCTGGAGATGAACCGGATGGGGATCCTCATGGGGCTGGGAACCGACGGCTACGTGTGCGACATGCTCAGGTCCTACGCCATGGCCAACGCCCTGGTGAAGCACTCGGCGGGACACCCCAACGTGGGCTGGGGGGAGATCCCCACCATGCTGTTCCAGCGCAACTACGAGATCGCCAACCGCTACTTCTCGGTGAACCGTGGGATGCTCAAGGAGGGTTGGGCGGCGGACCTGGTGGTGTTCGACTACGATCCCCCCACCCCCCTGAGCGACGCCAACGTGAACGGGCACCTGCTCTTCGGCCCCCTCACCGGGCACGTGGTCCATACCGTGGCGGACGGCAAGGTGCTGTACAAGGACAGGGCCTTCACCTCCGTGGACCCCAAGGCCATCATGGCCCGGGCCAGGGAGCTGGCGGTCAAGGTCTGGGAGAGGTTCTAAACAGGCGGGAGGTTAGCCATGAGAGACTACATGAGGCCCTTGACCTTCGAGGAGCATCTGGATTGGATACTGGGGGAGTACGGGACCAGGAGGTCCATATACGGCATACCGGAGGCCATGTTCTACCGGCCCGACCCCTCCTCCCCCATGGTGAGCCGCCTCTTCGGCGACTCGTTGCACACCCCCATAGGCCCCGCGGCGGGACCCCACACCCAGCTGGTTCAGAACATCCTCTCCGCCTGGCTCTGCGGGGCTAGGTACATGGAGCTCAAGACGGTCCAGATAATGGACGAGCTGGTCATCGAGCGGCCCTGCATAGACATGGAGGACGAGGGCTACAACGTGGAGTGGTCCCAGGAGCTTAAGCTGGAGAGGTCCGCCGCAGAGTACGCCCGGGCCTGGGTGCTGGTCCACGCGATGCCCCGGCTTCTGGGCTGGGATGACGTCACCGAGGGCACCATATTCAACATGAGCGTGGGCTACAACATGGAGGGCATCCTGACCCCCAGGATGCAGCAGTTCATGGCCTCCATGGAGGACGCATCGGATGAGATAGGCCGCTGCCTGGAGGTGCTGGCGGACCGGCTGCCGGAGATGGAGGACCTTACGGTGCCCTCCCGGATATCCGCCGGTTGCACCCTGTCCACCATGCACGGCTGCCCCCCGGACGAGATAGAGAAGATAGCCTCCTACCTGATAAACCGGGGGCTCCACGTGTTCGTCAAGCTGAACCCCACCCTGCTGGGGGCGGAGACGGTCAGGTCCATCCTGAACGACAAGCTGGGATTCAAACGGCTTCACGTCCCCGACTCCGCCTTCGAGCACGACCTGAAGTACCCCCAGGCGGTGGAGATCCTGCGGAACCTGTCGGACCTGGCGCGCCGCAAGGGGGTCACCTTCGGGGTGAAGCTCACCAACACCCTGGCCATGGAGAACTGGAAGGGCCGGATGCCCGGCGGCGAGATGTACATGTCGGGTCGCCCCCTCTTCCCCCTGGCGGTCAACCTCTTCAACAAGATCCGGTCCGATTTCCCGGACCTGCCGGTCTCCTTCTCCGCCGGGGCGGACCAGGAGAACGTGGCCAGGCTCTTCGCCTGCGGCGTAAAGACCGTAACTATCGCCTCGGAGCTTCTCAAGCCCGGAGGCTACGGCCGGCTTCTCTCCTGCGTCAACAGCCTTGAGCGGGCCATGAGGGAGCGGGGCTGCTCCTCCCTGGAGGAGTTCGCCAAGGACGGGGCCATGGCTCTCAAGGACCTGGCGGCGGACAGCCTCACCAACCCCAGGTACCGGTACGTGCCGGTCACACCCCCCAAGTCCCCAACGCCCCTTGGGATGTTCGACTGCGTGGAGGCCCCCTGCAGCGCCGCCTGCCCGGTGAACCAGGAGGTTCCCCTATACGCAAGGCGCATAGCCAAGGGTGACTTCGACGGAGCCCTGGAGGCGGTCCTGCGGCGCAACCCCATGCCGGGAGTTACGGGACACGTGTGCCCCCACGGTTGCCAGGACCGGTGCACCAGGAGCCAGATAGACGAGCCGGTGGCCATACGGGCCCTCAAGAGGGCGGCGGAGCGGTACGGGTCCTTCGAGCCCACCCGGGTTGAGCCCGGGGACATCAAGGTGGCGGTGATAGGCGCCGGTCCCTCGGGGCTCGCCGCCGCCCGGGAGCTGGCCCAGGTGGGCTTCAAGGTGACCGTGATGGAGGCCAAGGACCGCCCCGGGGGGATGATGAGCCTGGCCCCCAGCTTCCGCCTCCCGGCGGACGCCCTGGCGGGGGACGTGGAGAGGGTCCAGGCCCTGGGGGTCCAGTTCCTCTTCAACCACCCGGTGACCCAGTCGCCGGAGTCGTTGCTGGGGGAGTACGGGGCGGTCTACGTGGCCACCGGCTTCCCGGTGGACTCCCCCCTGGGGCTCGAGGGGGAGGGCGCCAAGGGGGTCTTCGGCGCCCTGGGCTTCCTGGACTCGGTGGCCAGGGGCGAGAGGGTGGACCTGGGAGACCGGGTGCTGGTGGTGGGGGGCGGCAACACCGCCATGGATGCCGCCAGGACCGCCATGAGGCTAGGCGCCTCGGTCAAGGTGGTCTACCGGAGGACCAGGGACCAGATGCCCGCGGAGCCCGAGGAGGTGGAGGCCTTCCTGTCCGAGGGGGGCACAATCCTGGAGCTGGCCTCCCCGGAGGGGTTGGTGGTGTCCGACGGGACCGTTAAGGGGCTGGTGTGCCGGCGCAACCGCCTGGGAGATCCGGGCCCCGACGGTCGTCCCCGGCCGGTGCCCACCGACGAGACCTTCACCCTGGAGGCGGACTCGGTGATAGCCGCCATAGGCCAGGCCCAGGCCAACGTGATCTTCGACGCCAGCGCCCTGCGGATCGAGGGCGGAAAGGTGAGGGTCTTCGACAACCTCAGCACCCAGGTGCCCGGGGTCTACGCGGGGGGCGACCTGGTGAGGGGACCCAAGACGGTCATAGCCGCCTGCGCGGACGGCATCTCCGCCGCCCGGTCCATAGCCCGGGCCTTCGGGGTCCAGGTGCCCTGTCAGGAGGTGCCCGAGTCCCTCACCGAGGAGGAGATAGGGCAGATAAAGCTCCGCCGCATAGCCAAGGTCCCCTCCGCTCGGGAGCCCCGGCGGACCCAGCGGGATTTCGACCTCTTCGAGCTGCCCTTGAGCCGGGAGGAGGCGGTGGAGGAGGCCAAGCGGTGCCTCTCCTGCGACGTGGTGTGCGACAAGTGCGTGGACGTGTGCCCCAACCGGGCCAACGTGTCGGTGCTGGTGACCCCTGGAGCGGGGCTGGCCCCCGCCTTCCGGTGCGACGGTGACCGGGTGGCCTGGGTCCGGTCGGTGCCGGTCCAGGTCCGGCAGGACAGGCAGATAGTCCACGTGGAGGACCTGTGCAACCGATGCGGCAATTGCGAGACCTTCTGCGTCCACCAGGATGGCAAGCCCTTCGAGCAGAAGCCCCGGCTCTTCTTCTGCGAGGAGGGAGTGGTCCGGGAGGAGGAGAACGCCCTCTGGGCCGCGGAGGGGGAGGTGGTGTGGAAGCAGGGTGGCATCCGCTGCTCCCTGGTTCGAAGCGCCTACGGCTGGATCTACGAGGACCCCTTCATCCGGGTGGAGCTGACCGGCTCGTTCAGGCCTGTGACCTTTGAGGCCAAGGGCCACTTCCAGGGGGAGAGGAGCCTGGAGATGGCGTTCCAGATGAAGGTCCTGTTGGAGGGAATGGAGGAGAGCGCCCCCTTCCTCCTGGCCTAGGGGGGACGGGGTTTCAGGAGGCCCTTGGGCCTATCAAGAAAGGAGATGTTTCGAGTGGAGTTGGACTACGGGAAGATAAGGGAGCTGGCCAAGAAGTATGAGCCGGACATGACCAGGTTCCTGCGGGACATGATCGCCATCCCCAGCGAGAGCTGCCAGGAGGAGAAGCTGATCCAGCGGATCAAGCAGGAGATGGAGAAGGTGGGCTTCGATGAGGTGGTCATCGACCCCATGGGCAACATCCTGGGGTACATGGGCACCGGCGAGAGGCTCATCGCCTTCGACGCCCACATAGACACCGTGGGGATCGGCAACAGGGACAACTGGACCTTCGACCCCTACGAGGGCTTCGAGGATGCGGAGAGGATCGGTGGCCGGGGGGCCAGCGACCAGGAGGGCGGCATGGCCTCCATGGTGTACGCCGCCAAGATCATGAAGGACCTGGGCCTCCTGGAGGGGCTTAGGGTGGTTATGGTGGGTACCGTCCAGGAGGAGGACTGTGACGGCCTCTGCTGGCAGTACATAGTCAAGGAGGACAAGGTTCGCCCCGAGTTCGTGGTGAGCACCGAGCCCACCGACGGGCGGATCCACCGGGGGCAGAGGGGTCGGATGGAGATCATGGTGAAGACCAAGGGGGTCAGCTGCCACGGTTCCGCCCCCGAGCGGGGGGACAACGCCATCTACAAGATGGCCCCCATCCTCCAGGAGCTCAGGGCCCTTCACGCCAACCTCAAGGATGACCCGTTCCTGGGCAAGGGCTCCCTGGCGGTGTCGGAGATCTTCTTCACCAGCCCGTCCCGGTGCGCCGTGGCGGACAGCTGTTGGATCTCCATCGACCGGCGTCTCACCGCTGGGGAAACCAAGGAGCTGGCCCTTCAGCAGATAAGGAACCTGCCCTCGGTGGCCTCCTCCGGGGCGGAGGTTTCCCTGTACACCTACGAGCGGCCCTCCTACACGGGGCTGGTGTACCCCACCGAGTGCTACTTCCCCTCCTGGGTGCTTGAGGAGGACCACCCGGTGACCAAGAGCATGGTGGACGCCTTCAAGGGGGTCCTCCAGAAGGAGCCGGTGGTGGACAAGTGGACCTTCTCCACCAACGGGGTGGCCATCATGGGCCTCCTTGGGATCCCCTGCATCGGCTTCGGCCCCGGTCACGAGGACCAGGCCCACGCCCCCGACGAGGTGACCTGGAAGTCCGAGCTGGTGAACTGCGCGGCGGTCTACGCGGCGCTACCCAGGATATACGCGGATCGCTATGGCCGCTAGGCCCTAGGGATATACAAGAAGGTAAGTGAAGGAGGAGTACGTTATGCAGAGCTTTTTCAGGGGCAGGCACTTCATCAACCTGGAGGACTTCAGCAGGGAAGAAGTGGAGACCATGCTGGAGGTCTCCTTCGATCTGAAGAAGAAGTTCGCCATGGGGGAGCCCACTCCCTACCTGGTGAACAAGACCATGTTCCTCATCTTCTTCGAGCAGTCCACCAGGACCAGGAACTCCATGGAGGCGGGGCTTGCCCAGCTGGGCGGTCACGCGGGCTACCTGGACTCCAGCACCATGCAGGTCTCCCACGGGGAGAGTGCCAAGGACACCGCCATCATCCTCTCCAGCTTCGGTCACGCCATCGCCTGCCGCTACTGCAACTGGGGCTACGGTAACAAGTACCTGACCGAGATGGCCAAGTGGGCCAAGGTGCCGGTGATGAACCTGCAGTGCGACCTGTACCACCCCTTCCAAGCCCTGGCGGACCTGATGACCATGAAGGAGAAGTTCGGCAAGCTGGAGAGGCTCAAGGTCTCCATCATCTGGGCCTACGCGGAGAGCCACAAGAAGCCCATATCCGTGCCGGTCTCCCAGGTGCTCCTGTTCCCCCGGTACGGCATGGATGTGGTGCTGGCCCATCCCAAGGGCTGGGAGCTTCCCGACTGGGTCATCGCCCAGGCCAAGGCCAACGCGGAGAAGTACGGCGGCACCGTAACCGTCACCGACGACGAGGAGTACGCCTACCGGAACGCCCACATCGTCATCCCCAAGAACTGGGGCAACTGGGTGACTGACCAGACGGGGCTCACCGCTGCCGGCGCCGTCAAGGTGGTGGACGAGAAGCTCATGGCCCACAAGTCCTGGAAGTGCACCGAGGAGAAGATGGCCCTGGCGGACAAGGACGTGGTCTACATGCACGCCCTTCCGGCGGACCGGAACAACGAGGTGGAGGACGCGGTCATCGACGGTCCCCACTCCATAGTCTACGATGAGGCGGAGAACCGTCTCCACACCGCCAAGGCGGTCATGACCCTCCTCATGGGAGGCAGGTAGGCCGGTCAGGGGAACGGAGTCATCGCTGCTCCGTTCCCCTTTTTAAAAGTTCCATCATGTGCCTGCGGTATCAATGTGCAGGGTTGAGAGAAAGGTAAGGTATGTCATGCCTAGCAAAAAAGGAAGCGCCGTTGTCGGGGGAGGCAAGGATCTGGTCTATCAGCTTCACGGCCGCCCGTCCCTCCTGGTGGCCCTCCCCCTTGGTCTTCAGCACGTGTTGGCCATGTTCACCGGAAACCTGGCACCCATATTCGTGGTGGCGGGCATACTGTCCCTCTCCAAACCGGACATGATCGTGATGATCCAGGGGGCCATGATAGTCTCCGGCCTGACCACCCTGGTTCAGCTCTACCCCATCGGCAAGAGGAACTGGGTCCTGCCCCGAATAGGTGGGGAGCTCCCCATAGTGATGGGAACCTCCTTCGCCTTCGTCCCCACCTCCATAACGGTTGGGCAGATGTACGGGATACAGGGAATCCTGGGTGGGGCCCTCCTGGGCAGCTTGGTGGAGTTCCTCATGGGGATCTTTATAAGGCCCTTGAAGCGGTTTTTTCCTCCGCTAGTGGTTGGCAGTGTGCTTCTTGCCTTGGGGATAAAGCTCCTGGCGGTGGGGGTCAACTACTTCGCCGGCGGGGTTGGTTCCAAGGACTACGGCTCTCCCCAGAACCTGATGTTGGGCGCCATAGTGCTCGTTACGGTGCTATTGCTCCAGCGGTTTGGTAGGGGGATGCTGAAGGTTTCCAGCCTCCTCATAGCCATCCTGGTGGGCTACGCGGCAGCGGTCGCAATGGGCCGGATAGACTTCTCCCCCGTGGCCAGCGCCGCCTGGTTCAGCGTGCCCAAGCCATTCCACTTCGGTTTCAGCTTCCACCTGGATGCGGTGCTAAGCTTCGCCGCGGTCTACATAGTCTCCGGACTGGAGACCATAGGGAACACCTCAGGCATAACCATAGCGGCCTTCAACCGGGAGGCCACCGCGGAGGAGACATCGGGGGCCATAATGGGGGATAGCTTCGGTTCCGCTCTGGCGGCGGTCTTCAGCGCCCTTCCGAACACCGCCTTTGGCCAGAACGCCGGGTTGGTGGCCATGACCAAGGTGGTCAACAAGTGGTGCATCGCCACCGGCGCCATGGTGCTAATAGCGGCGGGCCTGTTCCCCAAGATAGGGGCGGTGATATCCGTCATGCCCAGCTCGGTCCTGGGCGGCGCGGTCATCACCGTCTTCGCCATGATCCTCATCAACGGGGTGAAGATGCTCTCCAAGAGCGGCTTCAGCGACAGGAACCTGTTAGTCCTGGGCGTAACCTTCGGCATAGGCATGGGCTTCAGCATGGTGCCCCAGCTGTTGGAGCACCTGCCCAAGGTCCTTCAGTACCTCTTCAGGGACACGGTCACGTCGGTGTGCATTGTGTCAATCGTCGCCAACATACTGTTCCCCGATGAGGATTCAAAGGACAAGAAGTTCGTGATAGAGGTGGAGTAGGCCCCGGGGCCCCCTGTGGGCCCCGGGTGACACCATAAAGTCCATGGGGAGGATGATACCAGTGAAGTTCAGGACCCCGAGCACCATCAAGCCCGAGGAGATCCACAAGATGCTGGACGTGGTGGAGGGCCGGATACTGCCTCTCACCGAAGAGTTCGTCCGCAAGGGGCACAACCTGTTCGGAGGGGCGGTTCTCGATCCTGTGACGTTGGAGCCCATCGTGGTGGGCAGCAACCGCAGGTCCGACAACCCGGTCTTCCACGGGGAGGTGGAGACCCTGCTCAGGTTCTACCAGCTCAAGGACCGCCCCAAGGCGGAGGACCTGGTGTTCCTGGCCACCCACGAGCCCTGCTGCATGTGTTTCTCCGCCCTGGCCTGGTGCGGCTTCAAGGAGGCCTGGTACCTCTTCGACTACACCGAGACCGACAAGGACTTCAACATGCCCGACGACCTCATCATGCTGAGGGAGCTCTTCGGCAGCCAGGACATCCGGCGTAATAACTCTTATCTTAATCTTTACAGTGTTAAAGAGGCTGCCAAGCTCTCCTCTGATGCGGAGGCCCTCATGGCCCGCATCGAGGCGCTTAAGTCCAAGTACAAGGCGTTGCCGGTGGTGCTCTAGCCATGTCCTTGAGGCACCTGCTGCCCCACGCCCTGGGGGAGCGGCCTTGCGACCTGCTCATAAGGGGCGCCCTGGTGGCCAACGTGCTGTCCATGGAGATGGAGCGGGTTGACGTGGCGGTCAAGGACGGTGTGATCGTCGGATTGGGGGACGGCTACGAGGCGGTCTCCCAGGTGGATGCCCGGGGGCTGGTGCTCATCCCCGGCATGCTGGACGGGCACGTGCACATCGAGAGCTCCTGGATGGTCCCCTCCCGGTTCGCCCAGGCGGTGGTGCCCCGGGGCACCACCGGGGTCTTCGCGGACCCCCACGAGATAGCCAACGTCCTGGGGCCCCAGGGGGTGATAGGCATGTACGAGTCTTCCCGGGGGCTGCCGCTGGACGTCTACCTGGGCTGCCCCTCCTGCGTGCCCGCCTCCCCCTTCGAGTCCTGCAAGGTGCCCATGGGGGTGGAGGAGCTGGAGGGGCTTCGGGACGGAGGTTACTGTCAGCACCTGGGGGAGATGATGAACTACCCCGGGGTTCTCTCCGGGGACCTGGAGGTGTGGGGCAAGCTGGAGGCCTTCCGGGGCATGCCCCTCACCGCCCACGCCCCGGGCCTCAGCGGCCGGGAGCTCTGTGCCTACATCCTCAGCGGGTGCGACGGGGACCACGAGGCCACCACCCTTGAGGAGGGGCTGGAGAAGCTCCGCCGGGGCATGTGGGTCATGATGAGGGAGGGATCCGCCGCGCCGGACCTGGAGGCCTTGGTCCCGTTGGTCAAGGACGTGCCCTCCCGATGCTCCCGGTGCATGGTGGTGAGCGACGACCTGGATGCCAGGACCTTGATGGAGAGGGGGCACATGGACCACAAGGTGCGCAAGCTGTGCGCCCTGGGGGTGGATCCGCTGGTGGCGGTCCGGATGGTTACCCTCTCGCCGGCGGAGTACTTCCGGATCCCCCGGCTCGGGGCCCTGGCCCCCGGCTACCGGGCGGACCTGGTGCTGGTGGACTCCATACCGGACATGAACGTGGTCATGGTGTTCAAGGACGGGCGCCTGGTGGCCCGGGAGGGGGAGATGGTGGAGGACCTGTCAGGTCATCCGGTGAGTCCCCGGCTGGCCGAGAGGGGGCCGGACCTGGGGGAGGTGGACCTGGGTTCCCTCTCGGTGCCTGCGGAGGGGGATAGGATCCGGGTGATCGGCTTCACTCCCGGCTCCCTGCTGACCCGGGAGCTGGAGATGGCCCCTCCGGTCCTGGATGGGCAGGTGGTCCCCTCCCGGGAGCCGGATCTGGCCAAGCTGGTCTGTCGCGAGAGGCACCGGGGAACTAGTAGAATGGGCCTGGGCTTTGTCAAGGGGCTGGGCCTCAAGGAGGGGGCCTTTGGCGGCACCGTGTCCCACGACGCCCACAACGCCATCGTGGCCGGCATGGACGACCGGTCCATAAAGACCGTCCTGGACCGGCTCAACCATCTAGGCGGCGGCGTGGTGGTGGCGAAGGGGGATCGGGTGTTGGCGGAGCTGGCGCTCCCCTTCGGGGGGCTCATGGCGGACCTGCCAGCCCGGGATCTCGCCCGGCTTCAGGAGGAGGTGGACCTTACGGTGGCTTCCCTTGGGGTATCGGGACCCCACCCCTGCATGGCCCTGTCTTTCCTGTCCCTTTCGGTCATCCCGGAGCTGAAGCTCACCGACAGGGGCTACATTAACCTAGCGAGGGGGGGTATCGTGCCTATATGGGTTTAGTTAACAAAGAACATGTCAGGTGCTGACGTTTGGTTTGATGGTAGAATAGTTAGGGTACGTTGCCGCAGCCTAGAATGGGAGGTGTCTTTATGGAGTGGTTAGAGAGGACCTTCAAGCTAAGGGAACGAGGCACCGATGTAAAGACCGAGATACTGGCGGGCATCACCACCTTCATGACCATGGGTTACATAATCTTCGTGAACCCCGGCATCCTATCCAAGACCGGTATGCCCTTCGGGCCCCTGCTGGTTGCCACCTGTCTGTCCGCTGCGCTGGCCACGGTGCTAATGGCCTTTCTGGCCAACTACCCCTTTGCCCTTGCCCCGGGAATGGGTCTCAATGCCTTCTTCACCTTCTCCGTGGTGCTGGGCATGGGGATAAGCTGGAAGGTGGCCCTGGCGGCGGTTCTAGTCGAGGGCGTCATCTTCATCCTTCTCACGTTGACCCGCATTCGGGAAGCGGTGGTGAACACCATCCCGGTTACCCTCAAGATGGGCATAGCCGCCGGCATAGGCCTCTTCATCGCCTTCATAGGACTCCAGGGGGCGGGGATAATCGTCAACAACGACGCGGTGCTGGTCCAGCTGGCGGGACTCAAGGGCAATTTGCCGGCCCTTCTGGCCCTTGGGGGCCTAATCTTCATGGTGGTGATGGAGCACTACCACGTCAAGGGCGGGGTTCTCTGGGGCATAATAGCGGTCACCGTAGCCGCCATACCCCTAGGGGTGGCCAAGATGCCCGATGGCATAGTCTCCATGCCGCCTTCCCTATCCCCGATATTCATGCAGATGGACTTCTCCCAGATAACCAGCTCCACCTTCTGGGTGATCATGTTCACCTTCTTCTTCGTGGACTTTTTCGACACGGTGGGCACCCTGGTGGGTGTTGCCAGCCGGGGCGGCATGCTCGACTCGGAGGGCCGTTTGCCTAAGGCCAGAGAGGCTCTTCTCGCGGATGCAATAGGTACCACCGCAGGGGCCATCCTGGGAACCAGCACGGTTACCACCTACGTGGAGAGTGCGAGCGGTGTGGAGCAGGGGGGGCGCACGGGGTTAACCGCCCTTGTGGTGGCGGTGCTCTTCCTGTTGGCCACCTTCTTTAGCCCCCTGGTCTCCATAGTCCCCGCCTGCGCCACCGCGCCGGCGCTGATCCTGGTGGGCATCTACATGATGATGGGACTCAAGGAGCTCAAGACCGACGACTGGACCGAGTTTGCACCTGCAATGCTGGCCTTCTTCATGATGCCCCTTTCCTACAGCATCTCGGTGGGCATCGAGGCGGGCATCGTCTCCTACGTGGTGCTCAAGCTGATCACCGGCAAGGCCAAGGACGTTAACCCGGTGATGATAGGCCTGGCGCTGCTCTTCGTGGTTGCCCGGGTCTTCGGAATTCACTAGTCCAGATCTCTTTTCTGCCGGCGGGGCCCTAGTGGCCCCGCCCCGGGAGGTATGAAAGCGATGGGAACCGTCTTCAAGGGGGGCGTCATAGCCCTGCCCGATGGGCCTGTGAGGGCCGACCTAAGGATAGAGGGGGAGCTGGTCCACTCCATAGGGGAGGACCTGGAAAGGGACGGGGATATGGTCGTCCCTTGTCAGGACCGGATCCTCCTGCCCGGTGGGGTGGATCCCCATACCCACTTTGACCTCCCCGCCGGGGAGTTCAGGACCGCCGACGACTTCGCCACCGGCACCGCCGCGGCCCTGGCGGGGGGCACCACCACCATAGTGGACTACGCCACCCAGTTCAGGGGCCAGAGCTTGAGGCAGGGGGTGGAGGAGTGGCATAGGCTCTCCATTGGCAAGTGCCACTGCGACTACGCTTTCCACCTGGCGGTGACCGACTGGAACGACGGGATAGAGGCGGAGGTCCCCCAGATCGTGGCGGAGGGCATCCCCTCGTTCAAGATGTACATGGCCTACAAGGGGCTGTTGCAGCTGGACGACGGCTCCATAATGCGGATGATGGAGATCCTGCGGGACCTGGGGGGGCTCCTGTGCCTGCACTGCGAGAATGGGGATCTGGTTCACTGGCTCAGTCAGCAGCTGGCCCAGGAAGGCAAGCTCTCCGCCCGGTACCACCCGGCTAGCCGCCCCGGCTTCGTGGAGTCCGAGGCGGTCTTCCGGGCCCTCACCATGGCCAGGGCGGTCCAGGCCCCGCTCTACCTGGTCCACTTGAGCGCCGGAGAGTCCATGGACCACGTGAACCTCTTCCGGCAAAGGGGCTCCACGGTCTTCGCGGAGACCTGCATACAGTATCTGTTGCTCAACGAGGGACGCTACTCCCTGCCCCAGGGGGACGCAATGGCCTACGTTTGTTCTCCCCCCCTGAGGTCCCAGGCGGATTCGGATCGCCTCTGGGAGGAGCTCCGCAGGGGCAACGTGGACGTGGTGGCCACGGATCACTGCTCGTTCAATCTAATGGGGCACAAGGACAGGGGCATGAACGATTTCAGAAGGATCCCCAACGGGCTTCCGGGGGTGGAGAACCGGCTGCCGTTGCTCTACTCCGAGGGGGTCGCCAAGGGGCGCATATCCCTTGAGACGTTCGTGAAGGTCACGGCTTGCAACCCCGCCAAGATTTTCGGCCTCTACCCCATGAAGGGTACACTGGTTCCCGGCAGCCACGGGGACGTGGTGGTGTTCAACCCCCGGTACCGTTGGACCGTGAGGGCCGCAAGGCAGCTTCAGAACGTGGACTACAACCCCTACGAGGGTTGGGAGGTGACCGGATCGGTGGAGTCGGTTTTCCTTAGGGGAGCTGAGGTCTTCCGGGATGGTCGGATCTTGGGTCAGGAACCCGCGGGCCGTTACCTCAGGCGCCGCGGGCGGAAGGAGGAAGCGTAGATGTACGTGTTCAAGGTCAACGGAGTGGAGCATCAGGAGGAGCGGGACAGGAACCTCTTGGAGTATCTGAGGAAGGAGCTTCAGATAACCTCCGCCAAGGAGGGCTGCGGCGAGGGGGCCTGCGGAACCTGCATGGTGTTGGTGGACGGGAAGAAGCACCGGGCGTGCCTCCTCAAGCTCTCCCAGCTGGACGGCAAGGAGGTAATCACCGTGGAGGGCCTGTCCGAGCGGGAGAAGCAGGTCTATACCTGGGCCTTCGCCAGCACCGGGGCGGTCCAGTGCGGCTTCTGCATCCCCGGCATGGTGATAAGCGCCAAGGCCCTGCTGGATCAGAACCTGAACCCCACCAGGAAGGATATCAAGGAGGCCATAAGGGGCAACATATGCCGCTGCACCGGCTACGTTAAGATCGAGGACGCCATCGAGAAGGCCGCCTGGGCCTTCCGGGAGAACTACGTGCCGGTGGAGGAGGACAGGGCCTGGAAGGTTGGTGAGGCCATGCCCCGGGTTGACGCCAAGGACAAGGTGCTGGGGGTGGCCAAGTTCGTGGACGACCTGTCCCTGCCGGGCATGCTCTACGGGGCGGTGCTCCGCTCTCCGGTCCCCCGGGGGCTGGTGAAGAAGATCGACGTCTCCGAGGCCAAGGCCATGGAAGGGGTCGAGGCGGTCATAACCTGGAGAGACATCCCGGGCAAGAGGATCGTGGGACACCTGGTACAGGACTGGCCGGTCCTGGTGGCGGAGGGGGAGGAGACCCGCTATGTGGGGGATGCCCTGGCGCTGGTGGCCGCCCGGGACGTGCACATCGCCCGGGAGGCGGTGAAGCGCATAAAGGTGGATATAGAGGAGCTCAAGCCCCTGCTTACCCCCGAGGAGGCCCTGGCCCCTGATGCGCCTAAGATCCATCCCTGGGGCAACAAGGTGGAGGTCAAGACCCACGTGAAGCGGGGCGACGTGGACGAGGCGCTGGCCAAGTCCGCCCACGTGGTGACCCGGGTCTACAAGACCCAGCGGGTGGACCACGCCTTCATGGAGCCCGAGTCCGCCCTGGCGGAGGTGGTGGACGACGGGATAGTGGTATACACCGGCGGCCAGGGGGTCTACGACGAGAACCGGCAGATAAGCGCCATGCTGGGCATCCCCGCTGAAAAGGTGCGCTGCATCACCGCCATGGTAGGTGGCGGTTTCGGCGGCAAGGAGGACATGTCGGTGCAGCATCATGCGGCCCTGATGGCGTGGATCACCAAGAAGCCCGTTAAGCTCACCTGGACCAGGGAGGAGAGCCTCAGGGTCCATCCCAAGCGGCACCCCATGACCATCGAGATAACCTCCGGCTGCGACGAGGAGGGACGCCTAACCGCCCACAGGATCCGCATAACTTCCGATACCGGGGCCTACTCGTCCCTGGGCGGTCCGGTCCTTCAGAGGGCTTGCACCCACGCGGGCGGTCCCTACAAGGTGCCCAACATAGACATAGAGGGAGTTGGGGTTTACACCAACAACCCCCCCTGCGGCGCCTTCCGGGGCTTCGGGGTGACCCAGTCCGCCTTCGCGGTGGAGGGCAACCTCAACCTTCTGGCGGAGAAGGTGGGCATTTCTTACTGGGAGATTCGCTGGCGGAACGCCATAGAGCCCGGGGACGTGATGAGCAATGGCCAGATCGCTGGTCCCGATGTGCGTTTGAAAGAGACGCTGATGGCCGCCAAGGAGGCCTTCGAGTCAAGCCCCTACGCGGGGATAGCCTGCGGCATGAAGAACAGCGGCCTGGGCGTGGGGGTTCCCGACGTGTCCCGGGTTAGGCTGGAGGTCCGCAACGGGGTGGTCCACATCTACACCAGCGCGGCCTGCATGGGGCAGGGCATAGCCACCATGACCACCCAGATAGTTAGCCACGTGACCGGGCTTCCGGTCTCGAAGATCAAGCACATGCCGGCGGACACCAAGCTGACCCCCGACGCGGGGACCAGCACCGCATCCCGTCAGACGGTCTTCACCGGTGAGGCCACCAGGAGGTGCGCGGAGCTCCTGAGGCAGGATCTATTGGATGCGGGTTCCCTGGAGGCCCTGGAGGGGAAGGACTATTACCAGGAGTTCGATTTCAAGAGTGATCCCATGGGGTCCGACAAGCCCAATCCGGTGAGCCACATAGCCTATGGCTACGCCACCCACGTGGTGATCCTTAACCAGGAGGGCAAGCTGGAGAGGTACGTGGCCTGTCACGATTCGGGGCAGCCTATAAACATCAAGTCCATGGAGGGCCAGATCGAGGGCGGCGTAGTGATGGGAATGGGATACGCCCTCACCGAGGAGTTCCCCACCCCCGGAGGCTACCCGGTGAAGAAGTACGGCACCCTGGGGCTCTGGAGGGCCACCGACGTGCCCCCCATAGAGGTGAAGCTGTGCTATGCCAAGGGCGGGGATGTGGTTTTCGGCGCTAAGGGTGTCGGGGAGATCTCCCTGGTCCCTCCCGCTCCGGCCATAGCCCTGGCCTACAAGCGGTTCGACGGGGTTGAGAGGACCGAGCTGCCCCTGGTTGGAACTCCCTACGATAAGAGGAAGCAGGCTTAAGGAGGGGGCCCGGGGAACCTCCCGGGCCCCATATGAGCACCTTCGGGAGGGGATCTTGAGATGAAGTGCAAGGTTGTTGGGACCTCGGTACCGCGGAAGGATGGCATCGAGAAGGCCACCGGGAAGGCTCCGTTCGTGGCGGACATGCGGGTGCCCGGCTGCTGGGAGGGGGCGGTGATAGGCTCCCCGGTGCCTCACGGGATACTCAAGGGCTTTGAGAAGGACCCGTCATTCGACTGGTCGAAGGTGGTGTTCCTCACCGCCAAGGACCTGAAGGGGAAGAATTTCGTCCACATGATCCGGGACGACTTCCCCATCCTGGCCGAGGAGCGGATCACCTACGCCACCCAGGGGCTGGCTTTGGTGGCCGCCCCGGACGAGGAGACCCTGAAGGGGGCCCTCAAGGCGGTGAAGCCCATAATAGAGCCCCTCACCCCGGTGCTCTCCATCGAGGACTCCCTGACCAAGGTGGCGGTCATCTGGGGGGAGGACAACATCCTGGACGAGTACCGGATCGACCGGGGGGACCTGGAGAAGGGCTTCGCCGAGGCGGACCTGATCGTGGAGGGCACCTATCGGACCGGTCTCCACGAGCACGTTTACCTGGAGACCCAGGGCATGATGGCCATTCCCAAGGAGGACGGCACCCTGGAGGTGGTGGGCTCCATGCAGTGCCCCTACTACGTGCACGGTGCCCTGGTCCAGTCCCTGGGCTGGGAGCCCGAGAGGGTAAGGGTGCGCCAGGCTGCCACCGGCGGTGGCTTTGGCGGCAAGGAGGACTTCCCCTCCGCCATAGCCCTGTGGGTGGCCAACCTGTCCCTGGCCAGTGGCAAGCCGGTGAGGCTCATCTACGACAGGTCCGATGACCTGAAGGGCACCCCCAAGCGGCACCCCTCCAGGACCAGGATCAAGGCGGGGGTCAAGAAGGACGGGACCCTGACGGCCCTTCAGATAGAGTTCATCCTGGACGGCGGGGCCTTCACCACCATGAGCCGGGTGGTTCTCCAGCGGGGAACCCTGCACGCTCACGGGTGTTATCGGGTGCCCAACGTGTCCATCCACTCCATGGCGGTGGCCACCAACATGGTCCCCAGCGGGGCCTATCGAGGTTTCGGTGCTCCCCAGTCCCTGTTTGCAATCGAGAGGCACATGGACAAGATAGCGGACTTGTTGGGCATGGACCCCCTTGATGTGAGGCTCAAGAACGTGCTCAAGGCCGGGGACTACATGCCCTGCGGCCAGGAGCTCAAGTTGCCGGTCTTCGCCGAGGATGTGCTCCTCAAGGCAGCGGAGCTGTCGGACTACCGGCGCAAGAGGGCGGAGTACGCCAAGGGGACCGGTCGGGTGCGCAGGGGAATTGGGATCAGCTTGGCCATGCACGGCGGGGGCTTCACCGGGGCTGGGGAGACCAACATGGGCACGATGGTCAAGATCGACTTCGACGGGGAGCGGTTCAACGTCCACGCCAGCAGCACCGACATGGGTCAGGGCATAGCCACCGTTCACCCCATGATCGCCGCCGAGGCCCTGCACGTGCCCTACGATGTGGTGTTCAGCCCCAGGCCGGACACCAGCGTTACCCCCAACAGCGGCCCCACCGTGGCGTCCAGGAGCACCATGTACGTTGGTCGGGTGGTCCAGGAGGCGGCAAAGAACGTCATCGCCGAGCTGGGGGATTTCCTGAAGGCCAAACACGGCCAGGCCACCTTCTCCGATGGCTTCTTTGAGACCCCCAACGGAAGGTTCTCCGTCCTGGAGGCCGCCAAGGCCTGCTTCGGCGAGAGGGGAGAGTTCAAGGTGCTGGGCACCCTGCCGCCGGGCTGCACCGGCGAGTGGGATCAGGATGCCTTCCGGGGAGAGGCCTACAAGGACTACTCCTGGATCGCCCAGGCCATAGAGGTGGAGGTGGACACGGACACCTTCGAGGTCCAGCCGGTTAAGGCTACCGTGGTGGCGGAGATAGGCAAGGCGGTGCACCCGGTCCTGGTGGAGGGGCAGGTTCATGGCGGGCTCCTTCAGGCCATAGGCTGGAGCCACATAGAGGACATGACCCTCACTTCCGAGGGGCACATATCGGCGGAGCACCTGAACGCCTATCTGATCCCCACCACCATCGACACCCCAGAGTGGAACGTCGAGATTTTGGAGCCCGCCACCTGTCAAGTGGGTCCCCATGGTGCCAAGGGCCTTGGGGAGTTGCCCATGGATGGAGGGGCTCCTGCCTTCGTGGCGGCGGTCCAAAGCGCGGTTGGGGTGTTCGGTACCGAGGTGCCGCTGACCGGGGAGAAGCTTTTCAAGCTCCTTGAGGAGAAGGGCTGCTAGGAGGTTAAGGCCATGAGGATACAGATGACCGTAAACGGCAAGGTGATGGAGGCGGATGTTCACCCCCTGCGACCCCTGCTTCGGGTCCTCCGGGAGGACCTGGGGCTCACGGGCACCAAGGAGGGGTGCGGCGAGGGTGAGTGTGGTGCCTGCTCCATAATGATGGACGGGCTGCTGGTGAACGCCTGTTGTGTCCCCGCCATCCAGGCGGCGGGCAGCGAGATATTCACCATAGAGGGTCTTGGGGACGACGCCAACCCGGACCAGCTCCAGGTGTCCTTTGTGGACGAGGGGGCGGTCCACTGCGGCTTCTGTACCCCGGGGATGATCATGGCCTCCCGGGCCCTGCTGGAGGAGGTGCCGGAGCCCACCCTGGACCAGGTCCGGGTGGCCCTGTCGGGGAACCTGTGCCGCTGCACCGGCTACGAGAAGATCTACCGGGCGGTGGACAAGGCGGTCAAGCTGGGCTACACCAAGACCTTCAAGCCCAGGACCAACCGGTGCGACAAGCGGGAGCCCCAGTTCTCCAAAGAGGAGGAGGGCAGGTACTTCTCCCCCAGGAGCCTCAGCGAGGCCCTGAATGTGCTGGCGGAGCACCCGGATTGCAGGTTGCTGGCGGGGGGCACAGACATACTGCCGGACATCAAGAACGGCAAGGGGGAGCCCCGCAAGGTGCTGAACCTATTCGGCGTGCCGGAGCTCCACGGGGTGGAGCTGGAGGGGGACGTGATCCGCATCAAGGCCTGCACCACCAACGGGGAGATAATACGCAGCTCCCTCTGCAGGGAGCACCTGCCGGCCCTGGTGGAGGCCTCCGCCAGGAGCGGCGCCCCGGCCATCCAGAACCGGGCCACCGTGGGAGGCAACTTGGCCAACGCCTCCGGGGCGGCGGACCTGCCGGTGATCCTCCTGGCCCTGGATGCCCGGGTGCGCCTCGCCTCCGCCAAGGGAACCAGGACCATGACCCTTAAGGAGTTCATGCCCAGCTACAGGAAGAACGCCTGTGAGGCGGGGGAGATCCTGGAGTCCATCGAGATCCCCGTGCCCGCCAGGGGGTCCAGGCAGCGCTACTTCAAGAGGGGGTCCCGCAAGGCCCTGACCCTCTCTCGGGTGAGCCTGGCCATGTACCTGGAGGAGGAGGACGGGGTGGTGAAGACCTTCCGTATGGCGGCGGGGAGCATGTCCCCCCTGCCCATGAGGCTTCACAAGACCGAGGAGGCGGTGATCGGAAAGCCCCTTTCCCAGGTGGTGGAGCTGGCCTCCAAGGCGGCCTACGACGAGGTGAATCCCAGGAAGAGCCCCTCCTACCGGAAGAGGATAACCTCCAACCTGGTGCGCCGGTTCTTCGAGGAGCTTCAGGCCTAGGTAGGGTTGTATGGCACCGTGGGGCCGGGGCGGATGCCCCGGCCCTTTGGCGTCTCAGCGCCCCTTGAGGGCCTCCGTCAGGCGGCGGAGAAGCATCTCCCTGGCCACCTTCTGGTCCTGCCCCTCGAAGGCCTGGGGCCATATGGGGGGCAGGAACGTGACCCTGATCCGGTGGGGCTTAGGGAAGGATCCGGAGGGGGGCAGGGCCTCGAAGGCCCCCTCTATCCGGACCGGCACCACGGGCTTGCCGGTCTTGAGGGATAGTAGCGCCACCCCCCCCTCCAGGGGTAGCAGCTCCCCAGTGAGGCTCCGCCGTCCCTCGGGGAAGATGAGGAGGTCCTTGCCGGACTTAAGCAGCTCAACCGAGAGCTTTAGGACCGATGCGGCGCCGACCGCGTCCGACTGGGAGACCTTTATGGCCCCCAGGGCGGTTATGAGGAGGGCGAAGGGCTTGGATCTGAACAGCCCCTCCCAGGCGATGGCGGTTATCCTGCGGGGGAAGGCTACCCCCACCACCGGTGGGTCCAGGTAGCTGCAGTGGTTCGGGGCCAGGATCACGTTTGAGGCGGGCACGTTATCCAGCCCCTGGACCCGGAGGCGGTGGTAGGCGTGAAAGTAGATCCAGAGGAACGCTTTTGTCAGGTAGTATACCATGGTGCGCAAGGGCAACACCTCCAGGGCCTTTTTAGGTGTAATATATGGGTGTGGATAGGATTATAAAGCCTTAGTTTAGGCACGGGGGGATCCAAATTGGATGGGGCGAACGGTTCTTCCAGGTCCTTTAGGCGTCTGCTGCTGAGGGTGAGGCTGGCCCTTTCTTCGCTGGTGAAGACCTTCGGGACCGGCCTTATGGTGTTCTTCCCGTTGATAGTCACCATCCTGGTCCTCAATTTCGTCTTCGCGTCGGTGGAGGCCATCCTGGTGTGGCTGTTTGGCCTGACCAACTCGGTGGAGGCCACCGCGGGGATAATGTTGGTCACCCTGGCGATCATATTCTACGGGGGCTACAAGATAAGGCGCCAGGAGAAGTGGTTCATGTCCCGGGTGGACCGGTTCCTGGCGGCGCTTCCCGTGGTGGGATCCTGGTATAAGGTAATGCGGGACCTGGTGGACCGGCTCGCCGGCAAGGACCAGAAGGACATGTACCTTGGGGTGGTGGAGGTGCCGGTGGGAGAGGGGCACGTGCTGGCCTTCGTGACCCGGAGGGACGTGATGCCTGACGGAACCGCCATGTTGACCCTATTCATGCCCACCAGCCCAAACCCCACGTCGGGGATAGTCATGTTCTTCCCGGAGGACAAGGTCAGGAAGTCCCACCTGTCGTCCGACGCGGCGTTCGCCAAGATAATATCCCTTGGGCTGAAGTGAACCGCCTCAGCTTGTGGTTTGAAGGGATCATATTTGGTTTCTGAACTTTAATTTCCATAGGGGTCGTCGGATTTTTAAGGAGATTGGCGCTCTTTTGTATCTGGTGATACAGATGATGGGCCCCGGGTTGTGTATATTTCTCACAACCCGGGGCCTTGTTCTACAGGAGGGGATCCTATGGGGCGGTTTGACCTTTACGGTGATCTTTTCGATCCCGCCAGTCAGGGCAGGATGAGGGCCTTCTTCCTCAACGATGTGGCCCCCCTGGGGGTGATCCGGGACTATGCCCGGGGAACCTCGATAGATCACCTCTCCATGAGGGCATCCATGGGGGTGGTGGTGAGGGGCTGCGTGGCCAAGTCGCTGGTCAGCTACGGGGGAAGGGAGAAGCTCCTCTACTTTCTAAGGCCCGGGGAGGTCTTCGGCGAGATGGATCTCTTAGACGGGGGCTCTTTCCCCTTCGTGCTGCAGGCCCGTGAGAGGAGCTCCGTGTCCTTCGTGTCCAAGCGGGACGTGGAGGCCCTTCTGGACCGAAGGCCGGATCGATACGGGCTGTTCGTCCACAGCATGACCAGGAAGTTCAGGATAGTGTCCCTGCAGCTGGCCAACAGCGTTTTCAACGGATCGTTGGGACAGGTGGCGGAGGCGCTGCTCCGGCTGGCCTCCTGTTCGGACCCCTCTGGGGACGGTCCGGTTGTCCTTCGGCTCACCCAGCAGGAACTGGCATCGAACATAGGCTGTTCCAGGGTTGCGGTGGCCCGGGCCCTGAGGGAGCTTATTGAGATGGGGGTGATAGAGAGGCGGGGCAGGGAGATGGTCCTAAGGGACCTGGGAAGGCTCAGCGGGCTGAGGGATGGTGTGCGTTGAACCGTCAGATTGGAGGTGTTTGGCTTTGATAAAGCTGGTGGGCGTGGTTATCGTGGTGGTGGGGCTTCTACTCCGGTTCAACCCCCTTCTGGTGGTTCTGGTGGCGGGTTTCGCCACCGGTCTGGTGGGGGGCATGGGGCCCATGGAGGTCTTGGAGGCCCTGGGGAACGCCTTCGTTACGAACCGTTACATGTCCCTCTTCGTGCTCACCCTGCCGGTCATAGGCGTCCTGGAGAGGCACGGCCTCAAGGAGCAGGCGGAGAGGTTCGTGTCGTCCCTCAAGGGGGCTACTGCCGGCAGGGTGATGATGCTGTACATGCTGTTCAGGCAGCTGACCTGCGCGGTGGGCCTTCAGTTGGGTGGCCATCCCACCTTCGTTAGGCCCATAGTGGCCCCCATGGCGGAGGGGGCCCTGTCCAAGGGGGGGGAGCTGGATCCGGACCTTTCGGACCGGGTGAGGGCCATGGCGGCGTCGGCGGAGAACTACGGCAACTTCTTCGGGCAGCTGATCTTCATAGCCTCCGGCGGGCTTCTCCTCATAAAGGGCGTCATGGATCAGGCGGGTCACCCGGTGGACCTCATGAGGATGGGCATGTACGCGGTCCCAACCGCGGTCTGCGCCTTCGCCATGGCGGCCCTCAGGTTCCACCTTTTCGACTTGTCCGCCAAGAGGGATCTCGAGAGAGGAGGTAACTAGATTTGAAGCTCACGGTGGATCACATGTACCTTCTGACCGGCCTGGTTCTGCTTGCCTTCTCAGCCCGGTCCTTCCTGGATGGGGGCAACCGGAAGAGGCTGGGGAACGGCCTCTTCTGGGGCGTCTACGGCCTCACGTTCCTTCTGGGTGGCCTGGTGCCGAACCGGGTGATCGGGTTCATGGTGGTGCTACTGGCGGCGCTGGGTAGCTTCGACATGATGGGGCGGGGCTCTTACGGCGAGACCACCCGGGAGGAGAGGATGGCCCGGGCGGCGGCGATGGGTAACCGGATCTTCCTGCCAGCGCTGATCATTCCCCTGGTCACCTTCGGGGTGGCCAAGTTCACCTCCCTTGGGGCCCTGGTCGGCCTCGGGTTAGGCACCGTGGTGGGTTTCGTGGCCGCCGCCCTCATGCTTCGGGAGGGGCCCCTGGTGTCGGTGGAGGAGGGTAGGAGGCTCATAGACGCCATCAGCTGGTCCGCCATACTGTCCCAGTTCCTAGCCGCCCTAGGCTTCCTGTTCGATAAGGCGGGGGTGGGGGCGGTGGTGGCTGGCATGGTCTCCTCGGTGGTGCCCCATGGGAGCCGGTTGGCCGCGGTGGTGGCCTATTGCGTTGGCATGGCCCTGTTCACCATGGTGATGGGCAACGCCTTTGCCGCCTTCGCGGTCATAACCACCGGCATAGGGATACCCATGGTGGTGATGCAGGGGGCGGATCCGTCGGTGGCGGGGGTCATAGGCATGCTTTCCGGCTACTGCGGGACCCTGATGACCCCCATGGCGGCCAACTTCAACGTGGTTCCCGCGGCCCTGTTGGAGATCCGGGACAAGAACCGGGTCATCGTGGCCCAGGTGCCTGTGGCCCTGGCCATGCTGGTGGCCAACGTGGTTCTCATGTACACCCTGGCGTTCTGATCGAGATTGACTGGAGGTGTGGCGGATGAGACACGTGTTGCTGACCGGATTCGACCCCTTCGGTGGGGAGAGGGTGAACCCCGCCCTTGAGGCGGTGAGGTGTCTGGACGGCAGGGTCATCGCCGGTGCCGTGGTGAGGGCGGTGGAGGTGCCCACCGTCAGGTTCAAGTGCGTTGAGAGGGTCAGATCCGCCATAGCGGAGCTGGACCCTTTGCTGGTGATATCCGTGGGCCAGGCGGGGGGGAGGGCGGAGATAACCCCCGAGAGGGTGGCCATAAACGTGGACGATTTCAGGATAAAGGACAACGAGGGGAACCAGCCGGTGGATGAGGTGGTGGATCCAAAGGGCCCCGCCGCATACTTCTCCACCCTGCCGATAAAGGCCATGGTGGATGCCATGAGAAGGGCCCACATCCCCGCATCGGTGTCCAACACCGCGGGCACATTCGTGTGCAACCACCTGTTCTACGGCCTCATGAGGCACCTCCACCTGGAGGGCAACGTGAGGCGCGGCGGCTTCGTCCACATCCCGTACCTTCCGGAGCAGGCCGCAAGGCTGTCGGGTCAGCCCAGCATGGGGCTGGATTGCGTCCTAACGGGCCTTGAGGCGGGGATCGCCGCCGCCCTGGAGTGCGGGGAGGACAAGCCCATAACTGGCGGAACCGAGTGCTGAACGAGGCCGGGGGCCTAATGGGGCCCCCGGCTGGTCTTTCGGTGAGAGGGACAGTTCAGAGCCGGAAGGAGACCATCAGGGCCTTCAGCTCCCCCGCATGGGAGGCGAGCCGCTCCGCCTGCTGGGCCACGTTCTCGGTGCCCTGGACGGTCTCTCGGATGGTGCGGTAGATGTGATCCACCGACTGGGATATGTGGACCGTGGAGGAGGCTATGTGCTCCACCGCCCCCTCCATCTCGGACGCCAGGGCGGACTGCTCCTCCGACACTGCCGCCAGGTCCGAGAGGACTCTATGACCCTCTTGACCGCCTGGGTGGCCCTCTCCAACCTATCCATGGCCCCCTCGGAGGTCCTGGCGGTGTCCGACAGGACCCTGCCGGCGGACTCTATGGATCCCACCGCCTGGTCCACCTTGTCCCTGAGGGATCCTATAAGGTTCCCTATGGACCTGGAGGCCTGGTTTGACTCCTCCGCCAGCTTCCGGACCTCCTCGGCCACCACCGCGAAGCCCTTGCCCGCCTCCCCCGCCCGAGCCGCCTCGATGGCGGCGTTCAGCGCCAGAAGGTTGGTTTGGTCCGCTATGCGGGAGATGGTGTCCACGAAGGAGGTTATCTCCTCCTCCTTGGATATCTTCCCTTGCTCCACCTGGGAGTTCCAGTGCTCCAGTACGCCGGTTGTGAAGTCCACTATGCCCTTCACCCCCTTGATCCTGTCCTGGTAGACGTCCTCGTAGGTCCTCTTGTAGGAGACCCCTATCAGGGCCGCAGGCGACAGAAAAATTATACGGCTCAAGCTTACCCAGTATAAATATCTAAATATTTTAACCGATCCCCGGTGCTCAAAAGACATATTTAATGTTAAACTTCGAATAGATCATTGTGAGTGGGGGGATCTGCATTGAGGAGAAGGTTTCTGCGGCCCGTATGGGGTGTGGCGGTTCTTCTGTTGCTGTTGCTTGGAGTTATGGCGGAGGCGTCCCAGCTGACCATACTGCACGTCAACGATACCCATGGTCATGCGTGGCCCTTCGATGTCAGCGACGGTCCGTCGGTGGGGGGATTCGCCCCGCTGAGCACCCTGGTGGACCGGATACGGCGGGAGGTGGAGTCCAAGGGGGGGCACGTGATCTTGCTTCACGCCGGGGACTTCAACACCGGGGTGCCCGAGTCGGATCAGAGCGACGCCATGCCGGACATAGTGGCCATGAACATGATCCGCTTCGACGCGGCTACCCTGGGTAACCACGAGTTTGACAAGCCAAGGGAGGTGTTGAAACGCCAGCTGGACTTTGCCCGGTTCCCGGTGGTCAACGCGAACCTGGTGGATTCCATGGGGTTCAACCCCTTGAAGCCCTACGTTGTGAAGGACTTTGGGGACGTGTCGGTGGCCATATACGGTCTTCTGACCCCTGAGACCGCCCAGCTGGAGCCGGTGCACCTCAAGGGGTGGACCCTGGAGGACCCGGTGGGGGTGTCCCGCCGGCTGGTGCCCAGGCTCAAGAACCGGGCCCGGGTGGTGATCGCCCTGACGCACCTGGGCTGGTCCGACGATCCGTCCCTTCCCGGCACCTCCCGGGCCCTGGCGGAGGCCCGGATACCGGGCCTGGACGTGATCGTGGACGGCCATTCCCACACCCTCTTCAAGGAGGCCCCCACCATAGGGCACACCACGGTGGTCCAGGCGGGGGACTGGGGCAGGTACCTGGGACGGCTGGACCTAACCATCGAGGATGGGAGGATAACCCGCAGGTCCTGGCGGGCCATCCCGGTGAACCTCAAGAGGGCGGTGGGACCAGGGGGCGGCAAGCGGGTCTTCGAGTTTCTGGAGGGGGAGATACCGTCGGATCCCAAGGTGGAGGCCGCCCTGGACTACTTCAAGCGGGTGGGCCGGGAGAGGCTGGATGCGGTGGTTGGAAGGACCAGGGTGCTACTCGATGGGGAGCGGGAGCGGGTGAGGTCCATGGACACCAACCTGACCAACCTGGTGGCGGACGCCATGAGGTGGAAGGTGGGGGCGGACGTGGCGCTCCTGAACGGAGGGGCGGTGAGGGCCTCCATATCCCCCGGGGACGTGACCTACCGGGACGTGCTCACCGTGCTCCCCTTCGGCAGCACCCTCTACGTGGTGGAGCTCACCGGGGAGCAGCTCAAGCGGGTGCTGGACTTCGCGGTGACGGTCCCCGCCGGCAAGGGGGGCTGGCCTCACTTCTCCAACCTCACGCTTCGCAGGGGAGCCTCGGGGGCCCAGGACGTGAGGGTGGGGGGCAAGCCCCTGGACATGGGGGCCAGGTATCGGCTGGTGACGTTCAACTACCTGGCCCTGGGTGGGGACGGCTACCAGGTCCTCAAGGAGCTGAAGGGTTACGACACCGGGTTCGTGGACGCGGCGGTGCTGGCGGAGTTCATGGGTACCCAGGGGGAGATATCCGGCTGGGACGGGTCTCAGCGGTACGTGCCCTGAGGGGTCCCGCGGGCTCGCCTTGTCCCTCATGTTATGTGTTCGGGAGGTGTTCGCCTTGAAGGCCATTGTGAACGGACGGATATGGACCATGAGCGCCGGGGAGATACCCGGTGGAACCATCCTGTTGGACCGGGGCAGGATCGTGGCGGTGGGGTCCTCGGTGGAGGTGCCCCCCGGGGCGGAGGTGATAGACGTCTCCGGTGCGGTGGTGACCCCGGGCTTCATCGACGCCCACACCCACGCGGGCATATGCGAGGAGGGGGTCCCGGAGGATCCGGATCCGGTCAACGACGCCACCGATCCCATCACCATGGGCCTTCGGGCCCTGGACGCCATAAACCCCTCCGACGAGGCGTTCCGCAACGCCCTATCGTCCGGGGTGACCTGCGTCAACGTGGTGCCCGGGAGCGCCAACGTGGTGGGGGGTACCGGGGCGGTGGTGAAGACCTGGGGCTCCACCATGGAGGACATGCTGGTCCTGTCCCACTCGGGGATGAAGGCCGCCCTGGGGGAGAACCCCATGCGGGTTCACGGCAGGAAGGACCGGCTCCCGTCCACCCGGATGGGAAACGCTTATTGTCTCAGGAAGGCCCTGCAGGATGCGGTGGACTACCGGGAGCGCAAGAGGTCCGCGGCGGAGAAGGGGGAGCACTTTTCCCTGGACCTTGGGTTCGAGAACATGCTTCCCGTGTTGGAGGGGAGGGTTCCCTTGAGGGTCCACTGTCACCGGGCGGACGACATATGCACCGCCGTCCGGGTGTGTGAGGAGTTCAAGGTGCCCTTTACGTTGGAGCACGGCACCGAGGGGCACCTGGTGGTGGAGCTGCTGGCCTCCAAGGGGGTCAGCGTGGCGGTGGGGCCCACCCAGTCGTCCAAGAGCAAGATAGAGCTGAGGAACAAGGGGTGGGAGACCCTAGTGGCCTTCAGCCGGGCTGGGGTCCGGTTCTGCATGATAACCGACCACCCGGTGATCCCCATAGAGACGCTGCAGGTGGCGGTCTCCCTGGCGGTGAGGCACGGCCTTGAGCCCCTGGAGGCCCTTAGGGCGGTTACGATCCGGGCGGCGGAGCACCTGGGTCTTGCCCACCGGATGGGGTCCATCCAGGAGGGCAAGGACGGGGACCTGGTGGTTTGGGACGGGGACCCCACGGACGTGAGGGTGGCCCCCCGGATGGTCTTCGTGGAGGGTCGGTTGGTTTACGAAGCGTAATTCAATGCGATAAGCAATAAACTAGAGTTTGTTTTGATCAACGGGCTTATGTAAACTGAAGTGAAAATGCAACCCGGTTAAGTGCATTTTGGGTGTTGACAGGACGGCCCCTCCGGTGTATTCTGCTTCTCAACAAGGGCTTCAGTGAACCTTGAGGGGTTTAGAAGCGGAAAGGCCATGATGCGGATGGCCGAGCGGGCAACCGAACCTTACAGAGAGTGACCTCCACCGGCTGAGAGGGGTCTGGGTTCGCCGCAAGGCCCAAGGTCCGCGGAGCCGGAGCGGAAAGGCCCGCCCCCTGATGGGCGGCGGGGCCGGAGTACGACTCCCGGGTGGGTCCCGTCACAGGCCCAGGAGAGGAACGGCTCCTGGTGAGCCGTTCAAGTTGGGTGGTACCGCGAGCTGTGGAGGCTCGTCCCTTCGGGGACGGGCCTCCTTTTTTTATCAAAAATGAGGAGGTCGATCGGTATGAGCGGGGTGTGCGTGGTCTGTGAGGGTTCCGTGTCGGTGCCGGAGGGTTGCTGCGTGGGGGAGATCCTGGTCTGTCCCGACTGTGGGGTGGAGCTGGAGGTCCTCTCCCTGGAGCCTCTGGAGCTGGGGGAGGCTCCGGAGGTCCAGGAGGACTGGGGAGAGTAGCGGTGGAGCTCCTGGTGATCTACACCCGGCTCAGGGTGGAGGAGAAGCTGCTCCACCAGCGGGCCCAGGAGCTGGGCGTACCCTCCCGGCTGGTGGACGCCACCCACTGGGTGCTGGGCGGGGACCTGGACGTGCCTTCCGGGGGGGTGGCCCTCTGCAGGGCCATATCCCACGGGCAGAACGAGACCATCGCCCGGTGCCTGGAGTCCCGGGGGATAAGGGTGTCGAACCCGCCAGAGGTGATGGCCCGGTGCGGGAACAAGATGCTTACCGCCCTGGCGCTGGACGCGGAGGGGATCCCCCAGCCTAGGTGGCGGGTGGCCCTCTCCCCCGAGGGGGCCATGGAGGCGGTGGGGGACCTGGGGTTCCCGGCGGTCCTCAAACCCCTCTGCGGAAGCTGGGGAAGGCTTCTGGCCAAGGTGAACGACCGGGATGCGCTGGAGGCGGTGGTGGAGCACAAGCACCAGCTGGGGGTGAACCACCAGACCTACTTCATCCAGGAGTACGTGGAGAAGGGGGGCTTCGACGTTCGGGCCTTCGTGGTGGGTGGACGTCCCGTGGCGGCCATAAGGCGCAGTAGCCCCCACTGGATAACCAACACCGCCCGGGGAGGAGAGGCCTCCAACGTGCCGGTGGACGTGGAGATGTATCGTCTCCTGGAGGGGGTCCAGCGGGCCATCGGGGGGGACTTCCTGGCGGTGGACCTGTTCCGATCCGATCGCGGGTGGCTGGTCAATGAGGTCAACGACGGAGGGGAGTTCAAGAACTCCATAGGCCCCACCGGTGTGGACATACCGGGCCTCATAGTGAGGCACCTCTTGGATCTGAAATAGGAGGTAGTGACCATGGATCTGGATAGGCTCAAGCGAAAGCCCTTCGGGGCGGATGGTTCTTTGGAGGCTAACGGGACGTTCGATATCGATTTCCAGATGGGCGGGGCTATGCGCCGGCCAGGGGGGTCCTCATGACCTTGAGGGCACCATGGTTCCTTGCGCAGGCCCGCCCCGGAGGGGCGGGTTTTTTCATTGGAGGTGTTTCGGTTGGTTATAGAGCTTTACGAGCGAGGGCGGCTGATCATTACCTTGGAGCTGACGGCTGATTTGGAGGACCCCCGGGAGGGAGTGGGCCGGGTCATTGAGGACGCCCCCACATTGGATGATCCGGGGCACCTGGGGAGGGATGGGGAATGGTGGTAGCCTTGGCAACCCGGGTAGCTCCTGACCGCATAGAGATAGACGGGGAACCCATAGGGGAGTTCATCCGGCGGGGGGATCCGGCGGAGATGTGGTTCAGGATGATCCAGGGCAGGACCCCCTCCCAGGAGGAGTCGGCGGTCTTTGGGGCCATCCTCTGTTCCATGGCGGACCACGGGGACACCCCGCCCAGCACCCAGGCGGCCCGGCTGGTGGCCTCGTCTGGGTCCCCCATGCAGTGTTCCCTGGCGGCGGCCCTCCTTGCCTTCGGGGATCATCACGCGGGGGCCATCGAGAGGGCCATGGAGCTCTTCTCATCCTGCGTGAGGGACCGGGAGATCCCTTCGGTGGTGGCGGACCGTTTCATCTCCCGGGGACGTCGGGTGCCCGGGTTCGGGCACCGGGTTCACCGGGAGGACCCCAGGGTTCGCCCCCTGGTGGAGGTGGGATCCGCCCTGACGCACCGGCCACATCTGAGCTTCTTCCTGGGAGTGCAGGATCATCTCAGGTCCGCCAAGGGCATAGTGGGCAACGTGGACGGGGTTTGCGGGGCGCTGCTCCTTGACCTGGGCTTCCCCCCCTCGGCGGGCCGGGCGGTCTTCTTCTGCGGCCGTATACCGGGGCTCGTCTCCTGGATACTCCGGGAGGGGGAGCTGGGCCCCTTCAGGCCCTATAGGCTTGTCCCCTCCGAGGAGGTGGCGCCATGTATCGCGTAGCCATCATGGGGGCCTCCGGCCTGGCCGGGGGAGAGATACTAAGGATCCTGGCCAACCATGGGGGCTTCCGGGTCTCCCTGGTCACCTCCGCCTCGTCGACGGGCAGGCCGGTCAGGCAGGCCCATCCTCACCTGGCCTACGCCTACCGGGACCTCACCTTCTCCCCCGAGGAGGCGGTGTTGGAGGGTGAATGGGACCTGATCTTCCTTGCCCTTCCCCATCGCAAGAGCGCTCCCTGGATCCGGCGCCTGATGCCCCTCCTGGAGGGGGGGCGCAGGCTGGTGGATCTATCGGGGGACTTCCGGCTTAGGGACACCGAGGCCCACCGCCGCTGGTACGGGGAGGACCCGGCGGAGGACCTCCGGGGGGCCTTCGTCTACGGCCTGCCGGAGCTTCATCGGGAGGAGATTCGGTTCGCCTCCCTGGTGAGCGGCGTGGGGTGCAACGCCACCGCCGCCACCCTGGCGGCCCTCCCCCTGGTCCGATCGGGCCTCTCGGAGGCGGTCCTGCAGTGGTGGTTCGAGTGTAGGGTCGGATCCTCTGAGGGGGGGAGCGTCCCCAACGAGGGGGGGATGCACGTTTTCCGGAGCCGGACCATGCGGGTGGTCTCCTGCTTCTCCCACCGGCACCTGGGGGAGGTGAGCCAGGAGCTCCGGATCCCCGAGGAAGCCATGTCCCTCACGGTCACCTCGGTGGAGATGGTCCGGGGGGTCCAGTGCCTTCTTAGCGCCCCCTTGAGGGAGCCCCTGACGGAGGGGGACCTCTGGCGGGCCCTGAGGTCCGCCTACGGGACGGAGCCCTTCGTGGACCTGTGCCCTCCCCGCCCGGGGCACATGAGGCTACCGGATCCCCGGCTGGTGCTGGGGAGCAACCGGGCCCTGGTGGGGTTCTCACTGAGCGACGACCGGCGGCGGCTCCTGGTGGGTTGCGCCATCGACAACCTGATGAAGGGGGCGGCGGGCACCGCGGTCCAGTGCGCCAACCTGATGTTCCGCCTGCCGGAGGAGCAGGGGCTCATAATGCCCCCCGCTTATCCCGCCTAGGCGGATCCAATGGAGGTGTGAATCGGATGCTTGGAGTGGTGAAGATAGGAGGGGCCCGGGGTAACCGGTATGACCACCTGGTACGGGAGCTTTCCGCCCGGGTCCTCAGGGGGGAGCGGTGGATCCTGGTGCACGGCGCCAGCGGAAGGATGGAGGAGCTCTGTGCCTCGAGGGGGGTGGAGGTCCGGATCGTGTGCAGCCCGTCGGGCTACACCAGCCGGTACGTGGGCCCGGTGGAGAGGGAGATCTTCGAGGAGGCGGCGTTCCACATGTCCCACCTGGTCTCCTCCATGCTGAGGTCAAGCGGGGTGGAGCCCGCCATAGTGACTCCCGCCGAGGGGGAGCGGAAGGATTGCCTCCGCTCCGTAGAGGGGGGGCGGGTCCGGATCCTCCGGGACAACTACAGCGGCCGGGTGACCCGGGTGGACCCCCAGCCCATTCGAAGGCTACTCGAGTTGTCCAAGGTGCCGGTGATACCCCCCCTGGCCATGTGTCAGGGGCTCTTCATAAACGTGGACGGGGACCGGCTGGCCGCCCAGGTGGCCGCCGCGGTGGGGGCCCAGGGGCTGGTGATCCTCTCCAACGTGCCGGGTCTCATGAGGGACCTGGAGGATCCTAACAGCGTCCTTCCCATGGCCAGCCTGGAGGAGTGGGACCTGGTGGAGTCCCTGGCGGCGGGGAACATGAAGCGCAAGGTCCTGGCGGCCCGGGAGGCCCTGGGGGCGGGGGTACAGAGGGTGATCCTGGCGGATGGCCGCCTGGAGGAGCCCCTTGCGGGGGCGTTGGAGGGAAGGGGGACGGTGCTTTGCTCAGCTCCATGTACGGTAGCCGCGGCGTCCAGCTAGTCTCCGGAAGGCTCGGCCGGGTGGTGGACCGGGAGGGGCGGGAGTACGTGGACTGGTTCACCGCCCACGGGGCCGCCCTCTTCGGCCACCAGGACCCCCAGCTGGTCCAGGCCCTCAAGGGGGCGGCGGAGGGGCTTTGGACCGTGGGGGCCGGCTTCGATCATCCGAGCCGGAGGGCCCTGGAGGAGGAGGTGGAGAGGTGCCTGCCCGGGAGGCGGTTCTTCGTCTGCAACAGTGGGACCGAGGCGGTGGAGTGCGCCCTGAAGCTATGTATCGCCCTAAGGCCCGGCAGGACCCGATTGATAGCCGCCAGGAGGGCCTTCCACGGGAGGACCCTGGGGGCCCTCTCCCTCACCTTCAACCCAAAGTACAGGTCCAAGTTCGACCCCTTCCTGTGTAGGGTGGAGCACCTTCCCCCGGAGCGGATACCGGAGGCCATAGATGACCGGGTGGCGGCGGTCTTCCTGGAGCCCGTCCAGGGGGAGGGGGGAGTTCACCCCCTGGACGCGGAGCTGGGCAGGCGGATCACCCGGGCCGCGGCGGAGCACCAAGCCATCCTGGTGGCCGACGAGGTCCAGACCGGCATGGGACGCTGTGGTCGGATGATGGCCAGCCACCTGGTGGGACTTGAGCCCCAGGTGGTGTGCCTGGCCAAGGGGCTTGCGGGGGGCTTCCCATGCGGCATGGTCCTCTGGGACCGGGATCTGGGGGACTTCTCCCCGGGGCTACACGGCTCCACCTACGGGGGCAATCCCCTTGCCTGTTCGCTGGCTGCCCTGTCCATGGGGCGGATCCGCTCCGGGGAGCACCTGGAAGCGTGTCGGATCATGGAGGCCTTCCGGCGGGAGCTGGCGGGGGCTGGGTTGGACGTCCAGGTGAGGGGCCTTGGGACCATGACCGGTGTGGAGGTCCCGGTGGACTCCTCCGGGATCGTGAAGTCCCTCCAGTCCGCGGGGCTCCTGGCCCTCCAGGCGGGGCCCCGGGTGGTCCGGTTCCTCCCCTCCATAAAAGTCACCGGGGAGGACGCGGAGATGGCCCTGGACCTGTTCATCCGGTCCTTGAGGGGGGCGTCCTGATGGATCCCGTGTCCTTCCTCTCCGATCTGATCCGGGTTCCGAGCCCAAGCGGTGACGAGGGCCCGGCGGCGGAGGTCCTGGCGGAGGCGCTTCTGGGGCTGGGTTGGGAGAGGAGCTGGATCGATCCGGCGGGCAACGTGTTAGCCTCCCGGGGGGATGGGCTCAGCCGGGTGGCCCTCTTCGGGCACCTGGACACGGTGCCCGGCGGGCCGGAGCCGATGATCCGGGGTGACCAGGTCTGGGGCCGGGGCTCGGTGGACGCCAAGGGCCCCTTATGCGCCATGGCGGTGGCGGGATCCCGGGTGGAACTGCCCCCCGGGGTTGGGCTAGTCCTGGTGGCGGCGGTGGGGGAAGAGGTGGACTCCCGGGGGGCCCGTCACGCCCTGGCGTCCGGCCAACTGGAGGGGGTAAGGGGGGTGGTTGTGGGGGAGCCCACCGGGACCGACGGGGTTGCCCTCTCCTACCGGGGAAGGGTGCTCCTCAGGCTCAGCGACTCCGATGGGGGGGCCCACAGGTCCTGCGACTCTGGGCCCCTCACCCGGGTGCTGATGGGGGCCTCCCGGGTGGTCTCCCACGTGTCCCATCTGGAGGGCTTCTCGTCCGCGGTGGTCCACATGGAGGGGGAGGAGTCCGGGGGCAGGTCCGCCCGGGTCACTTTGGACCTTAGGGTGCCGGTGGGGGCCTCCGCCCTCGCCCTGGCGGAGGAGCTGGTCCCCATGGCCTCCGGGGTTCGGGTGGAGCTCCTGGAGGTGGTGGAGCCCCACTCGGTGGGGGCCGGTGACCCGGTGGTCAGCTGCCTCAGGGGCTCCATCCGGGGGGTGGGGCGCAACCCCCGGCTACTGGCCAAGCTGGGCACCTGCGACTTCAACGTGCTGGCCCCCCTTGGGGTCCCCATGGGGGTCTACGGCCCCGGGGACCCCAGGCTGGACCACTCGGACCAGGAGAGGCTGGACGTGGGGGATTACCTTAGGTCCATAGAGGTCCTGTCGGACGCCATCCCCCGGATCGTGTCTAGGGTCTGCAACCCCCAAGGAAGGTGACCGTGGCCCCGCTAAGCCTTGCGATGAGCATCCGGCAGACCAGGGTGTAGGCGGGGATGGTGAAAGCGGCGGCGATGAACCGGGGGGGCATGGTGACCCCTATGGGCAGGGAGAACAGGTGCTGGATCAGCAAGGGCACAGTGACGCAGGATATGGCCAGGTGCGGCAGGGCGATGGAGATCCCCATGGTCCATAGTCCCCGCCGGTTCGATGGTATCAGGTGGTAGATGAGCCCCGGGAGAAGCCCCGACAGGGTGGAGGTGACGGTGAAGTGGGGCATGTAGGGCCCCATCGGGTTGACCCAGTAGCCCACCAGGTCCCCCAGGCCTCCGATCACCGCCCCCGCCAGGGGGCCCAGGTACAGGGAGCCGAAGACCACCGGCAACTGGCCGAAGCCTATCCGTATGCCCTCCACGGATCCTATGGCTATCCTAAGACTGGCCACCCGGGTCAGGACTATGTTCATGCCGATGAGCAACCCCATGATGGCCACGTCCCGGGTGGAGAACCTCCTGGCTTCCTTCAATGTGGATCCCTCCTCGCGCTTTAGTACGTGAGAATTTACCACAGGGGACCGATCCGGTGAAGCCCCGCCTTTTTGTGCTATGATGTGTATTTTTTAGATTTCTATTGTATTTTTGGGATTTTCAAGGTTGCATCATGATATGCATTGACTGGGCTCCTGTGTTCCCCGGGTTGCGGGGGAGTATAATAGAAACCAGCCCTAGGGGCTAGAGTTTTAATCCCACGTCATAGGAGGTCCGGTTCTGATGAAGCAGTTGCGTTCCCTCACGGAGCTCTTGGATTACGCCAAGGAGGTAGGCCCCCTCAAGGTGAGCGTGGCCTGCGCGGAGGACGCGGAGGTCCTGGAGGCGGTGGAGGAGGCCCGCAAGGCGGGCATAGCGGAGGCCATCCTGGTGGGCAATGGGGAGGCCATCGCCTCCGTGGCGTCCAAGCTGGGGATAGACCTCTCCAACTATGAGGTGGTGGACGAGCGGGGCGGCGAGGCGGCGGCTGCGCTGGTGGCGGTGGAGCAGGTCTCCTCCGGCAGGGCCCACATCCTCATGAAGGGGATGGTGAAGACCGCAAACTTCCTCAAGGCGGTGCTCAACAAGGAGAAGGGGCTCCGGACCGGCTCCCTGCTGTCCCACGTTTACATCCACGACGTGGAGGGTTACGACCGCATATTCTTCATCACCGACCCGGCCTTCAACATGTACCCGGACCTGCCCGCCAAGGTCTCCATCGTGGAGAACGTGGTGAAGGTGGCCCACTCGTTCGGCATATCCTGTCCCAAGGTGGCGGCCCTGGCGGCGGTTGAGGTGGTGAACCCCGACATGCCCCCCACCCTGGACGCGGCGGCCTTGGTCCAGATGAACCGCCGGGGTCAGATAAAGGGTTGCGTGATCGACGGTCCCCTGGCGCTGGACAATGCGGTCAGCGAGGAGGCGGCCCGCCACAAGGGCATAGTCTCCGACGTGGCGGGGCACGCGGATATCCTCATGGTGCCCGACATCGAGGCGGGGAACATGATGGCCAAGGCCATAATCTACTTCGCCAAGGGCAAGACCGCGGGCCTGGTGGTGGGCGCCAAGGCCCCCATAGTGCTCACCAGCCGGTCCGACTCGGCGGAGACCAAGCTCCTGTCCATCGCCTCCGCGGTGGCCATGGCGGCCTTCGGGAAGAAGTAGCCCCAAACGCCCCCTCCGCCCCCCGGCGGAGGGGGAACTCCACCGGGGAGGGGTGTTGCCCTTGTCGTATCCCCTGATTCTCTCCGTCTATCCCAGGCATTTGAGCACCGACGTGGCCCTGTTCAGGGGGCCCGTTCGGGTCTTCGTCTCCTCCCGTTCCCACCGCCGGGAGGAGCTGGTCAGGTTCGTCCGGGTCCGGGATCAGCTACCCATCAGGATCCGGGCGGTGGAGGACGTGGCGGTGGAGCACTCCTTGGACCTGTCCTCGGTGGAGGCCTTCGTGGCCTGCGGGGGCCTGGTGGGCCCCGTTAGGGGTGGATTCTACCGGGTGGACCGGGCCATGGAGGAGGTCCTTGGCGATGGGACCTTCGGGGAGCACGTCTACAACCTGGGGGGCCTCATGGTCCACCGGCTCTCCCGATCCTACGGGGGCGTGCCCCTGGTGGGGGACCCGGTGAGCACCTTCGAGCTATGTCCCGAGGCCAGGCTTTCCGGCATGGTTGGATGCCATCGGGAGCCGGTCTTCCACGCCCTGTCCCAGCGGAGCGCCGCCAGGTTCGCCGCCGGGCGGCTGGGCAGGGCCTACCGGGACTGCAGGCTGGTGGTGGCTCACCTGGGCTACGGGATAAGCGTTGGGGCCCACCTGGATGGGCTGGTGGTGGAGGTGAACGATGCCCTGCATGGGGAGGGGCCCTTCTCGCTGGAGAGGGCTGGATCCCTGCCCACCTTGGGTCTCTTGGAGCTGGCCTACAGCGGCAGGCACGACATGGAGGACCTCAGGGGCATGATCACCCGGGATGGTGGTCTAGCAAGACACCTGGGATGCCGGGACTTCATGGGGGTGGAGGCCCTCGTGAGGCGTGGGGACCAGAGGGCCTTGGAGGTGTTCGACGCCTTCGTCTCCGGCATATCCAAGGAGATCGCCGCCAGGGCCACGGTCCTCCGGGGGGAGGTGGATGCGGTGGTGCTCACCGGTCCCATGGTCGCATGGGATCGGCTGGTGTCCCAGCTGGAGGATCGCTGTGGCTGGATTGCCCCCGTTATCACCGTGAAGGGGCAGGACGAGCTGGCGGACCTGGCCATGGGGGCTCTGGAGGTCCTGTCCGGCCGGGTGGAGCCCCTCGTCCTAGGAGATCGTTAGGGGGTGTTCCGGATGAATGTGGTTGACCGTCTTCGTACCGTTTATCTTGATGGTAGCTTTGGGGATCGCAAGGTTCACCTGCACCTATTCACCCCAGACCAGCCGTTCCGGGATCTGGTGGTGGTGTTTCACGGTGTTCACGGCAACGCCACTCCCGAGGAGGGGAACAAGTATGGGGACCTGGGGCGGATGATAGCCCAGCGGGGGGCCGCCGCGGCGGTGGTGGAGACCAGCCGTCTGCGGCGGGACCGGCAGGCCTTCGAGGGTGACAAGAACCGGTGGGCGGTGGAGGCCTTCTCCGGCAAGACCTTCGCCCAGGAGATCCAGGACCTGGCCTGGGCGGTCAGGGGGGCCACGGAGGAGGTTGAGGCCCCACGTCTTTGGCTCTGGGGCTTCTCCCTTGGGGGCATAGGGGCCATGCTAATAGCCTCCGGGCTCTGCTCCTCCCTGGGGGTCGATTCCCCCGCCTCGGAGGTGGAGGGGGTGGTGGTCTCCGGCACCGGCGACGTGCTTAGGGACACGGCGGACCTGGGGATGCTGAAGCTGCCCATCCTCAACAACCTGCCCGACAGGTCCCTTCTGCAGGATGCGGCCAGGAACCTGAAGGCCTCCTTCTTCGCCTCCTTCAGGGGGACCGAGGACGACCTCTTCGGGGTGGCCTCTTGCCGCCGGCTGGTGGACCTGGTGCCCCTGCCGGAGGAGGACAAGTTCATGCAGGAGCTTCCCGGGGTCGATCACTCTTTCCGGATGATGAACGGTCAGCCCTCCAGGGAGCCCTTAAGGCTCATGGTTGACCGGGTGAGGCTCCGCTGGGGGTGAAGCTGTTCGGAAGGTCCCAGGAGACTGGGGGCTTCGATCGACGGGACCGGGAACTGCTCATGGGGATGTTGGTCTCCATGGGGGCCCTGGTGAGGGACAACCTGAGCGCGGTCCTGGGGCGCCTCTCGGGCCCCCTGGATGACTGGGGCATGCCCCCCGATGAGCCGGTGGACTCCATGGAGGTCCGGGTGGAGCAGGAGTGCCTTAGGCTCATGGCCTTAAGGCAGCCCCTGAGGGAGGACCTCAGGTTCTGCTTCGCGGTGCTCCGGATAGCCAAGGACCTGGAGCGCATGGGGGATGAGGCCCAGAACGTGTACGAGGAGCTGTCTAACCTCAAGGGCCCGGTGGACCTGGCGGAGTGGGGGGAGCTCCCCCTGATGGGGTCCAGGTGCCTTGAGATGATGGATGACGCCATGGACAGCATGGTACGGCTCGACGGCCAGCTGGCGGTGGAGGTCTTCCGTCGGGATGACCAGGTGGACCAGCTGTGGGGAAGCCTGCGCCTTAGGGCCGCGGAGGCCATCGGGGATCGGTGCGGATCGGGAAGGGACTGGGCCATGGGGCTGCTATCCCTGCTGGCGGTGGGACGCCACCTGGAGAGGGTTGCGGACCACTGTGCAAACGTGGCCGAGCTGGCTTACTTCGTCATAACCGGGCGGAGGCTCCGGGGGGAGGAGATCCCCTGAGCCTCCGCCCGGGCCCATCCGGGGCTAGAGGATCGGCGAATGGGAGGGCTCCCAGGGGAAGATTATCCAGGTGTTCTGGCTCACCTCGGTGACGAACTTGTCCACCAGGGGGCGTCCCTCCGGTTTGGCGTATACGGTGGCGAAGTAGGCCTGGGGGAACATCTCCCTAACCACCTGGGCGGTCTTGCCGGTGTCCACCAGGTCGTCGATTATGAGGCAGTTCTCGTCCACCCCCTCCAGATCGGGCCTCTTGAGCACCGTCAGGTCCCCCTGGGACTTTAGGGTGTAGCTGGATATGCAGACCGTGTCCACCAGCTTTATCTGCAGCTCTTGGGCCATAAGGGCGGCGGGGACAAGCCCGCCTCGGGCCACCGCGATGAGCCTGTTCCACCGCCGAAGCCTGGACAGCTCCGCCGCCAGCTGGCGGCACTCCCGCTGAAGCTGATCCCAGCTAACGGAGTATGTCTTTACGTACCTTTCGTCGGACATTAACCTTCCTCCTCAAGTGGTGTGTATTTCCGTAGATTACGACCACATAGGCACCTAGAGCAAGGGCCCCCTTGGCTTTTCCCCCCAAACGGGTTGATATATGATAGTGTCCGCTCCTCGGGGGACCTAATGGGTGCAAGTCATTGGTCCGAATAGTATAAGGGATCCTAACCGGACCCACAAATCACGAGTCATCTTGGGGGATCTGCGCGTTGAGAAAGCCTCTTCGAATAGCCTTGGCGGTTCTTGCCCTGGCCCTGCTCTGGGGGAGCTCCTGCCTCGCCCAGGTGGTTGGGGCCGATGACCGGTACATGAAGATAAGGATAGCCTCGCCGATACACAACCTGACCTCCGTCCGGGTGTGGAGGTCCCGGTACGACCCCTCCGACGGGCTACCGGACAGGATGACCCAGTACTTCCACAACCTGCTCAAGTCTGCCCCAATGGTGGAGGCCACGCTACTGGACAAGGAAATCGGGGCCGGATGGCCCGTCAGGGGCTTCGGCCCCAACGACGTGGTGGTGAAGCTTAACTTGGAGGACCTTAGGATCGAAAAGAAGGACCTGGTTGGGTCCCGGATGAGGGCCTACGCGTCGGTCAGGATGACCGTGTACGGCGCCACCTCCAAGGACCCGATCTACACCTGGGTGGCCAACTCGGAGCTGGAGCGTTGGACCCCCGAGTATCGGGACCTCAAGGAGCCCTACTTCTGGCGGGACTTCGAGGGGACCGTCTGCTGGTCCGCCGTGCGGGACGCGCTGGACCGGTGCGCTGAGGAGCTCATGTCGGTCCGCCGGGGCTACCGGGTCCTGGGGCGCATCGTGGCGGTGGCCCGGCCGGCAGAGGGGCTCAAGTGGGATAGGGACGTCAAGCGGTTCCACGTGAACCTGGGCAAGGACGAGACGCTTCAGGAGGGGGATCTGCTGGCGGTGGTTAGGTCCACCGTCACCAGGACCGTGGACGGGGAGGAGCCGGTGATGATCTACCCCCAGAAGGTGGCCACCGTCAAGGTGGTCTACCTGTCCGACCGGGACGGGGTGGTCCAGGTGGTGAGCGAGCCCAAGGACTACCCGGTACAGGTGGGGGACGTGGTCCTGATGCCCCTCACCACCCCCAGGAAGGGCAGGTTCTGACCTTTGGAACCCTCGGGAGGGATCGATTTTGAACTTTGCTAAGATGCTGTGTCTTGGTCTAGCTGCGGTGACATTTGGCGTGGCCCCCTGGCAACCCCAGGCGGAGGCCAAGGTCAAGGTCCGGGCGGTGAAGTCCCCGGTGGCCACCCGGGCCCGGGATCCCCTGATGGCGGAGGCCTGGCGGGGGGGACAGCAGCTGGTCATGGAGGGGAAGCTGAACTCGGCGGTCCGCTACCTGCGCCGCTACGTGACCGTGATGCCCCGATCCGCCGACGGGTGGTTCTGGCTGGGCAGGGCCTACCTGGCCATGGGGGATCACCAGAGGGCCAGGAACGCCTTCAACCGGGCCCTGGCGGTGGATCCCTACTACCCGTCCCTTCAGCCGGATCGGCTGGACCAGTCGGGCATGCCCCTGTGGCCGGAGATAACGTCCCCCATGTAGCAGATTAGAAACCCCAGCAAGCCCCCTGGCACTCCAGGGGGCTTGCGCTTATCATAGTGGATGGATCGTGTCCGAGTTTGAACAGGTCCTTATCTAGTGGGGGTGATCCGATTGAGGCTTCGTCGAATGGTCAGCGTGGTTGACACCCACACCGGTGGGGAGCCCACCAGGATAATCCTCTCCGGGGGGCCCATCCTGAAGGGGAGGACCATGTTGGACCGGTGGGAGGAGTTCGCCTCCGCCCACGACGCCTTCCGGGAGTTCGTCATGCGGGAGCCCCGGGGTCACGGGGACATGTTCGGCGTCATGATAACCCCCCCGTGCTCCGATGAGGCCCACTGTGGGGTCATCTTCATGGACACCGGCGGGTGCCTCACCATGTGCGGACACGGTTCCATCGGCCTGGCCAGGACCCTGCTGGAGCTGGGGATGGTGACCGGCGAGAGTCCCTGCGCCGATGTGGTTTTGGACACCCCCGCGGGGATCGTTAGGGTCACCGTGGACATCAGGGAGGACGGTCGGATTGGGGAGGCCACCCTCATGAACGTACCGTCCTTCCTCTATGCGGAAGACCTGAAGGTAAGGCTGTCGGATGGCACGGACGTCACCCTCCAGGTGGCCTTCGGGGGCAACTTCTTTGCCATAGTCCCCGCCCAGCAGCTGGGGCTCTCCATCGTTTCCGATGAGGCCCGGCGGATCCAGGCCCTTGGGCTCGAGATAAGGGACCTGGTGAACCGAAAGCTCGAGGCATCTCACCCGGAGGATCCCCGGATCTGCGGGGTGGAGCTGGTGGAGTTCTCCCTGAAGACCGGGGAAAGGTCCGCCAGGAACTGCGTGGTCTTCGGGCAGGGGTCCCTGGACCGCTCCCCCTGCGGGACCGGAACCTCCGCCAAGATGGCGGTCCTGGCGGCGTTGGGGGAGCTCAAGCCCGGGGAGGAGTTCGTCCACCAGGGCATAGTGGGGAGCACCTTCCGGGCCTTCTACAGGCCCGGACCCGTGATCGGCGGCTTCGACTCCATCATCCCCTACATCAAGGGGACCTCCAGCGTCACCGGCTTCAACCTGCTGCTGGAGCAGGACGGGGACATGTTTCCCCGGGGCTTCCTCCTGGGGAGGGCTTAGATGGGGCATCCCCCAAGGGTTCCCAGTTCAAGCGACGGAGGTGTTTCATGACCGTGTTGAGGCGAAGCACGTTGGCTTTGTTCGTGGGGATCTCGCTTCTGATCCATCTGGCCACCCCATCGGCCATCATGGGGTCCCAGGGGGATGGGGTGGTGTTGGTACTCTCCGGGGGGGGCACCAAGGGGCTGGCCCACATAGGGGTCCTCAAGGTCCTGGAGGAGGCGGGGGTCAGGATAGACGGCATAGTGGGCACCAGCATGGGGGCCATAATAGGGGGCCTCTACGCCTGCGGGTACAGCGCCCATGATCTGGAGCGGCTGGTGATGGAGAACAGCATCCTGGACCTGCTGTACGACCGGACCCCCCAGGACATCCCGGACGCGTCGCTGAACCGGCTTCCCAAGGGCCGCTCCGGCCTGTTCGACTTCCACTTCGATAAGGACCACAACCGGGTAGGTCCCATGGGGGGCATGTCCGCCACCCGGCTGGTGTCCTTCTTGAGCCGGGTGACCGGGGAGCGGTTTCAGGGGGGGGACTTCGATCGGCTGAGGATCCCCTTCGCGGCGGTGGCCACCGACCTGGAGACGGGGGAGACGGTGGTGCTGAGGCGGGGTAACCTGGCGTACGCCATGAGGGCCTCCATGGCCATACCGGGCATCTTCGACCCCTGGATGGTGGATGGCCGGCTCCTGGTGGATGGGGGACTGGTGGCCAACCTGCCGGTCTCCATAGCCCGGGAGCTCTTCCCGGGCAGGAAGGTCCTGGCGGTGAACCTGTCGGACATGGGGGTCAAGAACCGGCGGGAGATAAGGACCCTGTACGACGTGGTGGCCCAGTCCCTCAACATAATAACCGCCCCGTCGATCCGGTCCGAGGCCTCCAAGGCGGACCTGCTGGTAGAGCCCGACGTGGGGCGGTTTGGCCTGTTGGACCCCGGGGGCTACGACAGGATAATAGCCGCCGGGGTTGAGGCCGCCCGGGGGCTTGGGGATCGGATCGCCGCTCTGAGCCCTCGGGACGGGGCCCCGCCGGCATCGCCCGCTCTCCTGGCCAAGGAGCCGCCGGTGGTGATGAGCGTCCAAGTGGAGGGCCTGCCCCCGGAGATGGCGAGGGACGTGGAGGAGCACCTGCGGCCCTGGGTCGGCAAGGGGCTGGACATGGAGGCGGTGCTGAGGGAGGCGGACCGGCTGTCCCGCCGGGAAGACTTCGTGTCGGTTAACGGGTACGCCAGGCCTCGGGACGACCGGGGGGTGGACGTGGTCATGTCCTTCCAGAGGCGCCCGCCCATAGAGGTCTCCGTGGGGGGCTACGCCACCAACCTTCACTCCCAGCGGTGGATGTCCCTCTCCGGAGTGAAGAGGGACTTGATCTCCCAGGGGGACGTGATGGAGGGACAGTTCAGGCTGGGGGACCACTGGGGCTGGGTCCTTCGGTACTTCTCCCCCTACGATGACGACTCCCAGTGGGGGATGGCCTTGACCGCCCGGGAGGATGAGATATCCCCCAGCGGGATGTCCCAGGAGCGGTGGAAGAGATACGGTCTCAGGGCCCTTCGCTACTCGGACAACGGCAGGACCCGGTTCGGCTGGGGGGTCCTGGTGGAGAACGTGGACTTGAAGGACTCCAGGACGCTGACGGGCCCATACCTCTACCTGTACCACGACGGCACGGACTCCAAACAGCACCCCACCAGGGGGTACGCCCTGGAGGTCAACGTTTGGTCCCCCAACCTTGACAGGGTCATCTCCAGGACGGTGTTCAACCGCTACGTTCCCTGGGGTGACCGGTACCGGGTGGTCATAAGCGGGGGGCTCGAGACCGGGGACCGGGAGGATCCCCCTCACCGGGCCTACCTGGGGGATCAGGAGGAACTCTACAGCCTGGGGGACAGCCCCCTGGCGGGGGATCAGGCCGCGTGGCTGAGGGTAGGGATATCCGGCACGGTGATGCAGACCTGGTGGGGCAGGCTGGACGCGGAGCTCTTCGGCACCGCCGGGATGGTGATGAACCGGTGGACCAGGACCAACGATTCCTGGGAGGTGGGGCTGGCCCTGTCGATCCCGGGGCAGTTCTTCAACGGCCGACTGATGACCGTGTACGACAAGGGGGGCAACCTGACCTTCGGCTTCTCGGTGGGGGATCCCATCTGGTGGAACAGCCCCCTGCCCTAGCGGGGCCGCTCACCCTTTGGGAATCGAAAGGTCCTCCAGAGCCCTGACGAGCTCGCCCAGGGCGGCGGAGACCGGGGCACTGAGGCCCCCGTCCCGGCAGATCTCCGCCACCTTGAGGGACAGGGATCCTATCTCGGTGGGGCGCCGGGCCTCCACGTCCTGAAGCATGGAGGACCTGTTGCCCCCCGTGGCCTCCATGACCGACTCCACCGTCCGGCGCACCTCCTCCGGGTCCAGCGCCACCCCCTGAAGCCCCGCGGCCTGGACGGTCTCCTGGATCACGGAGCGGATGATCTCCATGGCCCAGGGGGAGGATCGGAGCTCCCCGTTCCTCACCCGCAGCAGGGCGGTCAAAGGGTTTATGCAGCAGTTTACGGCCGCCTTGGTCCAGATGTCCCTTCGGATGTCATGGGACTCATGGGCGTCGAAGCCCCCCGCCTTAAGGACCTCTATGGGGATCGACACGGAGGCTCCCCAGGGGGAGCCGATCCTTATCTGCCCGTCGCCCCCCCAGAATATCCGGTCCCCCTCCCGGTGGGCTCCGTAGGTGCAGACCCCCGCTGCCGTCCTATGCTCCCCCAGGACGGATGCCAGGGTCTCCAGGTTACCCAGGCCGTTCTGCAGCGTAACCGCCAAAGCCTCCCCGGGCAGCGCCTGGGACAGCGCCTCGGCGGCCTCCCAGGTCTTGTAAGCCTTGACGGTGACGAAGGCCACCAGGGGGGCGAAGTCCCGGGCGGCGCAAGGGGATGAGGTGGACCGGATGTTTGCCCGGATCTCGATCCCGTCCCTCCCAACGTATGTCAAGGACCTCGTCCCTTGCGTGGATCTCTCCAGGGCCATCACTGGGACCCCGGCGGCGGAGAGCTGACAGGCGATCCTCCCCCCCAGGGCCCCCAGTCCAACCACCAGGACCCGGGTCAACTAGAGCCCCTCCAGCTGGTCCTCGTCCATGGAGAAGCCGTGCTCCTCCCCGGGGAAGGCGGCGGATCGGACCTCCTGGGTGTACTCCCGGAGGGCCTGGATCATAGCATCCCGGCAGTTCATGTATCGCTTCACGAACTTGGGCTTGAAGGCGTCAAAGATGCCCAGCACGTCGTGGAACACCAGCACCTGCCCGTCGCAGTGGGGTCCCGCCCCTATGCCCACGGTGGGGATGGAGAGCCTCTCGGTGATCACCTTGGCCAGCGGGGTAGGTACGCACTCCAGCACCACCATGCAAGCCCCCGCCTCCTGGACCGCCATGGCGTCCTCAAGGACCTGCCTGGCCCGCTCCCGGTCCTTGCCCTGGACCTTGAAGCCCCCCAGCTGGGTGGCGCTCTGGGGGGTGAGCCCCACGTGTCCCACCACCGGTATCCCCGCCCTTACGATGGCCTCTATGGTCTGGGCCCGGGAGGTGCCACCCTCCAGCTTAACCGCGTCCACCCCGCCCTCCTTCACCAGGCGCCCCGCGTTTCGGACCGCCTCCTGAATGGAGACCTCGTAGGACATGAAGGGCATGTCCCCGATGATGAAGGGTGACCTGGAGCCCCTGACCACCGCGGCGCAGTGGAGGAGCATCATCTCCATGGTGACCGGCACGGTGGAGGTGAAGCCGTGCTCCACCATCCCCGCCGAGTCCCCCACCAGTATGGTGTCCGCCCCCGCCAGCTCCGCCATCTGGGCCTGCCAGTGGTTGTAGGCGGTGTGCATCACTATCTTCTCTCCCCGGGCCTTCATCTCCCGAAGGGCGGGGATGGTGACCTTTGGCCTGTCCATCTAGACACCCCCGTTCGGCTTTACCATGCCGTTGTCTATGAGCCGGGTGGATCCAACCCGGACCGCCAGCAGGATGCGTCCCGCGGACTTCAACGTTTCCAGCTCCTCCAGGGTATCGCAGTCCACCAACTTAATGTAGTCCACCGTAATGGAGGGGTGGTCCGGTATCTCCGAGAGGGCCGCCTCGACTATTGAAGCCGGGTCTGAGACGCCCCGGGATGCTTCCGCCTGGGCCCGGTTCACCGCCCGGGATAGGCAAAGGGCCAGGGACCTCTCCTCCGGGGAGAGGTAGACGTTCCGACTGCTCATGGCGAGCCCGTCCTCCTCCCGGGCTATGGGGCAGCCCACCACCTGCACGTCCAGGTTCAGGTCCCTCACCATCCGCTGGATCACCTTCAGCTGCTGGTAGTCCTTCTCGCCGAAGTAGGCCCTGTTTGGCTTCACTATGTTGAAAAGCTTCAGGACCACGGTGCAGACCCCCCGGAAGTGTCCCGGACGGCTGGCGCCGCATAGCCCCCTGGCGAGGTTCACCTCCTCCACCCAGGTGGAGTGGTCCCGGTGGTACATGGCCTCCGGCTCCGGGGTGAAGACCAGGTCAACCCCCAGGGGTTCCAGGAGCTCCAGGTCCCGCTTAAGGTCCCGGGGGTAGCGGGACAGGTCCTCGTGGGGGCCGAACTGGGTTGGGTTCACGAATATGGATACCGCGGTGGTCTGGTTCTCCGCCACGGAGCGCCTCACCAGGGACAGGTGCCCGTCGTGCAGGTACCCCATGGTGGGCACCAGCCCCACGGTGCCGGTCCCCTTGAGGGCGTCCCGTACCTCCTCTGGGGTCTTGGCGATGATCATGGTTGTCGCCTCCCGGTCAGAATATGGTGCCGTGATCCTCCCGATCGGTCACCTCCGTGGGCCGATTGTCCTGGTCCACCAGGACCACCTTGAGCCTGTGGTCCCGTGCCTCCTCGGGGGTCATCCAGCAGAAGGCCATTATTATAACCTTGTCCCCCGGCTGAACCAGTCGGGCGGCGGCCCCGTTCAGACATATGGTGCCCTCGGGTCCCTGGATGACGTAGGTCTCCAGCCGGTTGCCGTTGTCTATGTCCACCACTTGGACCGCCTCGCCGGGCAGGATCCCCGACAGCTCCAAGAGGTCCTTCCCTATGGTTATGCTCCCCACGTAGTGGAGGTTGGCCTCCGTGACCGTGGCTCGGTGGATCTTGCTTCTGCACATCTTAAGGAACACTGGCATCTCCTCCGATTTTTACCCCTTGGGTCCCCGATGGTTTAGGGGTTTTTACCTAGCCAATTATAAGGGAAATCCCCGTAAACGGACCCTCCCATGGGGGGTATATTGTGCCCAGATCCTGATCGAAAGGGGAGTTGATCCATGAAGAGGACGGGAGCGTGGATTTTGGCCGCCATGCTGGCGGTGTTGGTGGCGGGCAGCGCCTTCGCGGGCCCAAGGGTGGGCTACGGCGGGGGCTGGGGCTGGGATGGCCAATGTGGCCCTGGGGGCCGTAGGGGGCACCAAATGATGATGGGTCCCTACGGTTTCATGGGCCCTGTGGACCCCAAGGACGTCCCCAAGGAGGTCCAGGACTTGATGAGGGAGGCGGAGAGGCTTCACCTTCAGATGAGGATGGCCTTCACGGAGGAGAAGGTGGACCGGGCCAAGGTACTTGGTCTGCACGACAAGCTTCATGATCTCCATGGCAAGATAGCCCGCTGGAGGCTGGAGGAGGCCATCAAGAGGGCCAACGCCAAGTAGGCTAGGCGTTGGGTTTGAGTGGCCCGGTCCGGTGAGGACCGGGCCACTCGCATTTGGGCCCATCAGAACCGGAAGCCCAGAAGGTTCCAGTGGTTGAGGAACCAGAGGCCCCCAAGGGCCCCCGCCAGGGAGAGCAGGAAGGCCAGGGTGTCCAGCGGGATCCCCCTGCCCTGGGGCCTGGCCAGGTGGTAGAGGGAGATGCCCAGAGGCACCAGGCCCGCGAAGGGCAGGGCGAAGAGGGCCTTCACCTGCCAGGGGATCCCTATCCTCAGCTGGTAGCCCATGAGGCGGTCCGCCAGATACAGCCCAGCCAGGAAGGCCCAGGTGGTCAGCCAGTGGAGGGAGATGAAGCCCCACTTGGTTGGCCATTCGGAGGGTTCATCGTACCGGGGCTTGAGGCGTCCTAAGGCCCCCGCCGCCCATATTAGGGCGGAGGCGGTCCCCAGGACCCCGAAGGACCAGAGGAAGGCCCGGGAGGCGGTGGGGCCGTCCAGGGGGTGCATGGGTTCGTAGGTCTCGTAGGGCTCCCGGATGAACAGGAACTTGACCTTGCCGTCCGGCCCCCTGCGCAGGGCCATCCGCTCGGTGCCATCCAGGCTTATCAGCAGGTCCTGGGATAGGGGGATCCAGGTGGACGTGGGCCGGTCCCAGTCCTCCGGGTAGGAGACCGACACGGTCCCGTCCTGGTTGGCGTACACCTCTATGGGCTGGTCGAACATGAGGTATGCGGCGTCCACGGTGGTCCTGGGGCGGCGAATGTGTCGGTACCTCCCCTCCAGGTGAGCCGGAACCGGGGAGCTGGGCTCCCCCTGGGGCTTGATGGCCGGGGGCGCCAGGTAGCGTTCCACCAGCGCCTCCTTGAGGCGATCCCTTATCTGGGGCACGTCCCCGTTCATGGCCAGGAAGAAGCCGAAGGACCGCTGGGGGACCAGCACCAGCAGGCTGGTGAATCCGTCCAGGTCCCCCCCGTGCTCCAGCACCGTGAGCCCCCTCACCGAGGTCTGGTACATGCCCAGCGTGGCCCCCGGAAGGGACGGGTGGTTGTGGAAGGCGGGGGTGAGCAGCTCCCGGACCGCCTTGGGGTGTAGCGCCTGCCGGCCGTCCAGGATGCCGTCCTTGAGCAGGGCCCGGATAAGCTTGGCCATGTCCCTCCCGCAGGAGTTGAAGGATATGGCGGGGGCCTCCAGGAAGTATGCGTACTGGGCGGGGTATGGGTCCGGTGCGGAGTAGTAGCCCGCCGCGGAGTCCCTGTCCATGGCCTGGTCGCTCACGAAGCCGCTCTTGGTCATCTTGAGGGGGTCCAGGACGTTCTTCTTCACCGTGGAGTGGAAGCTGCGCCTTGTGGCCCCCTCGATGGCGGAGCCCACCAGGGCCAGGCCGAAGTTGGAGTAGGAGTAGACCTCCCCGGGGGGGAGGATCCGTCGGGGGGCCATCTTCTTCAGGGCCCGGGAGAAGGATAGCTCCTCCAGCGCGTCCTGGGCCTCGGTGCCGATCCATCGGTCCTCGAAGCCCCCGGAGTGGGTGAGCAGGTCCCGGATGGTGATGGGCCTCCAGCCCTGGACGGGGGGGATCTGGATGTGTTTGAGGTATCGGTTCACGTCCTGGTCCAGGGAGAGCCTTCCCCGTTGCTCAAGGGAGAGGGCGGTGAGGGCGGTTATGACCTTGGATATGGAGGCGGTTCGGACCACCGTCTCCTCCGTCATGGGCCGTTTGGACTCCAGGTCCGCCATTCCCACCCCGAAGCTGGCGATGACCCGGTCGTCCGCCACCGCCACGAACACCGCGCCGGGCACGTGGCAGGTCCTCATGGCCCCCTCCAGGAAGCCCCTTACGAAGGAGTTGAACTCCCTGGGGTCCAGGCCGCCGGCGTTGGGGGATCGCTTCTCAGCGCAGGGGGATGGGGAGGGGACGAACGCCAGGAGCAGCCCCAGGAGGAGGATCCATGGGCGGATTGGCAAGGCGGATCTGGGTCTCAAGTCATCACCCCGCGGGAAGGTAATTGGGTTAAGTTTTCCAGAATTATATCATGGGGGTCCGGGGGGCGGAAAATGATCGGGGAGGACCTCATCTGGGTCCTCCCCTGGCGGTTCGGCGGAACCGCTTCCCGGACTGGCTACCGGCGTTGTGGCTACCCTATTCGGTTGTGAGGCTTCGTTTCGCATGCTACTCCGCCGTTCCCCCCCTTCGGCTGTGGTCTTCACCGGGTCGGCTCAAAGTGAAACTGAACCGGGTCTCCAGCCCACTTACCGCTCTGCTGTCGGTCCAGCGGTGCGGCGATCTGCTTCGGTTGACCTGCGGACGCCCCCGTGGTGCCCCTTCAGCGCTGGGACCCAACCGCCACCGGAACCCTCGTACGTGCCCTCCGTTGCAAAAGTCTGCGTCGAGATGACCCGTTTACCCGAAGGTTCCCCCGACCCTCTCTTTAATCGCCCCTCCTCCTAGCTCTTCGCCTAGATGATACAAGGAAGTGGCGGTGAATTTCAAGTTCGACCTAGGTTTTTTGTAGCTAAAAAAACCGGCGAAAATGGGCAATATCTCCCATTTTCGCCGGTTTGCGTGGTTTCAGGTCATATCCTGCCTGAGGCTAGAGGGGCATCAGAACTCCCACTCGAACTCCCCCAGCCCTGCCTCCAGCAGCCGGGCTTTCATGTCCTTGCAGATGGTGTCCAGGTCCTCCTGGGTCCTGCCCTCGCAGCGGGTCACCAGCACCGGCTGGGTGTTGGAGGCCCTGACTAGGCCCCAGCCGTTGGGGTAGATTATCCTTACCCCGTCCACGGTGATGGTCTGAAGCTTCTCCTTGAGGGCCCGCTCCACCACCCGCTCCACCACCTGGAACTTCACCTGGTCGTTGGGGCAGTCCACCCGGGTCTCGGCGGTGCTCGGGTACTTGGGTATCCGGGACATGATCTGGGACAGCTTCTCGTCCGTGTTGGAGAGGATCCTCATGAGGCGACCTGCCGCGTAGAAGGCGTCGTCGAAACCGTAGAACTCGTCGGCGAAGAACATGTGTCCCGAGACCTCCCCGGCGAAGAGGGCGCTTATCTCCTTCATCTTCGCCTTTATGAGGGAGTGCCCGGACTTCCACCAGAGGGGGCGTCCCCCCATTCGCTGGGCCTCCTCTGGGAGCGCCATGGAGCTCTTGACCTCCACGATCACCTCCGCCCCGGGGTGCTTGGGCAGAATCTCGGACCAGTAGAGGATCATTAGCCTGTCCCCCCAGATGACCTCCCCCTGGTCGTCCACAACCCCGATCCGGTCCGAGTCACCGTCGAAGCCCACCCCCGCGTCGGCCCCGTGGGCCCTGACGGTCTCGATGAGCTTGGGCAGGTTCTCCCTCTTGGTGGGGTCCGGATGGTGGTTGGGGAAGGTGCCGTCCGGCTCGCTGAATAGCTCGATCACTTCACAGCCTATCCGACGGAGCATCTCCGGCGCGAAGAGCCCGCCGGTGCCGTTGCCGGAGTCCACCACCACCTTCAGCTTCCTGGACCCCAGGGTTATCTTGGAGGCCAGCATGGATATGTAGGCCTCCTTGATGTCCTCCCGGCGAACCGAGGCGCCGCCGGGGATCTGGATCCGGTCCTCCTCGATGATCCGCCGGATCTCCTGGATCTCGTCCCCGTAGAGGGTCACCTTGCCGAAGGCCAGCTTAAGTCCGTTGAACTCCTTGGGGTTGTGGCTGCCGGTGACCATGATGCCCCCGTCAACCCCGAAGTGGTGCAGGCTCCAGTAGAAGCAAGGGGTGGCCACGGTGCCCAGGTCTATCACGTTCACCCCCGCCTCGGTGAGGCCCCCTATGGCGGCGTCCATTATCCTCCTGGTGGAGTGTCTCACGTCGCCCCCTACGGTGGCGGTCCCTACCCCCCTGGACCTTAGGAACGTGCCGTACGCCTGGGCTATGAGGCGCACGTTATGGGATGTGAGCTCCTCCTCCGCCAGACCCCTGATGTCGTACTCCCTGAAGATGTGAGAGGGTACCTTGGGCATCCTATCGCCTCCCCTTTGGTTATCGTTGCGTGAGAAAAATTTTACCACCTAACCCGCCTTTCCGCCTTCCCCTTTTGCCAAATCGGGATTAGAATCAATATATCTAAAGTCTTACAGGCCGGAGGGATTCACATGTGGTCCGATGCTATGGTGGAGGCCTTCAACAGGGAGCTGTCGTCCTCCTTCGACCGGTACGCCAGCTCCTTTCGGGTTCAAGGGGAGCTGCCGTACCTCCTGGATCTGAAGCTTCGCCACTCCTACCGGGTCCGGGAGGAGGCGATGTCCATCGCCAGGCACTCAGACCAGGTGCCCCCCCATCAGCACCCCCTGGCCTTCGCGGTGGGGCTCCTGCACGACCTGGGCCGGTTCCAGCAGTATAGGCTCCACGGCACCTTCAACGACTCCGCCTCGGTGGACCACGGGGACCTGGGGGCCAGGATACTGGAGTCGGACCTCTCCCACCTTTCGGCCCTCATGCCCCAGCGGTGGTGGCACCTGCTGACGTTGTCCATCGGGCTCCACAACAAGCGCCGGGTGCCCCAGGGCCTCGACCCGGACGAGGAACTATGGGTCCGGTTGGCCCGGGATGCGGACCGGCTGGACGTCTACCGGGTCATAACCGGACACCTGGAGCGGGGAACCATGATCAAGATAATCCCCCGGCTGGTGGACCAGGACTCCCCGCCATCGGACCTTATCGTGGAGGAGATCCTGTCCACCCACACCGCCGACTACTCCATGGTCAGGAGCCTCGCGGACCTGCTCCTGGTCCAGATATCCTGGGCGTACGACATGAGCTTCCCCTGGTCCATGGCGGAGGTGCTCCGCCGGGGGGTGGTGGAGCGCATCTCCCGCTTCGTCCCCAAGACCTCCGGGGCCAAGCGGGTCATCCAGGACGTGAAGGCCTGGCTTGTTTCCTCCACCAGGTCCCCCGCGGTCCAGGCCGGGGTCTAGGTACACCGCCCCCGGGGGTACGGCTTATAGATAGTTTTTTGAACCGGGGTCAATCCCCGGTTTACTTGTATCCTCATGTTGTAAATTCTAAACTGTTATGATATACATCAGAGGTGAAACGAGGCACTTGAGGAGGCGGATCCCATGTCAGCGGACCACCATGATGACAGGCTCAAGGAGATCCTGCATCGGTACCCCCGGCACCCCAGGTTCCTCCTGGCCTTCCTGCAGGACGTCCAGCGGGAGTTCAAGCACGTTCCCCGGGAGGCCATGGAGGCCTCATCGGAGCGGTTCATGGTCCCCATGAGCCGGGTCTACTCGGTGGCCACCTTCTACCGGGCCCTCAGCCTGGTGCCCCGGGGCAGGAAGACCATCAAGGTCTGCATGGGCACCGCGTGCCACCTCAGGGGGGCCCCAAGGGTCCTGGAGACCATAGAGGAGGCCCTGCAGGTCCGCTGCGGGGGCACCACCCAGGACGGGGAGTTCTCGGTAGAGGCGGTGAACTGTCTCGGGGCCTGCGCCCTGGCGCCGGTGGTCATGGTGGAAGACCGCTGCTACGGCTCCATGACCGCCGCGAAGGTGAGGGAGATGTTGGAGGAGGAGAGAGGGAGATGAGGCTTTCTTCCCCGGAGGATCTGGAGCTCTACAGGGAGCAGCTCCTTAGGCGCGTTAAGCCCCAGCGGTGGGTCCGGGTCTGCGCCGGCACCGGGTGTCTCGCCGGCGGTAGCCAGGGGGTCTACGAGGCCCTGGTGGAGGAGGCCCGGCGGATAGGGTTGGACTCGCCGGTAAAGTTCCAGGCCAGGTGTTCCGGATGCCACGGTTTCTGCGAGGAGGGGCCCCTGGTGGTCTGCGGCATGGGGGATTCGGAGGTCCTCTACAGGAAGGTCAGGCGGGAGGACGCGCTGGAGATCCTCCTGGCCCTGGCGGATGACCGGGTGGTGGAGCGGCTCCTCTACCGGGACGGCCGGGAGGTCTACCGGGAGGAGCGGCACATCCCCTTCTACGCCCTCCAGAGGCGGAAGGTGTTGGAGCGGTGCGGCAAGGTGGACCCCCGGGACGTGGACCACTACATCTCCCTGGGGGGCTACGCCTCCCTGGCCAGGGCCCTGTCCATGTCGCCCGAGGAGGTCATAGACTGGGTCACCCGGGCGGGCCTTAGAGGCCGCGGGGGTGGGGGCTTCCCGGCGGGGCAGAAGTGGGCCTCCTGCAGGTCCGCCTCGGGCCCCCAGAAGTTCGTGCTGGCCAACGGCGATGAGGGGGACCCGGGGGCCTTCATGGACCGGAGCCTGATGGAGGGGGACCCTCACTCGATCCTGGAGGGGATGATAATCGGGGCCCACGCGGTGGGGGCCTCCAAGGGGTTCATATACGTCCGGGACGAGTACCCCCTGGCGGTGGAGAACCTGGCCCACGCCATCCGGGAGGCCCGGCGGCTGGGGCTGCTTGGAAGGCGCATCCTTGGATCTGACCTTTCCTTCGACGTGGACATATGCCGGGGGGGCGGGGCCTTCGTCTGCGGCGAGTCCTCGGCCCTCATGGCCTCCATCGAGGGCAGGCCCGGGGAGCCCCGGGTCAAGTACATAAGGTCCACCGAGCGGGGCCTCTGGGAGTGTCCCACGGTGCTGAACAACGTGGAGACCTGGGCCAACGTGCCCATCATCATCCGGGAGGGGGTGGATGGCTACAGGTCCCTGGGGACCAAGGACAGCCCGGGTACCAAGGTCTTCTCCCTGGTGGGCAAGGTCCGCCGGAGCGGCCTGGTGGAGGTCCCCATGGGGACGACCCTCCGGGAGATCATCTTCGAGATAGGCGGAGGGGTCATGGGCCGGAACCGGTTCAAGGCGGTCCAGACCGGGGGCCCATCCGGCGGGTGCCTGCCGGAGTCCAAGCTGGACCTGCCGGTGGACTTCGACCGTCTCACCCGGGAGGGGTCCATGATGGGCTCCGGGGGGATGATCGTCATGGACCACCGGAGCTGCATGGTGGACGTGGCCCGCTACTTCGTGAAGTTCCTGGAGGGGGAGTCCTGTGGCAAGTGCGCCCCCTGCAGGGAGGGTCTCAAGGCCATGGGGGAGATCCTGGAGGACCTGTGCTCCCGCCGGGGCCGCCCCGGCGACGTGGAGATGCTCCTCTTCATGGGCAACGCCCTGACCGACACGGCCCTCTGCGGCCTGGGCCAGACCGCGGCTAACCCGGTGCTCTCCACCCTGCGCCACTTCATGGAGGAGTACCGGGAGCACCAGGACCAGGGCTTCTGCCGGGCGGGGGTCTGCCGGGGCATGTTCGTAGCCCGGGTGGAGGCGGACCTGTGCGTATCCTGCGGCGCCTGCGCCAAGGTATGCCCCTTCGACGCCATACACAGGGATCCTTCCGGCAAGTTCGCGGTTGATCGGCGCTGTGAGGGTTGCGGGGCGTGCCTGGATGTCTGCCCCATGGGGGCCCTTTTGCCATCTCCTCGGGGGGTGAGGGAGTGAAGATATGGGTTGACGGACGGGAGCTGGACGTGGAGCGGGACGTCCTCCTGTACGATGCCATGGTTTCCGCCGGGGTGGAGGTGCCCGCCCTCTGCAGGCACGGGGGTCTCCCCCACGAGGGCACCTGCCGGGTGTGCATGGTGGAGGTGGATATCCGGGGCAAGAGGCGCCTGGTGGCCTCCTGCATGTACCCGGCGAGGGACCAGGGGCTCAAGGTCTACACCTCCACCCGGCGGGTGGAGGTGGCCAGGCGGTTCGTCATAGGCCTTCTGCTCCGGCGGAACCCCGCATCCCCCGCCATCCGGGCCCTGGCGGACCGGTGGGGGGCCATGGACACCTCCAGGCTCAGCCCCGTGGAGGGGAAGGACCTGTGCATCCGCTGCGGCCGTTGCGTCCGGGCCTGCGCCACCTTCGGAGCCAGGGCCATATCCTTCGCCAACCGGGGATGGGATCGGGAGGTGTGCACCCCCCTCAAGGAGCCCACGTTGAGCTGCGTGGGCTGCCTTTCCTGCGCGGAGGTGTGCCCCACGGGGCACATAACCTACCGGGAGTCCCAGGGGGAGAGGCAGATATGGGGCAGGACGTTCCAGCTGGTCAGGTGTTCCCGGTGCGGCGATCCCTTCGCCACCCGGGAGCAGCTGGAGCTGGTGAGGGACCGGGGGGACGTGTGTCCCCGGTGCCTCCGGGAGGAGGAGGGGCTCGCCCTCCGGGACGGCTAGTGCCCGGGGGATGGCCTATAGATGAGATCCAAGCCAAGAGGGGGGATGGGTGAGTCATGGATAAGGTTCTTCTGGTCACGCCCGAGCGGTGCATCGGGTGCGGCAGCTGTGAGCTGGCCTGCTCGTTCAACAAGTCCGGCCAGTTCAAGCCGTCGGTCAGCAGGGTGGGGGTTCACCGGTTCGAGAAGGGGCAGAACGTGCCCATGATGTGCTTCCAGTGCGACGAGGCCCCTTGCGCCAAGGCCTGCAAGCCCCAGGCGCTCCACAAGGGCACCAGTGGCCTGGTGGAGTTCGACAAGGACAAGTGCATCGGTTGCAGGATGTGCGTCATGGCCTGCCCGTTCGGCAACGTCTCCTACGACAGGTCCGCCAAGGAGCTCGTAAAGTGCGACCAGTGCGGTGGGGATCCCCAGTGCGTCCAGTTCTGCCCCACCAAGGCCATCGAGTACCTGCCGGCGGAATCGGCGGTGCTGAACAAGAAGCGCAGGTTCGCCAAGCGCATATCCGATGCCCTCGAGGAGGTGAAGGACTAGATGAAAGGCTGGATAGGACGGGTCCTGCGGGTGAACCTGTCGGAGGGTACCTATCGGTCGGAGCCCCTGAACGAGGAGTGGGCCAGGGAGTACCTGGGGGGCCGCGGTCTCGGCACCCGGTACTACTTCGAGGAGGTGGGCCCCTCGGTGGATCCCCTGTCGGAGGGGAACAACCTCTACTTCGCCACCGGTCCCCTGACGGGCACCCTGGCGGCCTCCGCCGGGAGGTTCAACGTGGTGGCCAAGAGCCCCCTGACGGGCACCATAGGGGCCGCCAACTCCGGCGGCTACCTGGGGCCGGAGATGAAGTTCGCCGGCTGGGACATGATCGTAATAGAGGGCAAGGCCCCCAAGCCGGTCTACGTCTACGTCAACAACGACCAGGTTCGGATCGAGGACGCCTCCTCCCTGTGGGGAACCGAGACCCACGAGGCCACCGACAGGCTCCTGGAGATGACCGATCCGGAGGCCAAGGTGGCGGTCATAGGTCCCGCGGGGGAGAACCTATCCCTCATAGCCAACATCATAAACGACAAGCACCGGGCACCAGGCCGGGGCGGCATGGGGGCGGTCATGGGGGCCAAGAACCTTAAGGCCCTGGTGGTGAGGGGCACCAAGGGGGTCTCCGTGGCGGACCGGGAGGCCTTCATGAGGGCAGTCAAGGTGGCCCGGGAGAAGCTTGCCCAACACCCGGTCACCGGATCCGGCCTTCCCCTCTACGGCACCAACGTGCTGGTCAACATCCTTAACCAGAATGGCGGCCTCCCAACCCGCAACTTCCGGGAGGGGGTCTTTGAGGGGGCGGACAAGATAAGCGGCGAGGCCCAGCGGGAGGGGCGGCTCTTGAGGAACAAGGGCTGCTTCGGCTGCTCCATCGGCTGCGGCCGGGTCTCCTTCGCGGAGGGTTACGACCACCACGGGGAGGGCCCGGAGTACGAGACCAGCTGGTCCTTCGGAGCGGACTGCGGGGTGGACGACATCGACGCGGTGGCCATGGCCAACTACCGGTGCAACGAGCTGGGGCTGGACACCATATCCATGGGGTCCACCATAGCCTGCGCCATGGAGCTCTACGAGATGGGGCTCATAACCAAGGAGATGGCGGGGCTGGAGTTGCGCTTCGGTAACAAGGACGCCCTGGTCCCCATGGTGGAGGCGGCGGCCCACAAGAGGGGCAAGATAGGGGAGCTACTCTCCATGGGATCCTACCGGTTGGCCAGCCACTTTGGGCACCCGGAGCTGTCCATGACCTCCAAGAAGCAGGAGATGCCTGCCTACGACCCCAGGGCCATCCAGGGCATAGGCCTGAACTACGCCACCAGCAACCGGGGGGCCTGCCACGTCAGGGGCTACACCATATCCCCCGAGATCCTGGGGGTTCCTCAGAAGCTGGATCCCCAGTCGACAGAGGATAAGCCCACCTGGGACAAGGTCTTCCAGGACCTGACCGCCGCGGTTGACTCGGTGGGCATGTGTCTGTTCACCACCTTCGGTATAGGGGCCGAGGAGATAGCGGATCAGCTATCCGCCGCCACCGGGATAGACTACTCGGTGGATGCCCTTATGAAGGCGGGAGAGCGGATATGGAACATGGAACGTCTCTTCAACCTAAAGGAGGGCTTCACTTCCGCGGACGATTCGCTGCCCCCCAGGATGACCCAGGAGCCGTTGCCCCATGGGCCCCACAAGGGCAAGGTGAGCCGGGTGCCGGAGATGCTGCCCAGATACTACGATGCCAGGGGCTGGACCAGCGACGGGGTCCCAACCGAGGATAAGATCAGGGAGCTGGGACTCCAGTGGGCCCGGTGATGTGCGGTTGAAGGTCCTCTTCTTCGCCACCATCAGGGATCTGGCGGGCCGAAAGGAAGATCAGGCCAGCGCCGGCACCGTCCGGGAGCTGCTTAGCCTGCTCTCAGATCGGTACGGCCCCGCCTTCAGACGGGCGGTGCTGGAGGGTGGCGCCATGTCCCCCAACGTGATAGTGCTGGTGAACGGACACCACGTGGCTCACCTGAAGGGGGAGGACACCCCCCTTCAGGAGGGGGATCAGGTGAGCATCTTCCCGGTGATAGGGGGCGGCTGATTCAAACCGAAAGGGCGGGGTTCCTCCCCGCCCTTTCAGTTTCCTCCCCGCCGGTTCGATAAAATAAGGGCTCATAGAACCGCTTTCGGGGGTGTTAGGCTTGAGTTTGAGATCCTTTGCGCGCTGGCTGGTTTTGGCTTCGGTCCTGTGGTGGGCCCCCTCTCCCTCCGCCGAGGGGGCCGGATGGGACCGTTACGCCGGGGGGCTCCTCTCCACCGAGGGGAGGAACGTGCTGGTTTACCAGCGGCGAAGCGACAGCTTCAGGACCGTGACCCTGCCGGTGGGCACCTACGTGCTCAACGCCGGTTGGGACAACGTCAAGCTGGTGATAAACTGCCTGGATCCGGAGGGGCACCCCATCAGATATGTGTACCTGACGCCGGAGCGGTTTCACTTGGAGAGGCGCTAGCCCCCGGCGGGTATCCCATCAAGTCTTTTCCCTTGATGGCGAACATGCGAATTTTTCTTGAAACACCTTGTGGACTATCGGGTGGTTGCGCTTTAATATGTACAATAAGGTCCCCGAGGGGCCCGGAGGTGATAGGGGCCTGCTTTGGGAGGTGATGGTTTATTAGACCGGGGGCCGAAAAAAAGGAGCGAGGAGGTCGAGGTGCGTGATGCTGACCAACCCGGTGGTTCTGTCGGTGCTAGTCATGATCGTCCTGTGTCTTCTGAACCTGAACATCATCCTTGCGCTTCTGATATCCGCCCTGGTGGCCGGCGTGTCCGCCGGCATGTCGCTGGGGGACACCATGGGGGTTCTCATAGGCGGGATGGGAGGCAACTCGGAGACCGCGCTGAGCTACGTCCTGCTGGGCGCCCTGGCGGTGGCCATAAGCCAGACCGGGGTGGCGTCGCTGCTGAGCGCCAAGCTGTCCAAGGTGGTGGGGAACAGGAAGGCGTTCCTCCTGATCCTCATAGCGTCGGTGAGCTGTCTCTCCCAGAACCTGATCCCGGTGCACATAGCCTTCATACCCATACTGATCCCCCCCATGCTGGCCCTCTTCAACCGGCTCAAGATGGATCGCCGCGGGGTGGCCTGCGCGCTCACCTTCGGCCTCAAGGCCCCCTACATAGTTCTCCCCGCGGGGTTCGGCCTCATATTCCACGGGATCCTGTCGGACCAGATGGCGGCCAACGGGGTCAACGTGGCCAAGGGGGACATGTGGAACTACACCTGGATCCTTGGGGTGGGAATGGTGATAGGCCTCCTGTTGGCCATATTCGTCACCTATGCCCGGGACCGGGTTTACGATGACAAGCCGGTGATCGGCATGGAGGGAGTCCACGAGGCCCAATCGCTGACCAAGGAGCACTACATAACCTTGGCGGCGGTGCTGGTGGCCTTCGTGATCCAGCTTAAGACCAGCTCCCTGCCCCTTGGGGCCATAGTGGCCCTGGGCCTCATGGCCGCCGGTGGGGTCATCCGGTGGCGCAAGCTGGACGACGTCATGGCGGGCGGGATCGGCATCATGGGGATGATCGCCATGATCATGCTGGTGGCGGCGGGCTACGGCTCGGTCATAAGGGAGACCAAAGCGGTGGACGCCCTGGTCAACAGCTTGGTTACCCTGGTGGGGGGGAGCAAGTTCTACGGGGTTCTCCTGATGCTCCTGGTGGGCCTCCTGGTCACCATGGGGATAGGGACCTCCTTCGGCACCATCCCGGTGGTGGCCGCCATCTACTGTCCATTGGGGATCAAGCTGGGGCTGACTCCCGGGGCCCTGGCCTGTGTCATGGCCGCCGCCGCAGCCCTGGGGGACGCGGGATCCCCCGCCTCGGACTCCACCTTGGGTCCCACCTCGGGGCTGAACGCGGATGGGCAGCACAACCACATATGGGACACCTGCGTCCCCACCTTCATCCACTTCAACATACCCCTCATCATCGCCGGTTTGATCGGCGCCATGATGCTGTACTAGCCAATGGGGGCCGGACCTGGTGGTCCGGCCCCCAGCCTATCTTCCAGTGGGTACAAAAAAAGAGGCGACCTCTGGCCGCCTCCGCTATGTCATGGCTGGGGAACCTGGATTCGAACCAGGATTACCTGATCCAGAGTCAGGCGTGCTGCCGTTGCACCATTCCCCAATCGAACATAGAGGATCTTACCACAGGATCTCGGTTTTGCAAAGGGGGGCCGACGTGATGTGGAATTTTTCTCGTGGCAAGTTTCCCCCTTGCGCTTATTTTTAGCCCGAACTGTGGTAGGATTGTCCACTGGGAAGGGAGTTGAAAGGATGGGCAAGGAATCCGGCGGATCCTCCCCCAGCAAGCCCAACAGGCGGCGGGGGAAGGGTAAGCCATCCAATCGAGGCAAGGAACTGAAGTGGATACCCCTGGGTGGGATGGGGGAGATAGGCAAGAACATATCGGCCCTCCAGTACGGGGACGAGATGATCGTCATAGACTGCGGCCTCAAGTTCCCCGAGGAGGACATGCTGGGGATAGATCTCCTGATCCCGGACGTGTCGTTCCTGGAGCAGAACCGGGGCAAGATAAGGGGCATATTCATCACCCACGGTCACGAGGACCACATAGGGGGTCTTCCCTACGTGCTGCCCAAGCTGGACGTGCCGGTTTATGCCACCCGGCTCACCATAGGGCTCATAAAGAACAAGCTGGCGGAGGTCTGCCCCCGCTACAAGCCGGTCTTCCACGAGATAGGGGCGGGGGACACGGTGGACCTGGGGAGCTTCTCGGTGAGGGCCATAGCGGTCTGTCACTCGATTCCCGATGCGCTTGCCTACGGGATCAGGACCCCCGCGGGGGTGGTGCTGCACACCGGGGACTTCAAGCTGGACGCCCAGCCCATAGACGGCAGGACCACCGACTACGGGGCCTTCGCCGAGCTGGGACGGGAGGGGGTTTTGCTGATGCTCTCGGACTCCACCAACGTGGAGAGGGAGGGCTTCACCCAGTCGGAGAGGACCGTGGGGCGCACCTTCGAGCAGCTCTTCCGGCTTCACAAGGACAAGAGGATCGTTATAGCCACCTTCGCCAGCAACCTCCACCGGGCCCAGCAGGTCTTCAACATAGCCATGAGGTACAACCGGAAGGTGGCCCTTGTGGGGCGCAGCATGATAGCCTACGTGGACCTGGCCAGGAAGCTGGGGTACGTCTCCGCTCCGGACGACCTGTTCATCCCTGCCCAGGAGGCGGACGGGATGCAACCCAACCGGGTGGTGGTTCTAACCACCGGAAGCCAGGGGGAGCCCTTCTCCGGATTGGTCCTCATGAGCAAGGGAGAGCACCGACAGATCAAGCTCGGAAATCGAGATCTGGTGGTCATATCTGCAACCCCCATACCGGGCAACGAGAAGCTGGTGAGCCGCACCATAAACATGCTCTTCTCCTGCGGATGCGAGGTGGTCTACGAGAGGGATCAGGCCATCCACGTGTCCGGCCACGCCTCCAGGGAGGAGCTCAAAATGATGATAAGTCTGGTAAATCCCCGGTGCTTCGTGCCGGTCCACGGAGAGTACCGGCATCAGGTTAGGCATGCCCAACTGGCCAGGGATCTGGGGGTCCCCGCCAAGGGGGTCTTCGTAATGTCCAACGGGGATGTGCTCTCCCTGTCCCAGGGCGGAAAGGGCAGTGTGGAGGGCCGGGTCCAGGCGGGCACCATAATGGTGGATGGGCTGGCGGTGGGTGAGTTCCAGGGGAGCCTCCTCAAGGAGCGCCGGGAGCTGGCCCAGGACGGGATCCTTACCATAGCGGTGGCCCTGGGGCCCGACGGTTCCGTCCGTGGCGTGGACATGGACAGCCGGGGCTTCCTGCACCGGCAGGACGCCAAGGACCTCTACGGCGAGTTGGAGAGGGCGGTGGTGAAGGCCCTGGAGGCCCCCATGGGGGACGATGCCATGAGGACCGCCATCCGCAAGAGTGCCAGGGAGGTGCTGAGCCGCTACACCAAGGGCTATCCGGCCATAGTGCCCCTGCTGGTCCGGCAGGGGTGAGGATTACCCTGAGATCCAGGATCCGCTTCCCCCAGCCGGATTCAGGTGCCTGCGGGGGTAAAAGCTTCTAAACTAAACCTTGGAGGGGTTTTTGAAGATGTCACTGAAGGTGCTCCTTCAGCTGGTGGGCGGCATAGGGATGTTGATCTACGGGATAAAGGTCATGGGGGACTCGCTTCAGAACCTGGCGGGTGACAGGCTGAGGCGCCTCATCGCCAAGCTCACCGGCACCCCCGTGAAGGGGGTGCTGGTGGGCACCGCGGTGACCACCATAATCCAGAGCAGCTCCGCCACCACGGTGATGACCGTAAGCTTCGTCCACGCGGGGCTCATGACCCTCTACCAGGCCTTTGGGGTCATCATGGGGGCCAACATAGGAACCACTGTCACCGCCCAGATAATGGCCTTCAAGATAACCGACCTGGCCTACATCAGCGTTGCGATTGGGGCCTTCGTATTCCTATTGGCCAAGAACAAGCGCCAGCGGGAGATAGGGGCTGGATTGGCGGGTTTCGGTGTCCTATTCATCGGGATGCACATGATGGGGGACGCCATGTCGTTCCTGAAGGAAAGGCAGGACCTTTTCATGCCCTTCAGGTATCACCCCCTCTGGGCGGTCCTAGCCGGCACTGCGGTCACCATGGTGATCCAGTCCAGCTCCGCCACGGTGGGTCTCACCATGGCCATGGCGGCCCAGGGCTTCATGCCCCTCAACGTGGCCATAGCGTTCATCATGGGTGACAACATAGGTACCACCATAACCGCCGTTTTGGCCTCCCTCGGGGCCAACCGGTCTGCCAAACAGGCGGCGACATGCCACGTTATGTTTAACGTGATGGGCACCCTGATACTGTTGCCCTTTCTTCCCTGGTACTCGGAGTTCATATCCCATACTTCATCGGACATATCCCGCCAGGTGGCCAACGCCCACACCTTATTCAACGTGGGCAACACCCTGCTCTTCCTGCCCTTCACCAGGCCCTTCGTCAACCTGGTGAGACGAGTGGTCCCCGACGATGGCATGGTCAAGGTCTACGGGGCCGCCTTCCTGGACCGGAACCTGATTACCGCATCCCCAGCCGCTGCCCTGGACGCCCTCAAGAAGGAGATGGTGCGAATGGCCCGGTTCGCCAAGTCCATGCTGGAGGGTTGCCGGGCGGCCATAGTCAATGGCAGTGATTTGGAGGCCCGGGAGGTTCTGAACACCGAGAAGATAGTCAACGAGCTAACCCATGAGATAGTGGCCTATGGCACCCTGATAGGCCAGAAGGGGCTCTCGGAGGACCTATCCTTCATCCTCAACTCCTGCATAAACGGGGTGGGTGACATAGAGAGGATGGGGGACCATGCCACCAACCTGGTTGAGATGTACGAATACATGAGGGATCACAACCTCAAGTTCTCCGACCAGGGCATACGGGAGTTCGAGGAGATGTTCTCCTTGGTCCACCAGGCGGTGGCCATGAGCATCGAGGCGCTGGATCGGGAGGATCTGGACCTGGCCAATCAGGTGATGGCCCTGGAGGATCGGGTAGATGAGATGGAGAAGCGCCTCAGGGCCCGGCACATAGACCGGCTTAACCATGGCAAGTGCAGCCCCGGTGCGGGGGTGGTCTTCATAGACATACTGAGCAACCTGGAGAGAGTTGGTGATCACGCCCACAACCTGGCCTGCGTGGTAATGGACCTGGCGAAGGTTAGGGGGTAGGTATTTTGAGCTCGACCTTGAGCCTTATTATCCTGGGTGCGGTTCAGGGGCTGGCGGAGTTCCTGCCGGTCAGTAGCTCCGGACACCTGGCACTTATGCAGATCTTCATGGGGATGAAGGGTCCCCAGATGAGCCTGGACCTGGCCCTTCACGTGGCCACCCTGCTGGCGGTCTTCGCCTACTTCGGGCGGGACATGGCCACCCTCCTCCAGCAGTTCATCCGTGGCTTCCGCTCCCCGGAGGCCCGACGGTCCGACGGTTGGCGGTACGGTTGGTCCATCCTGGCGGGTACGGCGGTAACCGCCGCGCTTGGGATCCCCCTCAAGCCGGTGGTGGAGATGGCCTCCCAGAACTCCCTCTGGGTCGGCTGCGGACTCGTGATCACCGGGGCGGTGCTGATCCTATCCCGTTACGTTCCCCAGAGGGATCGTCGGGTGGGGCTTCTGGTGGGCATGATGGTGGGTTTAGCCCAGGGGTTGGCGGTTATGCCCGGAGTTTCCAGGTCCGGCATGACCATCGTGGCGGGGCTCATAATGGGGCTGGCCCCGGTGGAGGCTTTTCGGTTCTCATTCCTCCTGTCTGTGCCCGCCATAGTTGGGGCAACCCTGCTGGAGTGGCTGGATCTCGAGGGGGCTTTCATGGCATACCTGCCGCAGGGCTGGGTCTTCGGCTTCGCCACCGCTTCCCTGTTGGGTCTCGCCTCCTTGGTGGTGCTCAAGAGGGTGTCCCTCTTCAGGGCCTGGTGGGTATTCGGGGCCTACTGTGCGGTGGTGGGCCTGGGTGTGGTGGGCTTCTCCCTCCTGGGGGTGTACTGACCATGGCCAAGGTCGGGGCGCTGTCCCCCCGGGTGCCCGGGTGGATGCTGGTGCTGCTGTGTCTCATGATGGGCACCTTCCTGGGCAAGTTGCTGCAGATCTTCTCCCTCAGCGCCCCCCTGTTCCGGGACCTCCTCTACTTTGGGGTGGACACCGGAAGGGTGGATCTCATGGCCTTCAGCGTGGGCTTCAGCTTCAGGATGGACTTCAACCTTGGGACTTTCATCGGAGGAGTGATAGGGGTTTGGATCGCAAAGTGACGTTGGTCCTCGCCTCGGGCAGCCCCCGGAGGAGGGATCTGCTCCGGGGAGTGACCGAGGACTTCAGGGTGATTCCGTCGTCGGTGGATGAGACCCCTCTGGACGGGGAGACCGTGGAGGATATGGTGCTCAGGCTGTCCCTGGCCAAGGCCAGGGATGTGTTCGTTAGGGAGCCCTTGAGTTGGGTGATCGGGGCCGACACGGCGGTGGAGGTGGATGGTAGGATCCTGGGCAAACCCCGGGACCGGTCCGAGGCCTTCGAGATGATAACCGCCCTCCAGGGCAGGGAGCATCGGGTCCTCACTGGCGTATCGGTGGTGTCCCCCCACGGGGAGGAGTCCCGGGTGGAGAGGACCCTGGTCCGGTTCAGGCCCCTGACGGAGGAGGAGGCCTGGGCGTACGTGGACACCGGCGAGGGGGACGACAAGGCGGGGGCCTACGCTATCCAGGGGAAGGGCTCCCTGCTGGTGGAGTCCATCGAGGGCTGCTACTTCAACGTGGTGGGGCTCCCCATGGTGTGTCTCAGCCGCATGCTCCACAATCTGGGTTTCCCCCTCTACCTTCAGCTGGGGGTGAAGGCCCATGAGTAGGCCCTCGCTCTCCAAACTCTCGGCGGCTCTGATGCTGGCCGCCCTGGTCATATCGGCGCTTGCCCTGATACCCCGGGTGAGGTCCGAGATGGGGGACAGGAACGTGGGGCTGGTGTGCGACTACAGGGACCTCACCTCCCTAGCCAGGGAGGGGACGCTGTCCCCCGGTGCGCTCCTGAGGGAGCTCAAAGGGCTTGGCCTTGGGGGCATCCTGGTTAGCGAGCTCACCGGCAAGGACCTTCTGGCGGGCCTCTCCCCGGTTAGGCTCTCCCCTGTAAGGGACCTGCCGTTCAAGTTCCCCCAGGGGCTTCCCCAGGACAGGGCGGTGCTTTTCGGTCCCGCGGAGGACCGGGGCGTCCAGCTGATCGCCCGTTACCTGGAGGCCAAGTTCCCCGCCTCCAGCCGGATCTCCTCCGGCGCTAACCTGGCGGTGGTGCTGCCCCTGGGCATGTCAGAGGCCTCCGACGGCGGCCTGGTGCCCGACGTGGAGGGGTTGGAGTTCGCCCGGGCCAACGGCCTTCCGATCATATTCAGGCCCTCCCCCTGCGTCGGGGTGGGTGGGTCCTCCGTGGCCATGGCGGTGGAGGGGCTCATGGAGGCCTACCCCATAAGGGGCATCCTGCCCGCGGGGCTTTCCGTGGCGGGCTACCCGGACCTGGAGCCCCTGGGGGCGCTGATAAGGGGCAACGGCCTCTTCCTGGCCCAGACGGAGTTCGTAAAGCAGGTGGGCATGTCGAACCTGGTGAAGGAGAGCTTTCCCCGGGTGATCCCCATCCACAGCGTGGTGAAGGACGAGGTGTTCTCCAAGAACATCACCCGGGAGCAGCTGGTGGAGCGGATGGTCCGGGCGGTGCACGAGCGTTCCGTCAGGCTCCTTTTGGTCAGGCCCTACGACCTATACCCGGCGGACCGGCTGGGAAGCTTCAGGGAGGATCTGCGGCACCTGAGCTCCTCCCTGGAGGCCCGGCGCTACCACCTCAGGTTCCCCTCCCCCAAGGGGGACGTGCCCAGGTCCTGGCTGGGGGCCCTGGGGGCCGCGTTGGCCCTTCTCGGGGTTTGGCTTCGGCTCCGGGCCCGGTTCGCCCCCCACTTCCCCCGCCTCCTTGGGCGCCTGGGGTCCATGGGGATCCTGGCTGCCCTGGGGACCCTAGGGCTACTGGCGATACCCTTCGGTGGGCTGCCCATGAGGCTGTTGGGCGCCCTCCTGGGGGCCCTTGGGGCCTCCGAGGGGGCCTTGACCGCCCTGGAGGAGGAGAACCCCCTCCGGGGAGCGATGAGGGGCTTCGCGGTGACCGCCGTGGCGGGACTCGCCATAGGGGCCATGTACGGCTTCAGCTTCTACATGTTGAGGGTCGGGGTCTTCTCGGGGGTTAAGCTCACCCTGGTGGTTCCCCCTGCGGCGGTTCTCCTGAACGACCTGCTGAAGAGGGTCTACCCGGAGGGGCGGGAGATGCTGTCGAGGCCCCCCATGTGGGGGGAGCTGCTGGTGGCCTCCGGGCTGCTCCTGGCCCTGGCGTTCATGGCCATAAGGAGCGACAACACCGCCCTGGTGCCCCAGTGGGAGCTGACCCTGAGGGAGTGGCTCGAGAGGGCGCTGCTGGTTCGCCCCAGGACCAAGGAGCTCATCGGCTACCCGTGTCTCTTCCTCTACGGTTGGCTCTCCCGCCGGGGCCTTGGGGGGCGTTTCGGTGAGGTGCTTAGGATCGGCTCCTCCCTGGCCTTCGCGTCCGCCCTCAACTCCTTCTGTCACCTCCACACCCCCCTGTTCTTGACCCTTTTGAGGGGGCTGAACGGCCTTTGGGTGGGGTCTCTGCTTGGATTTGCCGGGTGCCTGGCCCTCTCCCTGTCGCTTCCATTGCTCAAGGGGGTTGATCGCCCATGAGGGAGCTGGACGTGGTCCTCTGCGGCTACTACGGGTTCGGCAACCTGGGGGACGAGCTTCTGGCCAAGGCCCTGGTGGAGCTCCTATGCCTCAGCGGGGTGGATAGGGACCGCATAGGGGTCCTGTCCGCCTCCCCGGACCAGACCGCAGGGGAGCTGGGGGTTCGCTCCGAGGACCGATGGAGCCCCAGGAGTGTCTTCAGGTTCCTATCCTCCTCCAGGACCCTGCTCCTGGGGGGAGGGGGGCTATTCCAGGACGTGACCAGCCTCAAGAGCCCCCTCTACTACTGGGGAGTCACCTTCATGGCCCGCCGGGCCGGGGCGGTTCCCTGGGCCTTCGGCCAGTCCCTTGGTCCCTTAAGTAGCTCCTTGGGTCGCCGGCTGGCCACCAGGTCACTGGGGGCCTGCAAGGTTAGGGTCTTGAGGGACGCCCCGTCGGTCAAGCTGGCCCAGTCCATGGGCATAGGGGCGGTGATGATGGCTCCGGACCCGGTGTTGGCCTTGAGGCCAAACGTGGGGGAGAGGACCGGGGCCTTCATAGGGGTCAACGTCCGGCCCACCCGGTCGGTGAGTCTCAAGAAGGTGGCCTACTGCATCCGGGATCTGGTGCTCAAGGAAGGCCTGCCGGTGGTGGGTTTGGCCCTGGCGGAGGAGGACCTGTTGGCCCTGAGGGACCTGGAGACCTTCGGGGTCAGGATGGGGGACGTGAGGCTCATGCGGTCCCTTCGGGACTTCGAAGCGGTGGCGGGATCCCTTCGGGGGACGGTCTCCATGCGGCTCCACGGGGTGGTGCTGTCGGTGGCGTCCCGGATCCCCTGCGTGGCCATCCCTTACGATCCCAAGGTGGAGGCCTTCGCGGGGCAGTTCTTGGTGCCCATGTCCTCCGGGGACCGTCCCATGGAGTTCGGGGACCCGGTGGACGTGTCGGCGCTCGATGAGGCCCAGGGGGCTCTGAGGGAGGCCATGGGTCTTGCGGTGTCCAAGCTGGGCATAGGGGGTGGGTCATGATGGACCCAGTGCGGTCCCGAGAGTTGGGCACCTTGGCCAAGGAGGTCCGGAAGGACGTGGTCCGGATGATAGGCTTGTCCAAGGTGGGGTGCCTTGGGGTATCGCTGGCCCTGGTGGACCTTTTGGTCTTCCTCTACTGGGAGTTGATGCGGGTGGACCCTGCCGACGCCAGGATGGCCGAGCGGGACCGGCTGGTGTTGAGCAAGTGGAGGGGCTCCCCCGCCCTCTACTCGGTGCTGGCCCGGCGGGGCTTCTTCTCCCGGGAGGAGCTCTGGAGCTTCGGAAGGCTGGGGGCCCTTCTGCAGGGTAGCCCCGATTGTCGCCGGGTGCCTGGGGTGGACGCCCCGTCGGGCCCTTCCGGCATGGGGCTTGGGATGGCGGTGGGGCTCTCCATAGCGCTCAGGATGGACGGGCTGCCCAGCCGGGTCTTCTGCCTCATGGGGGATGGGGAGCTGAGGGATGGCCTCTCCTGGGAGGCGGCCTTCTCCGCCTCCTTCCACCGGCTTGACCGGCTGGTGGCGGTGATAAACGTGACGGACCACGGGGGGGAGCCCTGGGGTCCCGCGGATGACCCGGAGTCCATGGGGCGCAAGCTGGCCACCTTCGGCTGGGCGGTCTCCCAGGGGGACGGGCACGATTTCCCCTCCATGGAGACGGCCTTTGCGCAGGTGATGGGGGCCAACGCTCCCAAGGCGGTGATCCTGCGCACCCTCGAGGGAGGAGGCGTCCCGTTGCCCAGGGGTGGGGATGCCCTCTCCAGGGGTGACGTGGACTCGGTGATCGGCCAGATAGAGTACGAAGGGAGGGGGCCTTTGGATGACAGGACCTAGTCCCATGTGGCACGGATACGAGGAGGCCCTCTGCCGCTCCGCACTGGATGTGCCCCACCTGGTGGTGGTGGACTCTCGGGAGGGGACCTTGGGGGGGGAGTTCAGGGACAGGTTCCCCCACCGGTTCTTCGTGGCTGGCACGTCGGAGCAGGAGGTGGTGCTCACCGCCGCTGGGTTGGCCCTGGGGGGCAAGAAGGTGTTCGCCTCCTGGTCGAGCCCCTTCCTGGTGGGGCGGTCCTACGATCTGATACGGTCCGCCATAGCCATACCGGCCCTTTCGGTGGTGCTGGTTAGCCCCTTCGGGTGGCTGGACCGTGGGCCCAGCGGGGCCCATCATCAGCTGGTGGAGGACCTGGGGCTCATGACCGCCATGCCGGGCATGCCGGTGCTGGTCCCCTCCGACGGGGTGTCCGCCCGATGCCTTATCGAGCGGCTGGCCCGATCCGAGGGTCCCGCCTACGTGAGGCTCACCGCCGGGAACGTGCCAGGGGTTTACCAGGACGATGACGGCGATTTCCCCCTTGGGGGCGCCAGGTTCCTCACCCGGGGAGATGGGGTCACCATATGTGCGTGTGGTATCATGGTCCACGAGGCGTTGAAGGCCGCCCGGGTGCTGTCAAGCCAGGGGATAGAGGCGGAGGTAATAGACTGTTACAGCGTCCGGCCCCTGGCGGAGCAGGTTGTTCTCTCGTCGGTCCGCCGGACTGGGTGTTGCGTGGTGGCGGAGGAGCACAGCCTGCACGGTGGGCTCGGCAGCGCGGTTTGCCAGTGCCTGTCCTCCCGGTACCCGGTGCCGGTGGGCATGGTGTGCGCCGACGACAGGTTCGGCCAGAGCGGCTCCCCGGAGGAACTCCGGGAGTTCTACGGCCTCACTGCTGGACGGATAGTGAGCTCCGCCGTCCAGGTTTTCAGCATGCGCAGGAGGTAGAAGCCGATGGACATACGGCTATCTGGGGTTACTAAGATATTCCACCCGGATATAACCGCTCTTGAGGACATATATTTGGACATCCCCAAGGGGGAGTTCGTGTACTTGGTGGGGCCCACCGGGTCCGGCAAGACCACCCTGATGAGGACCATAACCCGGGAGGTTTTGCCAACCAGGGGGCAGGTGATGGTGGGGTCCTACAGCTTAAGGAAGATAGGCCGGGTGGATCTCTCCCTCTTCCGCCGGGAGGTGGGGGTGGTCTATCAGGATTTCTGTCTTTTGCCCCACCTAAACGTGTTCGAGAACGTGGCCTTCGTCCTGGAGGTGCTTGGGATGCCCCCCCGGGAGGTGAAGGAGAGGGCCGATGAGGTGCTGGAGCGGGTGAACCTGTGGCGCCGCAGGTTCCTGTACCCTCCCCAGCTGTCCGGCGGTGAGCAGCAGCGGGTTGCCATAGCCAGGGCCATAGTGAACTCTCCGTCGATCCTGTTGGCGGACGAGCCCACCGGCAACCTGGACCTTCACACCGCGGAGGAGATAATGCAGTTGTTGCTGTCCATAAACGCCATGGGGACCACCATCCTCATGGCCACCCATAACCAGTACCTGGTGGATTCCTACCGTCAGCGGGTGGTGGAGTTGAAGATGGGTCGGATAGTCCGAGACGAGAAGAGGGGAAGGTACGAGATCGATGGGGAGCTTTAGGTATTCTGTAAGGGACGGGCTCAGGTTGGTCTTCCGCCACTGGGGGCTAAGCTTCCTGACCCTTTTCACCTCCGCCGCGGTCTTCTACCTGATGGGGGCCAGCATCCTGTTCGTTCTGAACACCCGGCATGTGGTAAGGAACCTGGAGGGGGAGCTCTCCATCCAGGCCTACATGACCCCCCGGGCGGACCTGGAGGCGGTGGCCAAGCGGATCAGGTCCATGCCCCACGTGAGGGCGGTGGAGGTCATAACCCCCGCCAAGGCGCTGGACAGGCTGAAGGCCCGGCTTGGGAGCCAGGTTCAGGCGGTGACGCTGCTCGGGGAGAACCCGTTGCCTCCCAGCGTGGAGGTGTGGGTGGACAAGGCGGCGTCGGTGCCGGTGGTGGCTAGGGAGCTTCTGACCGTGGAGGAGGTCCAGGACGTGGTCTACGCGGGGAAGCTGGCGGAGAAGCTGTCCAAGCTCTCCCGGTTTGCTGGCCGGTTCTCCCTGGGGGTCCTGTTGGTGGCCATCGCCGCCAGCGGGGTGGTGCTATTCAACACCATAAGGATAGCGGTCTACTCCAAGGAGGAGGAAATAGCCATCATGCTCATGGTGGGTGCCACCCCCACCTTCGTGGCCATGCCCTTCATAATCCAGGGGGTCCTCCTGGGTTCCCTGGGGGCCCTCCTGTCGTCTGGCATGCTGGCCATGTCCTACAAGGCCGCCATAGAGAGGCTCAAGGACTTCCTCCCCTTCCTGGAGTTTCTTAACGATCCCATGTTGCTTCTCCGGCTAACCGGCGTTCTGGTGGCCGGCGGGGCGGTGGTGAGCTTCATCTCCAGCTTCATGGCGGTGGAGCGGTTCATCCGCCGGGCCCTGAAGCCCCTATAGCGGAGGGTGTCTGAGTTGAGCCGGTTGGGACGCTTTCATCTCCGGCTGACCTTGTCGGTCCTCTGCCTCTTGGCGCTTGGCATCCCCGGGTGGTGCAGCACCTCCGACCTGGACAGGCGGCTCAAACAGGAGGAGAAGCGGCTGAATCAGGTCCAGGGGCAGATCTCCTATCACCGTAAGAAGGTCCAGGAGATGGAGGGCAAGGAGAGGAACGTAATCTCCGAGATAGAGTCCCTGGCGCAGCAGATGGCGGTGACGGAGCAGCGGATATCGGTTATCAACCTTCGCCGGGAAAAGGTGAAGGAGCGGATGAGGCAGCTGACGGAGGAGATAAAGCACACCTCCTCCCGGATAGACTACGTGAAGGACCTCTTGAGGGCCCGGCTGGTGGCCATATACAAGTACGGCGGCGTGGCGGAGTTCAACCTGCTGCTCTCCGCCCCGGGGGCCATGGACGCCCTGTCCACCTCCTACCTGCTGGGCAAGATAGCCGACCAGGACCGGCGGCTCATAACGGAGCTTTCGGACAGGAAGGCCCGGTTGGACATGGCCCACCGGGAGCTAAAGGAGCAGCGGGCCCTGCTGGAGAGGCAGAACCAGGAGCTCCAGGAGAACAAATTGAAGCTTAGGGTGGCCACCGACCGGCGGAACGACCTCCTCAAACGGGTTAGGAGCGAGAAGAGCCTGCACCTGGCGGAGCTTCGGGAGTACGAGCGGATGGAGCAGGAGATAAACTCCACCATAACCAGGCTCATGGCGGAGAAGCGCCGGCGCCTGGCGGAGGCCCGTGCCAAGGCGGCGAAGGCCCAGGGCACTGCGCCTCAGGAGGTGGTCTACTACAAGGGTGGGCGGCTGGCGTGGCCCCTGGTGGGACAGATCCGGAGCAGCTTCGGCGTCCGGGTTCACCCGGTGTTCAGGACCAGGATCATGCACACCGGGCTGGACATATCGGGATCCACCGGGGACCCGGTGAGGGCGGCGGAGAGCGGCGAGGTCCTCTACGCCGGGTGGCTTCGGGGGTACGGGCAGGTGATAATCCTGGACCACGGGAGGGATCTCACCACCGTCTACGCCCACCTCTCCAAGATAGAGGTGAACGAGGGTGAGAAGGTCAGCCGGGGCGAGCAGATAGGCCGGGTGGGTAGCACCGGCATAGCCACCGGGCCGCACCTGCACTTCGAGGTTCGGGTAAACGGCAAGGCGGTCAACCCAATGGGCTACCTCAAGTAGCGGGTCCGTCTTAGGTCTTTGGGAAGGGGATGCGGCGTTTGCTGAGCTTCATGAAGAGATTCAGGGACGTGTTCCTTGGGGTGGCGATAGGCGCCCTGGCGGTGACGGGGATGATGGCGGCGGTGGCCAACGACGGGTCCCAGCCGGACTCCCTGAAGCCCCCGTTCTCGGTGAGGAACATGGCCATACTTCGCCAGGCCAGGGCCATAATGGAGCTTTACCACGTGGACGCGGACAAGCTCCCGGGGGAGCAGAAGCTGTTCTACGGGGCCATGAAGGGCATGGTCTCCGCCGCGGGGGACCCCTACACCCGGTTCGTGGACCCCTCCCAGCTCAAAGAGGAGTCCATCGAGATGGAGGGCCAGTACGGTGGGGTGGGTATGTACGTGGGGCAGCGGGACGGCAAGGTGCTGGTGATAAGCCCCATGGAGGGGACCCCGGCCCACCGGGCAGGGCTCAAACCCATGGACGAGATCGTGAAGGTGAACGACAAGGTCGTGGTGGGGATGGCCCAGGACGAGGTGGTTAACATGCTCCGGGGCCAGGCGGGCACCAAGGTCACCGTCTGGGTGAGGCGGAAGGGCAAGGACGAGATCCTCAAGTTCAACCTGGTGAGGGAGATAATAAAGGTTAAGTCCGTCCGCTACAGCCTCCTGGAGGAGGGGTACGCCTACGTCAGGCTCGCCCACTTCACCCAGACCTCCGGGCAGGAGATGCGGGAGGCGGTATCCTGGGCCAGGTCCAAGGGGGCCAAGGGTATGGTGCTGGACCTTAGAAACGACCCCGGGGGGCTCCTCAACGCGGCGGTGGACGTGGCGTCCTGCTTCTTGAACGACGGTGACCTGGTGGTCAGCACCCGGGGCCGGGTGGAGAGGGCAAACGAGGCCATGTACGCCTCCGGCGGCGTCAAGTACCCTGGTCCCCTGGTGGTGCTCATAAACGAGGGCAGCGCCAGCGCCTCGGAGATAGTGGCGGGGGCCCTGCGGGACCACAAGCGGGCCAAGCTGGTGGGGACCAAGAGCTTCGGGAAGGGCTCGGTCCAGACCCTGTTCAACCTGCCGGACGGGGCGGGGATGTACGTAACCATAGCCCGGTACTACACCCCGTCGGGCAAGATGATAGACAAGGTGGGCCTCGAGCCGGACGTGAAGGTCCGGGGGGAGCCAAACGAGAATCCCAAGAAGGACGTCCAGCTGAAGCGGGCCCTGGAGGTCCTCAAGAAGGGTCGGTAGGCCCTTGAGGCTCTCCCGGTGGGGCCTGTGGGCCCTGGTTCTGGTGGCCCTGGGGGTGGGACTCTGGTCCATGGGGATCGCCTCCAGGTCCCCCATGCCCGGCCCCCTCGAGAAGATGGTGTCGGCGGACCTGACGGGGGAGGAACCTCCCGCTGAGGCTCCCGGTACCCCCCCGGAGGCGCCACCCTCGGGGGAGGGGCGGGTTGAGGGCACGCCCAAGGGGGATGAACCTCAAGGGCACCCCAAGGCGGGCTTGAAGAGGCCCCCAGTGGAGAGGCCCGCTCTCCCGGGTGGAAGGGGGCGCCCGTGGCTGGCCATCGTGGTGGATGATATGGGGTACGACCTTTCCGCCGCCAGGCGCCTTGCGGCGCTCCGGATCCCCATGACCTGGGCTATAATACCCGGGGCGCCCCGGGCCTCCCAGGTGGCGGAGATCGCCCGGGCCCATGGGATACCCTATTTGGTCCACCTTCCCATGCAGGCCCTGTCGGACCCGGACGGTGGGGAGTCGGTGATCCATGTGGGCATGGATGCTAAGGACATGAGGGCCAGGGTCCGCAGGGCCTTCGACTCCCTACCCGGAGCGGTGGGGGTCAACAACCACCGGGGGTCCGCCGCCACGTCGGACTCCAAGACCATGGGGGACTTCGTGAAGGTCCTGGCGGAGCTGAGGCCCGGATGGTTCTTCCTGGACAGCGCCACCTCCCCAAGGTCGGTGGCGCGGAAGGAGGCTCTGCGGCGGGGCATAAGGTCCCTTAGGAACGGTTACTTCATCGATAGCGTCCCCGGGCGGGAGGATAGGGCCCTTGCGGCGGCCGTCAAGGGGGCGTTGAAGAGCGGGGGGGCTGTGGCCATAGGCCATCCGAGGCCCGGTACTCTGGAAGCGCTCTCCCGCCTGGCGGCGGGCAGGGCGGAGCTACCGGTCCGTCTGGTTGCTCTTCCGGAGGCGATGGGGGATTCAGGAGGAGGAGAAGCGAGATGAAGCGGGGAGCTGAGGTAATAATAGGTGCCCAATGGGGAGATGAGGGCAAGGGCCGGGTGGTGGATGCCATAGCGGACCGGGTGGACCTGGTGGTGCGCTACCAGGGTGGTGCCAACGCGGGGCACACGGTGATCACCGGGGACGAGAAGTTCGTTTTCCATCTTCTGCCGTCGGGGATGCTGTATCCCGGCAAGGTGTGCGTCATAGGCGGCGGCGTGGTGGTGGATCCGGACCAGCTGCTGGCGGAGCTGTCGGAGCTCCGGGAGAAGGGGCGGGACAGGGCCCGGCTTGTGGTGAGCCGCAACGCCCACGTGGTGATGCCCTACCACAAGATGCTGGACGTGCTGTCCGAGAGGGAGCGCAGCGCCTCCCAGAGGATAGGCACCACCAGCCGGGGGATAGGGCCCTGCTACGTGGACAAGTTCGCCCGGGTGGGCATACGGATAGGGGACCTGATGGACGAGGAGGTCCTGAGGGAGAAGCTTACCCTGAACCTGGAGAGCAAGAACATGGTGCTCACCCGGATATACGGGGAGAAGCCGTTGGCTCTGGACGAGCTGCTGGAGAAGGGGCTCCAGTGGGGTAGGAGCCTCTCCCCCTTCGTTGGGGACGCGTACCTGGAGGTGAACAACGCCCTGGACCAGGGGAAGGGGGTCCTTTTCGAGGGGGCCCAGGGGACCCTGCTGGACGTGGACTTCGGCACCTATCCTTACGTCACCAGCTCCAGCCCCACCTCCGGGGGGGCCTGCACCGGCACCGGCGTGGGGCCCAACCGGATAGACCGGGTCATAGGGGTTGCCAAGGCCTACTGCACCCGGGTGGGGGAGGGGCCCTTCCCCACCGAGCTGTCCGACCCGATAGGGGACCGGCTACGGAGCGTGGGCAACGAGTACGGGGCCACCACCGGCAGACCCAGGCGATGCGGTTGGCTTGACCTGGTGGCCCTTAAGTTCTCCGTGATGGTGAACGGCCTGGACTGCATAGCCCTGACCAAGATGGACGTGCTGTCCGGGCTGGAGGAGATAAAGGTGGCGGTGGAGTACCAGCTGGACGGCCAGCGCATATCCCACTTCCCCCTGGATCACCGGTCCCTGAGCCGGGTCACCCCGGTCTACAGGACGCTCAAGGGCTTCGGTGAGGACATATCCGCCTGCCGGTCCTTCGACGACCTCCCCAAGGCGGCCAGGGACTACGTGGCCTTCATCGAGGAGTACTGCGGGGTTCCGGTGGCGCTCTTGGGCGTTGGGCCCGCCAGGGAGGCCACCATAATAAGGGGGCTCTAGGCGGGTTGATCATAGCGGACATAAGGCCCTGCCAGGCGGGTCACGTGCCCGAGCTGGAGAGGATCGACTCCCTCTGTGGGTCCCCTGCCTGGGGCAGGGGACCCTTTCTCCATCACGTGGCGTCCGACGCGGGGGGTATGGTGTTGGGGGCCTTCCTGAAGGGTGAGCTGAGGGGCTTCCTGGCCTGGGAGATGCGGGGGGAGGAGGCATGGATCCTCAGGCTAGGGGTTCATCCGGAGTTCCGGCGCCTTGGCCTGGCCTCCCAGCTCATATGCGCCCTGGAGGTGCTGGCCCTGTCCCAGGGGTGCGCCCGACTCTGCCTTCACGTGAGGTCCTGGAACCATCCCGCCCGGGCCCTCTACCTCTCCATGGGCTTCCGGTCCATGGGGGTCCAGGAGGGCTACTACTCCGACGGGGAGGCGGGGGAGCTGATGACCGCCTCCCTGCCCCTGGAGGTTCTGGAGGATCTGTAGGGACAGCGGGCCAGTGGGCAGCTCCCGCACCGGTGGGCCCCGGTTCCGCATCCCCTTACCGCCAGGGCAGAGAGGGACTGAAGGGGCGTCAGCTGCCCCTCCGGGGAGCAGCCTACACCTATGGAGGGGCCCCCTAGGGATCTCCATAGGTCCACCTGGGCGGATATGGGCAGGTCCTCCCCGGGGATCAGGATCCGGTTCTCCCCAAGGCGCAGATCCGCCGCCAGCTGGAGGGACCTCAGGGGTACGGCCAGGGCCTCCATGACCGCCCCTCCCATGAGGAGATCCATCACCAGCCCACCGCCTACCTCCGTTCCCTGGGACTGGGCGGTGGCCAACAGCCCCAGTCCCAAGGTCCCCTCAAGCCCAGGCAGCTCCAGCCTCACTGGGCCCAGGATCCACCGGACCAGGAAGCGCAGGCGGGACAGCATCTTGACCTGTGGCCGGGACGGGGGCACGTGGAGCCTCCGGGCCAGCGCCGCTGGGTCCTGGATGGAGAAGCTCTGGCTGAAGAGGGTGTTCAAGGATCTCACCTTGCCTTATCCTATGGTCTTCGGGAGAGTTTGTCCCATGGGGGGGGTGAAAGTAAAGTGCCCTTTTGTAAGGTTCGCCTGCCAGGGGGAGACCGGGTGATACCCTTCGATCCGGGGGCGTCCCTGCGGGACGTGTTGGCCTCTTGTGGGCTGTCGCTCGGGACCTGCGGCGGCAGGGGCACGTGTGGGGGTTGCCAGGTGTCCGTGAGCGGTCACCTGCCTCCGAGGGACCCAAGGGAGGACCGCCTGCCCTCGGGGCGCAGGTTCGCGTGCCTCACCAGGCCCCTGGGGGACGTGGAGGTCCGCCTGGACGAGCCCGGGGGTGCCCGGGTGGTGCCATTGGAGCTTAGGGTGGAGCCCCGGGCCCTGCCCTTCCAGGTGGAACTGGATAGGGGTTCCCTGGGGGACTTCAGGGACATCAGGGGGGCCATCGGGGGTCTGGCCTCCAAGGGGGGTCTTCATGTCCGTGAGGTGTCCCTCCCAGCCCTTCGAGGGGCATTGGAGCTCCTGGGGATGAGACGGTCCCACGCGATGGGATGGGTCCTGGGGGGCCGGGTGGTCCTGGTGGCCCCCCAGGGGGTGGTTCCGGTGGGGATCGCCGCGGACCTGGGGAGCAGCAACCTGGACCTGGCGGCGGTGGACCTCGTATCCGGGGTGGTTATGGGCCGGGTTAGGGTGGAGAACCTGCAGCGCCGAGTGGCCTCCGATCTGGTGAGCCGCCTGGCCCTGGCCCTGGAGGGGGGGCTGGAGGAGCTCCGGTCCCTGCTGGTAAGGTCCTTCCAGGTTGGGTTGGAGAAGCTACTTGGTGTGTCGGGGGTGGAGCCCCGGCAGGTGGTGGCGGTCTACTGCGGCTGCAACCCGGTGGTGGGGGATCTGCTGGCGGGGCTTCCGCCCTCGGGGCTGGCGGAGAGCCCCTTCATTCCCTCCGACTTCGGGGTGAGGCGCCTCTGTGCCCGGGCTCTGGGGCTGGGGCTGGACTGTCCGTTGGTGATCCTGGCGGGCATGGGGGGGTTCGTGGGCTCCGACGCGCTGGCCCTCCTCTACGGTACCAGGGATCTGGATAGGGTCCCTTGCCTGCTGATGGACCTGGGGACCAACGGGGAGGTGGTCCTTGACCTGGGGGATCGGGTCCTGGGGGCCTCCACCGCCGCGGGGCCCGCCTTTGAGGGGTACGGCATATCCTGCGGGGTCCCCGCCGGGGAGGGGGCCGTCACGGCGGTCCGCGGGTCCATTGGGGATATGGAACTGGAGGTCCAGGGGGGAGGGGAGCCAATGGGGATCTGCGGCTCCGGGCTCATCTCCCTGGTGTCGTTTCTGCTCCGGGAGGGGCTCATGGACGGGTCCGGCAAGCTCAAGGGTCCCCAATTCTTCGAGCTCCGCCCGGACCCCCCTTTGAGGGTCACCCAGAGGGACTTAAGGCAGTTCCAGCTGGCCAAGGGGGCGGTGAGGGCCGCGGCGGAGCTGCTGCTAATGGAGGCGGGTCTCTCCCCCCATCGGGTGGTCCGGTGGGTGGTGTCGGGCCTCTTGGGCAGTTCGGTGGGGGTGGATGACCTGGTTAGGGTGGGTCTGATGCCCTTTGGGGTGGAGGAGAGGGTTGAGGTGGAGCCCAACGGGGTGTTGGTGGGGCTCGCGAGGGCCCTGGCGTCCGGGGAGGATGGGCTTAGGGAGGTGGAGGACCTATCCGGGATGTGTCGGGTGGTGAGGCTGGACGGGGCCCGTCACTTCAACCGGGTGCTGATGGATTCCTTGGGGTACCAGGGGTGATATCTGATCATGGGGGTGTTGGCTTGAAGCACGCGATTCCTTTGTTGGTGATGGGGTTCCTGCTGGTGTCCTGGGCTCCCGCCTTCGGCGCCGCCAGGGTCAAGGCGGAGCCGTCCATAGGTGGGGTGACCGAGTACCAGCTGGGGAACGGTCTTAAGGTCCTTCTGATCCGGGACCCCGGGGCGTCCAACGTGACGGTGAACGTGGTCTATCGGGTTGGTTCCTCCGACGAGAGGGACGGGCAGAGGGGACTGGCTCACCTGTTGGAGCACCTGCTGTTCAAGGGGACCCCGTCCCATCCGGACATACCCAGCGAGATAGCTGCCCGGGGGGGCAGGGCTAACGGCACCACCTGGACCGACAGGACCTGCTACTTCCAGACCCTGCCGGCCACGATGGAGAACCTCCGGTGGGCCCTCTCCCTGGAGTCGGAGCGGATGACCTCCGCCAGGATAACCGCCGAGGAGCTGGAGAGGGAGCGGGGGGTGGTGATAAACGAGCTGGTCCGGGGGGAGAACGATCCGGTGTCGGTGTTGCTGAACCGGCTCAGCAGCGTGGCCTTCGACTGGCACACCTACGGCAACTCCACCATAGGGAACCGCCGGGACCTGGAGACGGTCTCTCTGGATGAGGTGCTTGGTTTCTACCGGTCCTTCGTTAGGCCCGACAACGGGGTCCTGGTGATCGCCTCCCCGTTCGAGGACCGGGAGGTCCTTGGGGAGGTGGAGGCGAGGTTCGGTTCCATCCCAAGGCCGTCGCATCCGGTGCCCCGGAGGGTGAGCCAGGAGCTTGGCAAGGACGGGGACCGGTTCGTTAGGCTCCGTCAACCCGGTCAGTTTAGGGCGGTGGGGGCCCTGTATCACGGCCCCGCCGGGTCGTCTCCCGAGGCGGCGGCGTTTCAGGTCCTCATGGAGGTTATGGGCCTGGAGCCCTCCGGTGGGCTCTACCGGGAGCTGGTCATGAAGGGGCTTGCGGGGGCGGTCTGGGCGGGTTCGTTCCTCTTCAGGGACTCGTCCATGGGGCTGGTCCTGGCTCAGCTCCCCATGGACGGGAACCCGGACCGGGCGGCGGAGGTCATGCTATCCGTCCTGGAGGATCCATCCAGGATAGATCAGCGGGACGTGGAGCAGGCCAAGCAGCGGCTCATGAAGAAGATGGACCTCAAGTACGCCAACCCGGACGACCTGGCGGTGGAGCTGACCGAGTGGATATCCCGGGGGGACTGGCGGCTGTTCTTCGCCCACCGGCGCCGGCTGGAGATGGTGTCCGTGGAGGATGTGAGGCGGGTGGCCTCCAGGTACCTGGTGAGGGACAACCGGACCTGGGGGATCTTCGAACCGTCGGATAGGCGGGTCCTCATATCCACCGACGGCCCCAGGGATGTAGAGCCGGGGGAGCTCTCGGCCCTGGGGGGTCTCCAGGAGCAGGGGGAGGCGGTGGGTCCCTCCCCGGAGGCATTGGAGGCCAGGACCAGCCGTTTCCGGGTGTCGGGCCTCAAGGGGGCGGTGATCAACAAGAGGACCCGAGGTGGGTGGGTCTACGGTCGGCTGGGGTTGAACTTCGGCAACCTGTCGGACCTGGAGGGTAGGTCTGTGATTGGGGAGGTCCTGTCCAGGTACCTTGGCAGGGGTGCGGGGGATCTCTCCCGGGAGGAGGTCCAGCGGGAGTTCGATCGCCTCCGGGCCTCGGTTAGCTTCTCCGGATCCGCCACGGGAGTTACGGTGGATCTGAAGGTCCCGGTGGAGAACCTGGAGGGGGTTCTGGCCCTGGTGGCCCGGTGCCTTAGGGAACCCCGGTTCGATGAGGGAGAGCTCAGGGTGCTCAAGCTGGAGATGAGGTCCGAGATAGAGGATCAGCTGGACGACCCGTCGGTTCTGGCGGAGGAGGAGCTGGACCGGGCCTTCAACCCCTATCCGGTGGGGGACGTTCGTCGTCCGGTCCCCATGGCGGAGCGGCTTAGGGCCATAGATTCCGTGAGGCTTAGGGACCTCAGGGACTTCCACCGTCGGTTCTTTGGCCTGGTGGACGGGGAGCTGGCGGTTGTGGGGCCGGTGGAGGAGGGGGCCCTCATGGGCATGATGTCCTCCCTCTTCGGCGGCTGGGTTCCCCGGGCCACTTACGAGAGGGTGCCCTACCCCTTCGTGGCCGTGGAGGGGGGGCGCAGGAGGGTGGAGGTGCCGGGCAAGCCCAACGCCACCGTGGCCGCCTGGGCGCCGCTGAGGCTTACCCAGGACTCGCCGGACTATCCGGCCCTCCTGGTGGCGGTCAACGTGCTCGGTGGCGGTTGGTTGGACTCCCGGCTGGCCCGGCGGATAAGGCACCAGGACGGCACCAGCTACGGGGTGCGGCTTTCGCTGAACGCCTTCGACCCGGACGAGTCCGCCCGGCTGGAGTTCTGGGCCATAGCGGCGCCAGGGGACGTGGAGAGGGTCAGGGAGTCCTTCTACGATGAGGTCAGGCGGGCCCTTGAGGGGGGCTTCACCGCCGAGGAGGTATCCCGGGCCAAGGCGTTCATCCTTGAGGGAGTGAAGGTGGACCGGTCCCAGGACGGCAAGCTGGTCCGTCGGATGGAGAGGGATCTCTACCTGGGGCGAGACTTCGGGTGGCATCGCCGGATGGAGGAGGCGGTGGGGGCGGTGACCTCCGACTCCGCCCTGGAGGCGTTGAGGCGCCACTTGAGGGGGCCCGAGGCCTTCCTGCTGGTGGAGGTGGGTAGCTTTGAGGGCAGGCCCTAGGGCCTGGATAGGTTCGGCGGGGGGCCATAGGCCCCCCGCGGTCGTTTGGGTATGGGATGGAGCTATAGCTTCCTCAGCATGGCCCGGGCGGCCCAGATGCCCGAGGCGGAGGCCTGGATGACCCCCCTGGTTACCCCAGCCCCGTCGCCGGCGGCGTAGAGGCCCCTTATATTGGTCTCCAGGTCCTTGGAGAGGGCCAGCTTGAGGCTGTAGAACTTGACCTCCACCCCGTATAGGAGGGTGTGGTTGCCGTTTATGCCCGGCATCAGGGAGTCCAATGCCTCGATCATCTCCATTATCCCCTTGAGGTGCCTGTAGGGGAGGACGAAGGAGAGGTCCCCGGGCTCCGCGGTCTTCAGTGTGGGCCGCACCAGCCCCCGGGCTATCCTGTCGTGGGTGGATCTGCGGCCCCTCTTGAGGTCCCCCAGCCGCTGGACCAGCACGGTTCCCCCCAGCATGTTGGCCAGCCGGGCTATGTGGCTCCCGTAGCCGTTGGGATCCTTGAAGGGCTTGGTGAACTGGGTGGACACCAGGATGGCGAAGTTGGTGTTCTCCGTCTTCTTGTCCTCGTCCCGGTTGGAGTGACCGTTCACGGTGAGGATCCCGTGGTGGGTCTGGTACTCGGTGGTCACCTCCCCGTTGGGACACATGCAGAAGGTCCTCACCTTGTCGTCGAAGGTGGGGGTGTCCAAGATGGCCTTTATCTCGTAGAACTGGTCGGTTATCTCCTTGGCCCAGGCGGCGGGGATCTCCACCCTCACCCCTATATCCACCGGCAGGGACTCGATCTCCAGCCCCAGCCTCCGGACCGCCTCCTCCATCCAGGGGGCCCCCTCCCTGCCGGGGGCGAGCATCACCATCCGGGACCTTAGCTCCGTCCCGTCCGACAGGCGGATCCCCAGGACCTGACCGTCCTCCACCAGGACCTCCGAGACCGCCTTACCGAGGATTATGTCAGCCCCCCCCTCCAACTCCCTCATTATGCTGGAGAGGATGTCCTTGGACCTGTCGGTCCCCATGTGCCTTATGGTGGCGGGTATGACCTGTAGGCCGGACCGCCTGGCTCGGTCCATGACGCTCATGGCCAGGTTGGAGTCCGGGGAGAAGAGCTCCTGGCTGGCCCCGTGCTCCACGTAGACCCGGTCCACCTGGCCTATGAGGCGGACCAGCTCCTCCCTTCCGCAGTAGCTCTCCAGGTTGCCTCCGAACTCGGGAGTCAGGGTGAGCTTGCCGTCGCTGTAGGCCCCTGCCCCACCCCAGCCGCAGACCACGTTGCAGGGGTTGCACTGGACGCACCGGTTCACCTTCCCCTCCTTTAGGGGGCAGTGACGGCTCCCTATGTCCCTCCCCTTGTCCACCACCGCCACCCGCTTGCCCGCCTTGACCAGCTCCCGGGCGGCGAGGATGCCGGCGGGGCCGGCTCCAACCATTATCACGTCGTACACCTGATGGTCCCCCTCTCGATGGGATCAGCCGTTGGGTATTTGGGCCCGTCCAAATCCCAAACGAATATAATATACGGATCCGATAGATTTGTAAACTCTAATATATTCTAACGTTTCCGTGACATGATGGGTGAGGGATTGCGTGGTGAATGCAATGATTGTATCATGCAATCAAATTGCCGCCCGGCTGGCTAGCCTGCCATGGAGGTGTGGTCCGGTTGAAAAAGGATATTCCGGGGCATGTTGATGCGGTAAGGCGCCTTAGGGCGGACCTAAGGCAGCTTCTCCGCCTCCTTGGGGTATTGGATCGGGAGGAGGCCCGTTGCTGTGGCATGAGCCTGGCCCAATGCAATGCCCTATTAGAGGTGGCCAGCTGTCCAGGCCTGTCAGTGTCCGACCTGGCGGAGAGGCTACTTCTGGACCGCAGCACCGCAAGCCGCCTGGTGGATCGGCTTGTGTCTCTGGGGTTGCTCAAACGGGAGTTGTCGCCGGAGGATCGTAGACGGGTTACACTCACACCCTCCGAAGAAGGCTGGGAGCTGGTTGGTGGGGTGGAGCGGAGCATGGATGAGTGGTTTGAATCCGCCCTCACACTCCTCTCGGAGGACGAGCGCAGGATGGTCTTCTGTGGATTGAAGTTGCTACTCAAGGTACTGGATGGCACATCTCCCGAGGGTTGCCATGTAAGGGGTCCGCTTTGATGGTCTAGACTGAATTTGGATTGAAGGTTAGGAGGCGAGTGGATCGTGGGGGACATAAGAGATGAAGTGCGGAGGAAATACGCGGAGGCCATCGCCGGGGGGTGTTGCTGTGCCTCCGGTGGGTGCTGTTCTGGTGGGGGGCCGGATGTGATAACCGGGGGCAACTATCGCCCGGAGGACCTTCCCCCGCTACTTAGGGATATGGATGTACCCACCTTCGGGTGTGGGAACCCCATCGCCATTGGGTCCCTTAAGCCCGGGGAGGTGGTGTTGGACCTGGGTAGCGGTGCGGGGCTTGACGTGATGCTGGCGGCGTTGAAGGTGGGGCCCTCCGGCCGGGTGTACGGCCTGGACATGACCGACGAGATGCTTGCCCGGGCGGAGGAGAATCGACGGAGGGCCGGGTTGGAGAACGTGATCTTCATCAAGGGGCACATGGAGGAGATACCCCTTCCGGACCGGAGCGTGGACGTGGTTATCTCCAACTGTGTGGTGAACCTGTCCCCGGACAAGGGCCGGGTGTTTAGGGAGGCCTTCCGGGTCCTCCGGCATGGGGGGCGGCTCGCCATATCCGATGTGGTGCTGTTGCGCCCCCTGCCGGAGGCGGTTCTGCGCAGCGTTTCCGCCTGGACCGGGTGCATCGCCGGCGCCCTGCCGGTGGAGGAGGCGGAACGCCAGGTCCGCATTGCCGGGTTCGAGGACGTGGATGTACGGGTTGTGAAGGTCTACTCCTTCTCGCCATCCGAGGCCCGGGGGCTGTTCCCCCATCTATCCGATGACGAGCTACCCCTGGTGGACGGAGCCGCCGGCAGCGCCCTCATCACCGGCCGCAAGGGATGAGGCGGGGTGAGCCTTAGGAGGTCCAGGTCCTGGGATCTGGGGGACGCGCTGAAACTGTTGGAACAGTGCGGGCTACCCCTGGATGGGGCTGAGGAAAATTTTAGTAACTTTTTTAGCGGCCCGGTCCCCGGAGGGTCCATCCTGAGGGTGGTGGGGTTGGAGGTGGTCCGGGCTGAAGACGGGGAAGGTGGGCCGGTCCGCATGGCCATAATTTTATGATCCGATCCGCCCCCTGGGGGCGCGGCCCCGCCATTGAGCTCCCCGCCATGGAGAGTTTTATGATACATTCATCCGGGTTCGGGTGTATCATAAAACAAAAATCTTTGGGGGGTAGATGGGTATGGATTTCGTATGCTTCAGCGGTTCCACCTTGCCCGATGGGGTCAAAGGGGTATTGGTGCTGGTGAGGGAGGGGGAGGCCCCCGCGTTCCCCGGCTGTCCCGCCTTCGCCTCCGCACTGGCCTCGGCGGAGACCCTCAAGGGTAAGCCCAAGGATAGGGCCCTTGGCCTCTCCCCCGAGGGCCTCTGGGTGGCCATGGCCGGCGTTGGTGGGGCATCATCGGTGGAGGTGATGACCTCCGTGGCGGAGGGGTTGAGGTCCCTGGCCGCCAAGGGCTGCGAGTCCGTGGCGGTGGTCTCCTCCTTCATGGACCGGGAGCGCAGCGTCTCCGTGGCGGAGGGGGCGGTGCTGGGGCTCTACCGGTTCGACCGCTACAAGGCCAAGGACCCGGACGAGAGGTTCAAGCTCCCCTCGCGGGTCCACGTGATGGCCGGTGACCACCAGGCCATGGCGGAGGGGGCGGTTCTGGGGGCCGCCCAGAACTACGCCCGGGACCTGGCCAACGAGCCGGGCAACGTGATAACCCCTTCGGAGCTGGCCAGGAGGGCCCTGGAGCTGGCGGAGCGTTGCGGTTGCGAGGCCCGGGTGCTGGACGAGGTCCAGATGAGGGAGATGGGCATGAACGCCATCCTGGCGGTGGGGGCCGGGTCCGCCAACCCCCCAAGGCTCATACACCTGGTCCGCCGGGTTGACTCCCCCAAGGCCAAGGTGGCCCTGGTGGGGAAGGGGCTCACCTTCGACAGCGGGGGGCTCAACATAAAGCCCGGGGACTCAATGAGGACCATGAAGGGGGACAAGTCCGGGGCCTGCACGGTGCTGGGGGCCTTCCTGGCCGCCTGTGAGCTGGACCTGCCGGTGGAGCTTCACGTGGTGGTGGCGGCGGTGGAGAACATGCCTGACGGGGGCTCCTACAGGCCGGATGACATAATAAGGACCTACTCGGGCAAGACCGTGGAGGTGGTTAACACCGATGCGGAGGGCCGGCTGACCCTGGCGGACGCGCTCCACTACGCCTGTTCCCAGGGGGTTGACCACGTGGTGGACGTGGCCACCCTAACCGGCGCCTGCGTGGTTGCCCTGGGGGAGAACACCGCGGGGCTCTTCACCCCCGATGACCTCCTGTCGTCCCAGCTGGAGGTGGCGTTCCGCTCCTGCGGTGAGAGGGTCTGGCGGCTCCCCATTGACGATGAGCAGCTCAAGGAGGAGCTGAAGTCCCCTGTGGCGGACATGACCAACTGCGGATCCAGGTACGGGGGGGCCATAACCGCCGCCCTGTTCCTCAAGGAGTTCGTGTCCGACTCGGTCAAGTGGGCCCACCTGGACATAGCGGGGGTGGATGCGGTAAAGAAGACCCGGGGCGTCCTGGTGGAGGGGGCCAGCGGTTTCGGCGTCAGGCCCCTGGTCAGGTGGGTCAAGGGGTTGTAACCTCATCTAGATCTAGAGTGCACTGAACCGAAGGGGAGGGTTCCGATGGATCGTGGGGCTACCATAGGGATAATAAACGCGGTTGTCTACCCATTGGCTCCCCCCGGCAGGGCCACCGCCCTGTTCGCCCGGGATGGGATCGTGGAACTGGTGGGGAGCGACCAGGAGGTCATAGCCCGCTGCGACCATCGGACCCCCCTCCTGGACCTCAAGGGGGCCTTCGTCTTCCCCGCCTTCGGGGACACCCATCTTCACCTGATGGAGTACGGCCGGTCCCTGTCGTCCCTGGACCTGCGAATGGTGAGGTCCATATCCCAGCTGATAGGCCTGGGCAGGAGGCGGGTGGAGGAGGTGGGATCCGGGTGGATCATAGGCTGGGGATGGGACCAGGAGATGCTGGAGGAGATGCGCTTCCCCAACCGGCACGACCTGGACCTGATCAGCCGGGACCTGCCCATCTTCCTGGAGAGGGCCTGCGGGCACGTTGGGGTGCTGAACAGCGCGGCCCTGAGGGCCCTGGGGCTGATGGATGCCCCAGCCGTGGCGGGCCCCTTCGTGGAGGTGGATAGGTCCGGGGTGCCCACCGGTGTGGTAAGCGAGGAGGCCCTCATGTGGGTCCGATCCCGCCTGCCGGAGCCCTCGGAGGAGGAGCTGCGGGGCTACCTCAAGGAGGCCTGTGGGGCCCTGCTGTCCCGGGGGGTCACCTGGGTGCAGAGCGATGACCTGTCGGTCTTCGGGAGCTTCAAGCGGATGGTGGAGTTCTACCTGGGGGAGGACAAGGAGGGCCGGCTACCCTTGAGGATCGATCCCATATTCCGGGTATCGTCCCTTGGGGACCTGGAGGACCTGGAGGAGGCCTTGCGGCTCTTTCAGGCCTTCAAGCCCCGGTGGTGTCATCCCGGCCCGGTGAAGCTGGTGCTGGACGGCACCATAGGGGCCAGGACCGCGGCGCTGAGGGAGCCCTACTCGGATGCCCCGTCGGAGATGGGGTTCCTTGCCTTCGATCACCGGGACCTGAGGTCCCTCATGGCCCAGGCGGACAGGCTGGGGCTGCAGGTGGCCTGCCATGCCATAGGGGACCGGGCCCTGGAGCAGGCGGTGGAGTGTTTCGAGGCCGTTGGGGTAGGGTCCGCCTCCGGGCTTCCCCCCCGGATCCTCCACTGCCAGGTGGGGGACCCGGACCTCTACTCCCGGATGGCCCAGATGGGGGTGACCGCGGACATACAGCCCTTGTTCCTGGCCAACGATTGGAAGATAATACTAGGCCGCCTGGGTCCCCACAGGGCCAGGAACAGCTATGCCTGGAAGGACATGATGGAGCGGGGGGTGGCCATGGCGGGGGAGTCCGATGCTCCCTACGGCCCTTCGGATCCTCTGGAAGGGATGAGGATAGCGGTGACCCGGATGGACTCCCACATGGAGCCCGAGCACGGCTGGATGCCCCATCAGAGGCTGGACATATCCGAGGCGTTCTGGCTCTACACCGGCGGGGCCGCCAAGGTGTGCGGCCGGTGGCGTCGGAGGGGGTCGCTGGAGGTTGGCAAGGCGGCGGACTTCGTGGCCCTCATGGAGGACCCATTCAGGGTGGATCCCAACCAGGTGGGGCGGATCCAGGTGGGGCTCACGGTCTGTGGCGGGAGGATAAGGCATCTGGTCTAGTACAGAGGGGAGACGGATCGTTTTGGTCATTTCAATCAAGTCGTTCCTCCGTAGGGAGGTTCGTCCCGCCCTGGGGTGTACCGAGCCCGGGGCGGTGGCTTTGAGCGTCGCCAGGGCCTGTGAGGAACTGAGCGACCGGGAGCACGTGGCGGCGGTCAGGGTAACGGTGAGCACCAGCATCTACAAGAACGGCATGGCGGTGGGCATCCCGGGGGCTAACGGGGCCAAGGGCAACGCCCTGGCGGCGGCCCTGGGGGCCATAGTGGGCAGGTCCTCCTACGGCCTGGAGGTCCTGAAGGACACCACCGAGGCCCACGTGGAGAGGGCCCGGGGGTGGGTGGACGAGGAGAGGGTGAGCGTGGTATGCGACCCGGGCAGGAGCGGGGTCTACGTGCTGTCCGCGGTCTTCACCCCCACCCACAAGGCGGTCTGCCTGGTGTCCGGGAGCCACGACAGGATAGCCAAGGTGATGCTGGACGGGCGCACGGTCTACGAGGCCCAGTCGGAGGGCAGCTCCCAGGAGAGTGTGGAGGAGCTGCCGTCCTCCTACGATGAGGCCTTCGGGATGGTGGATCACCTGGACTCGGAGGACGAGGACTTCCTCCTCCGGGGGGTGGAAATGAACATGGCGGTGGCCCGGGTTGGGCTATCCGGCGACGGCAGGTCCCTGGGGCTTGGCAGGAGCCTGATGGAGGTGTCCGCCGGAGGGGACGTGGGGCTCAAGATAAGGGCCTACTGTACCGCCGCAGCGGACAGCCGGATGTGGGGGGTCCAGATGCCGGTGATGAGCAGCGCCGGCAGCGGCAACCACGGCATAACCGCCATACTGCCGGTGGCCATCCTGGGAGAGGAGCTCATGGCCTCCAGGTCCCAGGTGGCCCGGGCCCTGGCCCTCAGCCACCTGTCCACCAGCTTCATAAAGAGGCGGCTGGGGCGCCTCTCCCCGGTCTGCGGCTGTTCGGTGGCGGCTGGCGCCGGAGCTGCGGCGGGCATGTGTCTCCTCATGGGGGGAGGCCTTGAGGAGGTCAAGGAGGCCATGGGGATGGTCCTGGCCAACCTGGCGGGGATGCTCTGCGACGGGGCCAAGGAGAGCTGCGCCCTCAAGGTGGGCACCGGGTCCTACGAGGCCTACCTGGCGGCCCGGTGGGCGGTCCAGGGGATCAAGATGTTCAAGCCCCAGGGGGTCCTATCGGACCTGTTCGAGGAGAGCGTGGAGAACGTGGCCAGGGTGAACTCCGAGGGGATGAGGGACGTGGACAAGGTGATGATCCACATAATGGACAGGTACCCCTTGGGATCCCGGGGAGGGGAGGCGTAGTTGCTCCAGCGCCTTGAGGGGGAGGTGTTGGAGGTCTCCTATCGGGACCAGGTTACGGGCTACACGGTGGCCTCGGTGGTGGTCTCCGATGGGCAGGTGGTTACCGTGGTGGGGGCCTTCCCGCTCCCCATGGCGGGGGAGCGGCTGGTCATGGAGGGCCGTTGGACCGTTCACCGGCGCTACGGCCGGCAGTTTTGTGCCGAGGACGTGCGGATGGCCATGCCCTCCTCCCTGGAGGGGCTGGTTCGCTACCTCTCCTCCGGGGTGATACCCAAGGTGGGCCCCTCCACCGCCCGGAGGATAGTGGAGCACTTCAAGGAGGAGACCCTTGACGTGCTGGACAACCGGGTGGAACGCCTTCTGGAGATACCCGGGATAGGGCCCAAGCGGGTGGAGGAGGTTCGCCTGCATTGGGAGGAGCACCGCCGGAGGCGTCAGGCGGTGCTCCAGTTGCTGGATTTCGGCATAGGCTCCGCCCTGGCGGACCGGATAGTCCGCATCTACGGGGACCTGGCGGCGGAGGTGGTCAGATCTAACCCCTACCAGCTGGCCTACGACGTGGCGGGCATAGGGTTCGTCACCGCCGACAGGATAGCCCAGCGGGTTGGCATATGCCGGGATGCGCCGGAGAGGCTGGATGCGGGGATCCTCTTCTCCATGAGGAGGGCGGTGGAGGAGGGGCACTCCATGTTGCCCTGGGATGAGCTGCTCCAGCGCTCCCGTCGGCTCCTGGCGGTGGACTCCGGGGTGGAGGATAGGCTCGAGCTTCTCTGCACCCTGGGCATGCTGGAGGCCGAGGAGCTTGGGGGGCTCAGGTGCGTTTACCTGCCGGGCCTCCGCAGGGCGGAGGCCGCCTCCGCCGGGGCGGTGCGCGACATGGCCGCGTCCTCGGGGGCGAGGCTGGGCTGGGAGCTGGAGGGGATGATAACCGCCCTGGAGGGGCAGTTCGGCATAAGGCTGGAGGAGCCCCAGCGCCGGGCGGTGAAGGGGGCCCTCTCCCACCGGATCTTCGTCATAACCGGTGGACCCGGGACCGGAAAGACCACCCTTCTCAGGTTCACCGTGAGGTTATGCCAGATGATGGGCCTTCGGGTGCTTCTTGCGGCCCCCACCGGCAGGGCGGCGAAGCGGATGGCGGAGGTCACCAGGGTGGAGGCCTACACCCTGCATCGGGCCCTGGAGTACGACCCCAGGTCCAACCGCTTCGGAAGGGGGCGCAGCAGACCCCTGGAGGCGGACGTGGTGATCGTGGACGAGTTCTCCATGGTGGACCTCCCCATGTTTCACCGCCTCCTGAGCGGCATCGGGGAGGATGCCTCCCTGGTCCTGGTGGGGGACTCGAACCAGCTCCCCTCCATAGGTCCCGGCAGCGTCCTCAAGGACCTCATATCCTCCGGATCGGTCCCCAAGGTGGAGCTCAAGGAGATCTTTAGGCAGGCCCAGAGGAGCCTAATAATCCGGAACTCCTACCGGATCCTCGAAGGGGGTACCCTGGAGCTACCACCCCTATCGCAGGGGCTTGACGTGGCCTTTGTGGAGGAGGATGATCCGTCCCTGGCGGCGGAGGCGGTGGTGGACCTGGTGGGCTACGAGATCCCCCGGTGCACCGGCCTGTCGCCCTGGGACGTGCAGGTGCTCACCCCCATGCATAAGGGGGAGGCGGGGGCGAGGAACCTTTGCCTGCGCCTCCAGGAGGTGCTTAACCCCTCTGGGGAGAGGCTCCGCCGGGGAGAGGGGGGATTCAGGCGGGGGGACAAGGTGATACAGCTCAAGAACGACTACGACCTTGAGATATACAACGGCGACATAGGAGTGGTGGAGGGACAGGTGGACCAGGGGCTCCTGGTGGACTTCGAGGGGCGAAGGGTTCAGATCCGCCGGGAGGCGGAGGTCAACCTGGCGTTGGCCTATGCGCTCACCATCCACAAGTCCCAGGGGAGCGAGTACCCGGCGGTGGTGGTCCCCCTGTTGGACCAGCACTTTGTTATGTTGAAGCGAAACCTGCTGTACACCGCTTTGACCCGGGCCAAGCGGTTGGCGGTCCTGGTGGGGTCCAGGAGGGCCATAGAGAGGGCGGTATCCACCCAGGAAGGCAACGCCAGGTATGGGGCGCTAAGGTGGCGCCTCGCCAAGAGGGAGGAAGCTTGAAAAGTGGAACCTAAAGGTAAGTTTCGTGTAGGTAGCGTTTTTGCCCTGCTGGTCCTGTGCCTGGGCCTGATGATATGTGGCGCCGCCCAGGGGGCGGAGGAGGCTGGGACCCTGTCGCAGTTTGCGGTTCGATTCGAGGCCACCTACGGGGAGCTGGCGGAGTTGGCGGACTCCAAGCTCCCGCTTCGCATAGATGGCAGGGAGACCTACTCCCAGGGTCCCCTGTCGGGCAACGTGAGGTACGTGGTGACTCGCAAGGGGAGGCCGGTGGTGAGGCGAATGGGGGACCGGGTGGCCATGGATGTCCCCCTCTACTTCAGCGTCACCTTCAGCAGCGGGGTTGGGATCCCCGTGTCCGCCAACGCGGACGGGGAATTGGTGGCCACGGTTATAAGCCGCCCGAGGCTAACCCCGGACTGGCGGGTGGCCACCGATCCGGAGGTGCGGATAGCCTGGAGGAAGCCCCCGGCGGTCAACATGATGGGCTTCCGGGTGTCCTTCCAGCCCGTGGCGGATCGGGTCCTCAACGACTGGGTCGCCCAGAGGAAGGGGCGGCTCGATGTGATCCTGAACGAAAAGCTGAACCTGCGGCGCCGGGCGGACGAGCTATGGCGGGCCCTCTCGAAGCCGGTTCCCATCGGGGAGGGGGACATCCTGTGGCTGGTGGCTCGGCCGGAGCGGTTCTGGGCCTCCCCCCTTCAGGTCACGTCCAAGGGGATCCTCATGTCCGCCGGGCTGGACGCCAGGATGAGGGTGGTTGGGGGTGCGTTCCCCGGCCGTCCATCGGTGGCGCCCCTGCCAAATCTGTCCAGCGGCGCCGGGGACGGCACCTTCCGGGTGATACTCCCCGCCACTATTCACTATGCGTTTGTTAATTCCCTGATAGCCAAGAACTGGACCCCTCGGGACATCCGGATGCCCGACGGTGGGGTGGCTAGGCTCGAGAGGTTCGGCATGACCGGCCGCCAGGACCGGTTCGTCCTGGGGGCCCAGCTGATAGGAACCGACAGCAAGGGATCCCCCTTCGACTCGGTGGTCAACTTCGTGGGGCGCCCCTCCTACGACGTGGCCACCAGGACCGTGGCCATAGAGGACCTTCAGGTGGAGTCCGACGGGGCATTGGCGTTCCTGAACGATTCGGTGGCCCCCGCCCTGAGGGACGTGCTCCGCTTCCCCATCGGGGATCAGCTTGACCAGCTGAGCCAGGGCCTTCAGGGGGCCCTGTCGGGGCTCAGCTACGGGGGGGCCAGGCTGGACTTCCGCCCCACCAGCTTCGGGGTGATCGGCGTCTCCGCCGACTCCCAGGGGATGCACGCCAAGGTCCAGGCCCAGGGGACCGTCACCGTATCTTTAAAGTAGGCCCGGCAGGGCTTAGATATAGATGAAAATCATGTAATAGGGGGGATCTATGATGAGGTTAGGAAAGGGAATCAGGGGGTTGGTCCTATCGTTTCTTTTGGTGGCCCTCTTGGCCTGCGCCGGTGAGGCCAAGACCGCGCTGGTGTTCCAGACGGACTTCGGCCTCAAGGACGGGGCTGTGTCCGCCATGAAGGGGGTGGCGTTCGGGGTGGATCAGGATCTTCCGATGTTCGACCTTACCCACGAGATCCCCGCCTTCTCCATCTGGGACGGGGCGTACCGCCTCTACCAGACCCTGGAGTTCTGGCCCAAGGGCACGGTCTTCGTCTCGGTGGTGGATCCCGGGGTGGGCACCGAGAGGAAGCCTGTGGTGGTTAGGACCAAGTCGGGACACTACGTGGTCACCCCGGACAACGGCACGGTTACCTTGATCATGGATTCCATAGGGATTGACCAGGTCAGGACCATAGACGAGACCAAGCACCGACTGAAGGGCTCCGAGCGGTCCTATACCTTCCACGGCCGGGATCTCTTCGCCTACACGGGGGCCAAGCTCGCCTCCGGCAAGATATCCTTCGAGGAAGTGGGCCCCCTCCTAAAGGGTCAGCCGGTGCGGATCCCCTATCAGAGGGCGGAGATCAAGGACGGGGCGGCGTTGGGCACCATACCGGTGTTGGACGTCCAGTACGGCAACGTGTGGACCAACATAGGGGCGGATCTGTTCGATAGCTTCAAGCCCTCCAAGGGGAAGCTCTACGAGGTAAGGATCCTCAAGGAGGGCAAGGAGGTATATAGGGGCACGGTGCCGTTCGCGGACACCTTCGGCGACGTGCCGGAGGGGAAGCCCCTTCTCTACTACAACAGCCTCATGAACCTGTCGCTGGCCCTCAACATGGACAGCTTCGCCGACAAGCACAAGGTCTCCTCCGGTCCCGAGTGGTCTGTGGTGGTCCGTCCCGTCAAGTAATGGGTCCAGGGGCCCGGGTGAAGCCCGGGCCCCTTCCTTGTGATCAATCCCTGCCTATGGAGATGATGTCCGTGAGGAGCGCCTGGGCGGTCTCGTCCCGCCCCGCACCGGGACCCGAGACGGTGACCTTTCCCAGGTGATCGGTCCAGATGGTGGCGGCGTTCACCGCCCCCCCGATCCCGTGGAGCGGGTGGTCCGCCTCCAGCTCCTGGGGTTTCACCTGGGCCATTATCGACTCCCCTTGGGTCCACAGGGACGCCACCAGCTTCACCGACCGGCCGGATCTCGCCGCCCTCTCCACCTGCTCCCCGGTCAGCCCCGATATGCCGGTGCGGTCCACCTGGTCAACCCCTATCTCCCGCCGGAACGCCACCCAGGCTAGGATGCATAGCTTGACCGCCGGGTCGAAGCCCTCCACGTCGGCGGTGGGGTCCGCCTCCGCGTACCCCAGATCCTGGGCCTCCTCGAGGGCCTCCGGGTAGCTGAGTCCCTGGGCCATCCGGGTAAGCATGTAGTTGGTGGTGCCGTTGAGGATCCCCTCTATCCTGGATATGGAGCAGCCCGCCAGGCCGTTCCTTATGAGGCTTATCAGGGGGGTCCCGCTCATCACCGCCCCCTCGTAGAGGAACTTGAGCCCCCGCTCCCGGGCCATCTCCTCCAGCTCCCGGGCCGCCACCGCCAGGGGCCCCTTGCTGGTGGTCACGAAGTGGGCCCCGGACGACAGGGCCCCGCGGGCGTTGGAGAGCCCCGGCTCCCCGGTCCGGAGGTCCGTTGGGGTGGCGTCCGCCACCACCGTGGCGCCCATGGACTTCACCACCTCGGACACGTCCCCCCGGAAGGCCTCGGGCAGGGCCCCCCGGTCCAGCATCTCCAGGACCGCCCCGGGGTCCAGCCCCTGGGAATCCGCCGCGGCCCCCACTCGGGGATCCCCCACGTACACCAGCCTCATCCTGACCCCGTATGCCCCCTCCAGGTGCCGTCCCTTACGGTTCAGTATCCCTATCAGGGCCTTGCCCACGTTGCCGCACCCCAGAAGGGCTATCCGCTGCTCCAACCCAGATCCCCCCTTGGATTTTTTAGGGAGAAGTATAGCACACCCCCGGAGGGAACCAGGGGAAGACCATCTTGATGACCCGGTCTATCAGCGGTGGCTCCCCGATGTTCAGGTCCGTTACCACGCAGCGGCCTATTACCTCCTCCTGCCCTCCGCGCTTCACGCTCCAGATGTTGTGTAGCACCGTTGGGTTGAGGCCCTGGGAGCCGGTGTAGAGCATCACGTGCCCCCGCATGTAGAGGATGGTCATGAAGGGTACCCCCCGTTCGACTATGATCCTGGCCTTGGCCGTCCTCCCCAGGTTGGACAGGTCCACGCCGGGCAGGTCCCCCTGTCCCCTGGAGTTCCTTGGGATCCAGCTGCCGAAGGGGGTGAAGATGTCCCGGGTGGTGGAGGAGCAGTCCCGGTTCCAGTTCTGGCCCCCCCAGCCGTAGGGTTGCCCCAGCATGGATGAGGCGATCTGGGACAGCAGCTCCCGGCTGGGCTCGAGCGGAAAGGGCTTGAGGGTCCCCTCGGGGGCCCGGGCGGGCACCAGGGAGGCGGTACCTTCAGAGGGATCCCAGCGGACCACCATTGGCTCACCGTCCTCCCCCATGGGGATGAGGGCGCCTATGTGGGCCTCCAGGGCGGAGATCCCGGAGGTGTAGGTTATTACCGTCCGGTCCCTCACCACCGCCAGCATGGGCATGCTCATGATCCGGGTCATCAGAGGAGGGTCCACTATGGCCACCGCGTCCTCCCGAACCCAGCCGGAGGCCCAGGGGGTGGTGACCAGTAGCCACCCCTCACCCCGGCGGGTGATGGACAGGGGCTCCATGGGGTGGACCGTGCCGTTCTGTAGCCGGTCGAAGGGGTACGACGTCTTAGGCCCCCCGGGGGGCTCGAAGAGCGGTTCTTCGGTGGGCAGGACCCTTAGGTGGGCCTCCTTGATGGAGATTCCCTTCAGGTTCACCGCCGCGGCGGAGAGGGCCCGGTTTAGCCAGGCCTCCTTGGTGCTCCGGTCCACGGGCCGCAGGTTGCTCCCCAGGTGCTGGCCGTTCAGGATCTCCTGGTACCATCCAGTCCAGTTCTCCTCCCGGGCCTCCTGGGTCCAGGGCCTGAAGTATCGCTCCAGGAAGGCCCCGGCGGGCCCGTTGGAACGGACCTCATTCCCCAGGGCGACGGGGCTGGTTAGGGTGCACAGCAGGAGCGCAAGGGGGATCAGCTTCAGCATGTGGCGCATTTAAAAAACCTCCCGGGCAGGATCTACCCGGGAGGTTATCACATGATGAGCTCCGGTCCTAGTAGCGGTTTCTGGACGGGGTCCTGGGCCGTTGGGTCCCATGGTTCTGGCGGGGCTCCGACCTGGAGAAGCCATCCAGCCCCTCCCTGGCCAGGTTGTCCCTCCGGCGCTCTATTTGGGATGCCGCGTAGGGGGAGAGCTCCACGAAGGCACAACGGTCCTTAAGCTTTATGTTGCCCACGTCCTCCCGCCGTATTCCGAGCCCCCTGCAGAGGGCCCCCAGCAGGGGGCCCACCTCCCATCCGTCCTCCCTTCCGGAGGAGAAGCGCATGGTTACCGAGCCGGACACCAGCTTCCTAAGGGGTCGCTGGTCCCGGGCCTTTGGCCTGTCGGCTCTCCGGCTCCTGGCCATCTCCGCCTGGACGTCCTCCTGGATGGAGTAGCCCTTGGGGATCCCCTCGAAGGAGCGGCTGAGCAGCCCCGCCACGATCAGCTGGGCGTCCTCCCGCTGGAGTATCTCCTCCGCCCAGTCCATGTAGTCCTCCCCCTCGGCGGGGTTCTCCAAGCACCAGCGCTCGATCTCCGCCCGGGTGAGGGACTCCAGCTCCTCTGCGTCGGGAGCGGGGAGCCACTCCACCTCCAGGGAGGTGCCCCGGATCATCCCCCGGAACTCCCCCGCCTCCCGGGCGGTGAGTAGGATGAGGTTGCGGCCCTCCTGGCCCGCCCGGCCGGTTCTGCCGCTCCGGTGGATGAAGGTCTCCAGGCACCCGGGCAGGCCGAACTGGATCACGTGGGACACGCCGCTTATGTCCAGCCCCCGGGCTGCCACGTCGGTGGCCACAAGGATCTGGCTCCTTCCACGGCGCAGGTTCTCCAGCGCCATGTTCCTCTCCCGCTGGGTCATGTCCCCGTGAAGGGCCGAGGCCTTGAAGCCCTCGTCGCATAGCCGCTCCGCCAGCTCCTGGGTCTGTAGCTTGGTGGCGCAGAACACGATCCCCCGGCGGGGCCTCTCGAAAAGGAGCACGTTGGCCAGCCCCTCGAACCGCCGTCTGGCGGGTATTATGTAGGCCCTCTGGACTATGTCGTCATGCTTGGCCGCGTCCTCCACCAGGGAGATCTTCCGGGGGGCGTCCAGGTACTGCTTGGCCAGGGTCACCACTTCCTCCGGCATGGTGGCGGAGAAGAGCCAGCTTCTCTCCACCTGGGTCATGGCGGCCATGATGTCCTCCAGCTCGTCCTTGAAGCCCAGGTCCAGCATGTGGTCCCCCTCATCCAGCACCAGGCTCTCCACCAGGTCCGCCCGGAAGGTTCCCCGCCTTATGTGGTCCAGCACCCGCCCTGGGGTGCCCACCACCACCGCGGCCCCCTCTCGAAGGGCCTTGACCTGCCTCTCCATGTCCATGCCACCCACCAGGGAGGCCACCCGGATCCTGAGGTCGTAACCCAGCCACTGGAACTCCCGGGCGGTCTGAAGGGCCAGCTCCCGGGTGGGGGAGAGGACCAGCACCTTAGGGGACCTCTCGCCGAACTCCATTCGGTTGAGAAGGGGGAGGGCGAAGGCCAAGGTCTTGCCGGAGCCGGTCTTGGCCTGGACTATGAGGTCCCCGTCCACCAGGGTGGGGTCCTCCAGCATGCTGACCTGAACCGGCATGGGATGCTCGAACCCCTTGCGCCTGAGGGCGCTGAGGAGCTCATCCCGAAGGGGATACTGATCGAAACGTTTGTTGGTGTTCAAAGTGTTACCTCCTGAAGTTGTAAAGGGCCGGGTTTCCCGCCGTCCCAGTCCCCTATACCCCAAGAGCCAACTGGCTTGCACTCAACGGCGTTACAAACGGACCAAGCGGAAAACTCTGTTCCCTTTAGGTTGATTTGGAACTCCCCGGTGAGCACTAAAAAAAGGAGCGCGACCCGGCGCTCCCTTTTTAAGTACCCCGTAAAGTCACCAGATCATTATGGGCCTTTGCGGCCATTTGTCAACCTCGAATGGGGATGATCGGGGGATCCACCTCACCTCAGCACGAATATGGCCCCGGCCCCTATGGCCACCCCAAGGGCGAGGAGCGCCAAGAGCGCGGCGATGCGGATCAGGATCGTGGTGGGGGAGGCGGGTAGCAGGGACCTTACGTTGGGCATCGAAGGCCTTGGCAGCCTTAACCCACCAAGAAGCCCCTTTATCCTGTCCATCACCCCTGCGGCGGACCCCTGACGGGGATCCACCTCCTCGGGGCCCGAGGATGCATCAGCCCCCTCCTGGGCCGGGGTCATCTCCTCCATCGCCTCCGCCGATGAGGCCTCCGTGAGGGCCTGATCCAGTTCCGGTGCGGCATCTGGCGCCTCCAGGCGGTCGCCATCCTCAAAGTTCTCCACCTGCGGGGCACCGGATAGGATCCTGTCAATCTCCTCGGCGGAGGGCTCGTCGGCCTTTGGGCCCTCCGGGAGGGTCGCTTCCTGCCCCAGATCCTCCGGTAGCTCACCTTGATCGTCGGCCTCCGGGATGGGGAGGTCCTCCGGTTCCTGGGCGATGGCGGATCTCCTGGGGGCGGTGGATGCGTCGGCGCCGCAGGAGGCGCAGAACATGGCGTGCCCCTCGTTCAGCTCACCGCAGCTTGGGCAGACCTTGGGGTCCGGGTCCTTCACCCCCTCCGCGGCCAGAGGGGAACCGCACAGGATGCAGAACCTGGCGCTGGAGGAGTTGTTGTAGCCGCAGCTACTGCAAAGCATCTGAATCACCTCCCGGGGAGGGCATGACTGGCTTCCCCTATGTTAGCACAGGAAGAAGTATTATAATTATTTAAAACCCATGGAGGTGATGACCCGGTGGGAGAGGACAGGAAGGATAGGCGAGGCTACAGGAGCTGGGATTTTCTTAAGGGACTGGGGGAGGATCACTTGGAGGGGGCCCTTGGCTTCATGTCCCGCTGCAAGACCGAGCGGGAGGCGGTGAGGCATCTGGCCTCCGCCCTTGCCCAGGCGGGCTTCGGCCAGGATGGCCAGGTGACCCAGCGGGGCACCTTCGTAAACCTTAAGGGTCGGGCCATCGGCGCCTACAGGCCCGGCAGGCGTCCCGCTCGGGAGGGGGTCAGGATCGTGGCATCTCACGGGGACTCCCCCAGGATAGATATAAAGCCCAAGCCCCTCTACGAGGACAAGGGGCTCCTCATGGGGGACTGCCACTACTACGGGGGCATAAAGCAGTACCAGTGGGTCAACGTGCCCCTGGAGCTGAGGGGAGAGGTGCACCTCAAGGACGGCACGGCGGTGGAGCTGGACGGATCCCAGTTCCGGCTAGTGATCCCCGATCTGGCCCCCCATCTGGACAGGAACATGGACGCCCGCAAGGCCAGCGAGACCATAAAGGGGGAGGACCTGGACGTGATCCTGGGCCATCGTCCCGGGGATAGCGACGTCAAGGGGGCGGTGCTGGGGCTCCTCAAGGACCGTTACGGGTTCGGCGAGGAGGATCTGGTCTCCGCGGACCTGGCCCTGGTGCCTCAGGGGGACGCGTTTCTGGGGGGCGTGGACGGTTCGCTCCTCATATCCTACGGGCTGGACGATAGGATCTGCACCTACACCTCCTTCGAGGCCTTCATGGGGGCCCGGGACCTGGAGCAGGGGGCGGTCTTCCTGTGCCTGGATCGGGAGGAGATAGGTAGCGAGGGGGTAGGGGGTGCCCAGGGGGCGCTGATCCGGCTCCTCCTTTCCTACGTCCTGGAGGCGGAGGGGGCCTCGGGGCCCTTCGATCTGGAAAGGGCCCTGGCGGCGTCGGAGGCCATAAGCGCCGACGTGACCGAGGCCTACAACCCCATGTACAAGGACGCCTTCGACCATAACCAGTTGCCGGTGGCGGGGGACGGGCCCGCCATGATGAAGTTCACCGGCGTGAAGGGCAAGTACGACGCCAGCGAGAGCCGGGGGGAGTTCGTGGCCCGGGTCCGCGCCAGGCTGTACGGAGCCTCGGTGCCCTGGCAGGTGGGGAGCCTTGGCAAGGTGGGAACCGGTGGAGGCGGCACGGTGGCCAAGTACCTGGCCCGGTACGGCATGGACGTGCTGGACCTGGGGCCCGCAGTCATCTCCCTGCACGCCCCCTATGAGATAATGAGCGCCGCGGACGTGACCGCCACGGTGGCGGCCTACCGGGCGTTCTACGAGAGGTGATCCGCCGGGGCGGACCGTCCAGGTCCGCCCCGATTCGGCCCATTGCTTATAAGGGGGGATTCGCATTACCGGTCTCATCCTGGCGTCCATGCTCATCCTGAAGGACGTTCAGCTCCACTACGAGGTCCACGGCTCCGAGGGGCCACCGTTGCTCATGATCGCCGGGCTCGCCTCCGACGTCTCCAGCTGGCAGTCGGTGTTGCCGGAGCTCTCCAAGCGCTTCCGGGTCATCCTGGTGGACAACCGGGGGGTGGGCAGATCCAAGCCGGAGGACCCGGAGATATCCATAGGCCTCATGGCGGACGATTGCGCCGCCCTCATAGACCACCTGGGCTATGGACCGGTGCACGTGTTGGGCCACTCCATGGGGGGCATGGTGGCCATGGACCTGGCCATCCGGCATCCCCAGAAGGCGAGGAGCCTGGTGCTGGCCGCCACCGGGGATCGGGTATCGGGGCGCAACGCCATGCTCTTCTCGGACCTGGCGGACCGGTACGACCGAGGAGGGGACCTGTCGGACTTTTACCGGACCATCCTCTACTGGATCTTATCTCCTCCCTTCTTCGAGGACCGGGGGATGGTCGATGAGGCGGTGGACTACCTGTTGGCCTACCCGTATAAGCAGTCCCCCCGTTCATTCCGGGGACAGGTGGAGGCCATAACGTCCTTCCGGGGGCTGGACCTTGGGAGGATCCAGTGCCCCACCCTGGTTTTGGCGGGGGAGCGGGACCTGCTCTTCCCCCTGGAGGAGGCCAGGGATCTGGCCCGCCGGTTGAGGGGCGCCCAGATCCGGGTCCTGGCCGGGGCGGCCCACTCGGTCCACGAGGAGAGGCCCGCGGAGTTCGTGGCGGCAGTGGAGGGTTTCATCAAGGGGGTGGACAGGTGAACATAAGGAAGTACATATACGTGGACTACGAGAACCTGCCGGGCGTCCAGCTGGAGAGCATAGACGACGCCAAGATCTTCATCTTTCTCGGGGAGAACCAGAAGAAGATCCCAGCGGAGACCATAAAGAGGATCCAGCCCATGGGCGACCGGGTGGAGTGGATAACCATAAGCGGCGTGGGGCGCAACGCCTTGGATTTCCACATCGCCTACTACCTGGCCAGGAACCACAAGGACCCATCCGCCTGTCACTACATAGTCTCCATGGACGCGGGGTACGACCCGCTGATCAGACACGTGGCCACCTTCGGCCAGCGGGTCAAGCGGATAATAAGCCTGGAGGACATAAAGGAGAGGCCCGCCCTCCGAGAGGACCTGGTGCCCAAGTACGGCAAGGTGAAGGAGATCCTCAGGAAGCAGGACAAGTCCCGGCGGCCCAAGTCCAGGAAGACCCTGGCGTCCAGCATCGAGACCCTCTTCCAGGGGCAGGTAAGCAAGGAGGACGTGGAGCTAATGGTGGAGCACCTCTTCCGGGAGAGGTTCATGGAGGAGAAGAACCGGCGGATAACCTACCTTGACTGACGGGGTGGGGGAGGCCCCACCCCGCTCAGGCTCAGCTGAAGCTCACCCTGGGGGCGCTCCTCTCCGCCGGATCCTCCAGCTGGAAGAAGTCCCTCTTGCCGTAGCCCATCATCCGGGCCACCAGGAGGCTCGGGAATGCGTCCACCATGATGTTGTAGTCCCTGACGGTGCCGTTGTAGTACCGCCGGGCCAGCTGGATGTCGTTCTCCAGCTCCCCCAGCGTTCGCTGGAGCTCCGTGAAGTTCTCCGACGCCCGAAGCTGGGGATAAGCCTCTGCCACGGCGAAAAGGGTCCTCAGCGTCTGGGTAAGCCCGTTCTCCACCTGGGCCCGCTCGCTCACCGACGAGGCGGACGTGAGTTGGTTGCGCAGCCGGGCCACCTCTTCGAAGATCTCCCGCTCGTGGGCCGCGTAGCCCTTGACGGTCTCCACCAGGTTGCCCACCAGGTCCCATCGCCTCTTGAGCTGCACGTCCACCCCGCTCCAGGCCTCGTCCACCATGTTCCTCAGTTTGACGAAGCGGTTGTATATTCCCAGGAACCACAGGAGCAGAACCCCTAAAACCCCCAATGCGATCAGAAGGACCATGTCCAACCTCCTCTCCAGTATCCTTGATCCTTTATCTCCTACCATCCACCCCCGCCGCCGCCACCTCCCCCTCCGCCGGATGAGCCCCCACCCCCGAAGCCCGAGGACGACCCAGGCGGGGTGGAGGCGGATGCGATGGAGGACGCCAGGCCACTGGACAGGGACTCCCCGAAGTCCCTGCCCAGGTCCATCAGGTTCCCATGATACCAGAGGGGAACGTAGGCGTGGGATACCTCACCCCTGCTGGCCGCCTCCTGGGCCATCTGGGAGAACCTCTCGGACCAGCGGTTCTCCACGTCCAGCGCCATGGCGTAGGGAAGGTACGACTCGAAGGTCTGAAGGCTCATCTCCGGCGGGTTGAGCCGATCCAGCCGGTCCTTCTCGGTTATGGCCAGGAACATCTTGAACCCCTCCAGCTCGTCCATCAGCCTTCGTCCCTCCCGGGTGGGGGCCTTCATCAGCCCCTTGAAGACCCCGCACAGGGTCCCAAGGAGGATGATCTGCCCGGTGGGTACCGGCCCGAGCACCGATTGCAGGATGTAGATGCCGAAGAGCTCCCCTGCAAGGAATGGGAGGAAGAATAACGTCAGGAACAGGGCCTTGAAAAAGGACCTGAAGGACCGGTAGCTGCGGAAGCCCCTCCAGGCGCCGATCACGTTCATACCCAGCACCATGATCCCCACGGTCCAGCCGGTTAGCCAGAGTCCCATGAAGAGCCCAAGCCCCTCCTGGACGTCCAGGGCGCTCGCCATGATGGCTCCCACGGACAGAAGGCTGAGCAGGACCCCCCCTAGCCAGGGAAGGGTGTTGGACCTGTAATAGGTACCCTCCAGCTGGTCCTCCGCCAGACCCTTCAGGGCGGTTAGGGCGTTCCTGAGCCGCTGGTGCTCCCCCTGAACCAGGGATATCTCCTTGGTCCCCATGGTGAAGAGGTTGGCCAGCACCACCGCCAGTTCCCTGGGCAGGCTCCTCATGTCCTCCGCCTTTAGGGTTATCAGGTAGTTCCTGCCCGCCCGGTCGATGGTCACGAACCCCTTGACCGCCGCGTCCACGATGGCACAGGCCAGACACTTGTGATCGAACCCCATCCGTATCAGGGCCCTGGCCATTGGAGGGGAGAGCCCCTCCGGGGGGTAGAAGCGGGGGATTACGGTCCCCCTTTCCGGATCCCTGCCCACCCGGTACCAGGTGATGAAGAGGAAACCCACCGCCAGGGCCCCTAGGGCGTAGCTCAAGGCCCGCCAGAGCCGGGCGGTGAGCCCAAGGACCTTAGGGGGCACGTTGCGGACGATCCCCTTGGGAAATGCGGCCGCCACCGTGAGCCCCTCGTAGGGGCCCAGGGGCTTGGTGGTCCAGAAGAGGGCGCTACCGTCGTCGTCAATCTTGAACTTGGCGTCCCTGCCGGTGCTCCCCATGGGGCCAGTGAAGGCGTCCAGCTTGGTGAAGTGGCCTCCCTTGGGCAGGTATATCCTGCAGGCGGCGGAGGCTATGGGGAGGGCCCAGCCGTTGCCAGTCACGTTCCAGTAGATCTCGTCGTGCCGATCGAAGAAGCCCACCTGCCTTGCGGTCCTGTAGGTCACGTCGTAGCGGTACCGTCCCGGCGGCAGGATCACGTCCTTGGACCCTATGTAGACCCTCACGCCGTTGCTGACCCCCTCGGTGTGCCAGGCCTCCGGCTTGCCGTCCCGGAACACCCTCTCCACCTTGAAGGGGACCCGAACGGTCCTGCCCTCCCGATCCCGGTAGGTGGTGGGGAAGTCCCTGTATATGCCGCGCCTTATCAGGTTTCCCTCCGCCCGGACCACGATGGTCTCCGTGACGGTCAGCTCCCCCTTCTCGGATATCCTGACAAGGCTGCCGAAGCTCAGTATGGCCTCCGACGCCACCGCCATGGACCCAAAACCCAGAACTGCCGCCAGGGCCAACCCCAGGATCATCGCTCCGAAGGATCTCCTCATCCAATCACCCCCCACGGGGCCAGGACCCCGCGTTTCGAGCCTTCATTATATCGCCACTACGCAATGTGGCGATATGGATTCTTGAAATATAATCCAGGGGAAGCGATCGATTTAGGGGGGTGTTCTTCTTGGCCACCATGAAGGACGTGGCGGCCCTGGCGGGGGTGGACAAGGGGACCGTCAGCCGGGTGCTGAACGGGGATCCGAGGATATCCGCCGCCACAGCCGAGAGGGTGTGGGAGGCGGTGAGGGCCCTCAACTATAGGCCCGACAAGGTGGCCAGCGGGCTATCCCGAGGCACCAGCGGGCTCGTGGCGCTGGTGCTGGCCAACGCTTCCGCCTGGTGGGTGGGGCCTCTCCTGGAGGGGATGGCCCGGTCTTTGGGATTGAAGGGCAGGGGGATCCTGGTATTGGGACAGGGCTGGTTTCGGTCGATCCCGGAGGAGCTGGCATCCCGCCGGGTGGACGGGGCGGTTTGGATGGGTCCCGTGGAGGGGGAGGTGGAGGTGTCGTTCCCGTTGGTGTGCTGGGGGCTGGATGTGGGGCCCCACTCGGTGGGTTTCTCGCTGGACCGGCTCCAAGGATCCATCCTGGAGGCGGTGGGCCCCTTCCGCTACGTGGGTTACGGCTGGAGCCCCTTCTCCCAGCTGGAGGGGGCGGCGGACCCCTCCGCCTCGGCGGCGGTGGTGGACCTGGCGTCCGGACCGTTTCCGCCGGGGCAGGTCCTGGGGGGAGATGTGGTCCTCTGCGGCCCCCCGCCGGGGGTGCGGGGGAGGCTGTGGGTTCCCTTCAGCCCCATGGAGGTGGGGACCGCGTTGGGCCGGACGCTTCTCCTGGCAAGCAGGGCTAGCGCCCGGCCCCTCCGGGTGAGGCTGGAGGCGAGGCTGGAGGCTCAAGGCTAGGCCCCGGGCCTACTTCATCCTCTGGTTTATCTCCGTCAGTGTGACCCGGGTCAGCTCCGATCGGGGCAGAAGCTTAAGGATCTCCCAGCCTATGTCCAGCGACTCGGATATGTCCCGGTCCTCCTCCTGTCCCTGGCGAAGGAACCTCTCCTCGAAGGCGGTGCCGAAGGTTAGGGACTGCTTGTCCGCCGGGGAGAGCTCCTCCTCCCCAACCACCGACGCCAGGGCCCTCACGTCCTGGACCCGGCTGTAGGATGCGAAGAGCTGGCTCGCCAGGTTTGGGTGGTCCTCCCGGGTGTACCCCTTGCCTATGCCGTCCTTCATCAGCCTGGACAGGCTGGTCAGCACGTCTATGGGGGGGTATATGCCCTTGGAGTTAAGCTCCCGGGAGAGCACTATCTGTCCCTCGGTTATGAAGCCCGTTAGGTCCGGGATCGGGTGGGTGATGTCGTCATTGGGCATGGTAAGGATGGGCAGCTGGGTAACGCTGCCGGGCCTGTCCTTGAGCACCCCCGCCCGCTCGTAGAGGCTCGCCAGGTCGCTGTAGAGGTACGAGGGGTACCCCTTTCGGCTGGGAACCTCCCCGGCGGCCACCCCTAGCTCCCTCAGGGCCTCGCAGTAGTTGGTCATGTCGGTTATTATCACCAGCACGTGCATCCCCAGCTCGAAGGCCAGGTACTCTGCGGTGGTCAGCGCCATCCTGGGGGTGGCTATCCGTTCGATGACCGGATCGTCCGCCAGGTTGAGGAACGTAACCATGTTGGCGTTTCTGCCCCGCTGGGACAGCTCCCTCATGAAGAAGGCCGCGTCGTCGTGCTTTATGCCTATGCCGGCGAAGCACACCGCGAAGCTCTCGTCCCCCACAATCCTGGACTGGGTTGCTATCTGGACCGCCAGACGGTTGTGGGGGAGCCCGTTGCCGGAGAAGATGGGCAGCTTCTGGCCCCTTATCAGGGTCGTCAGGGTGTCTATGGCGGATATGCCGGTGTGGATGAAGTTCCTGGGGTACCTCCGGGCCACCGGGTTGAGGGGGAGGCCGTTGACCGACACCCTCTTCCCGCCGTACACGGGTCCGCAGCCGTCTATGGGCTCCCCGATGCCGTTGAAGGTCCTCCCCAGCACCTGTCTTGACAGGGGCATCTCCAGGGGTCGCTTGAGGAACCGGACCGACGTGGAGGAGGGGACCAGGTCCTGGGTGCCCTCGAAGACCTGTACCGTGATGGCCTTCTGGCTCACCAGCACCACCCGGCCGCGCCTGGTGGACCCGTCCGCCCCAGTCACCTCCACCAGCTCCCCGTAGCCAACCCCCGGCACCGGGTCCATGAAAATGAACGGGCCGGTTATCCGGTTCAGACCCTTGAATTCAGCGGTAGCCAAGGTCCGTCACCTCCCCGTGGAGGCGGCGGTCCGCTCCCGGGCCACCCGCTCGATGTGGGCGTCCAGCCGCCGTTTGTGATCGTCGAAGGCCCTTATGTCGTCGGCGGGCAGCTCCCGCAGGTGCGCCATGGCCTCCACCGACTCGTGCCCCTTGATGAGCGACAGGGGGACTCCCTTCTTTATGAGCCCCTCGCATCGGTCGTGGAAGTATATGATCCTGTCCAGGATGGCGAAGCCCTTTGAGGGTGGTGAGTAGGCGTCGGGCCCGAAGGCGCTCTGCTGGAGGTAGCCGTTCTTTATCAGGAAGGCGGTGAAGGCCACCAGCTTCTGCTCGTCGGGGAGCACGTCCTCTCCAACCAGCCTTATTATCTGCTGGATCTTGTTATCCTCCGCCAGGATCTGGCTGGCCCGGGTCCTCAGGTCCTTCCACCGGGGGTCCACCTGGGCGGCGAACCAGTCCTCCACTTCCCGGGCGTACTCGCTGTAGGAGTCCAGCCACGAGATGGCGGGGAAGTGCCTGGCGTTGGCCAGGGACTTGTCCAACCCCCAGAAGCACCGGATGTACCTCTTGGTGTGCCGGGTCACCGGCTCGGTGAAGTCCCCCCCGGGGGGTGACACCGCCCCTATGATGGTTACGCTCCCGGTCTCGCCCCCCAGGGTTATGACCCGCCCGGCCCGTTCGTAGAACTCCGCCAGGCGGCTCGGCAGGTAGGCGGGGAACCCCTCCTCGGCGGGGATCTCCTCCAGTCGGCCGGATATCTCCCTCAGCGCCTCCGCCCACCGGCTGGTGGAGTCCGCCATGAGGGCCACGTGGTAGCCCATGTCCCGGAAGTACTCCGCTATGGTTATGCCGGTGTATATGGAGGCCTCCCGGGCCGCCACCGGCATGTTGGACGTGTTGGCGATCAGGATGGTCCTCTCCATCAGGGGCCTACCGGATCTGGGGTCCTCCAGGACCGGGAACTCCTCCAGCACGTCGGTCATCTCGTTTCCCCGCTCGCCGCAGCCGATGTACACCACCACCTGGGCCTCGCTCCACTTGGCCAGCTGATGTTGGGTCACCGTCTTGCCGGTGCCGAAGCCGCCGGGGATAGCGGCGGTACCCCCCTTGGCGATGGGGAATAGGCCATCGATGACCCGCTGTCCGGTCACAAGGGGCTCGTTTGGAAGCAGCCGCTCCCGGTATGGCCTGGGCATCCTGACAGGCCAGCTCTGTGCCAGGTGGACGGGGGTCACCCTTCCGGACCCGTCCGCCACCTTCACCACCCAGTCACGGGTGCGCAGGCTGCCCGAGGGCTGGACCTCCACCACCTCCCCCTCAACGCCGGGGGGCACCATGATCCGGTGGACCATGAGGGGCGTCTCCTGCACCTCCGCCACCACGGTCCCAGGGGAGACCATCTGTCCCCTCCGGGCGGTAACGGTCACGTCCCACCGGGCGTCCAGGTCCAGCTGTTCCACCTGGGCCCCGGGGGTTATGTATATCCCCTGGCTCTCCATCAGCCTCTCCAGGGGACGGCCGATGCCATCGAAGAAGCCCCCGATGAGCCCCGGCCCCAGGGTTATCGACAGGGACCTACCGGTACCCCGGATGGGCTCTCCAACCTTCAGCCCCTGGGTATCGTCGTAAACCTGGATAAGGGCCTCGTCGTCTTCCAGCCTTATGACCTCCCCCAGGAGCCCCAGGGATCCTATGTGGACCATCTCCCTCATCCCGAAGCTTCCCATGGAGGAGCCCCTTATGACCGGTCCGTTGACCATGGTCACGAACCCCATCTTGAGTTCTGACAAATCGCTTCCCCCCTAAAGAAGCTGAAGCAGCCTCTCGGCCAGCTTTTCGGATAGCTCCTGGGCCCTGGCCTGCCAGTCCAGCCGGACCTCCCTTCGTCCATCCTGGGAGGCGAGCCACAGCCCCCCCAGGATGGGGGCCGGCTCCGGGTCGAAGGAGACCCGGGCATCGGGCATGTTGGTCTTCACCAGCCAGGCCACCTGATCCCCCAGGCTGGAGTCGTTGGCCGATAGGCGGATCAGGTACGCCCCCTCCATCCCGGCGGACTCGATGCCCTCCATGGCCAGCCCCGCCAGGATCATGGGGTAGTCGTCCCGCTCCCTCAGCTTAACCAGCTCCTCCCGGAGCATTGCCAGGGCCTCGGAGATGAGCCGGTTCTGGTATCTAAGCGTCTCAAGGGAGTCCTCCCGCTCGGCATTTATCACTTGCCTTAACCGTACCTCCTCTGCCCTGCGGCGGGCGTCATCCAGGATCATCTCCTCCTCCTTGGCGAGACGATCCTCCTGTTCCCTTAGCCAGCCCTGCAGCTCCTCCCGGGCCTCCTGAAGGATCCGGTGCCTCTGGGCCTCCGCCTGGTCCAGCAGGAGCTCCTTGAGGGCGCTAAGCTTGTCGTCTCCGGTGGTCATCCCATATTCACCCCTATGGCTTCCTGAACGTAGCGGGTCAGGAAGTCCTCCCCCCGCCTGGTACCGTGCCGGTCCGGTATCTCCACCAGCAGGGGTAGCTCCCCGCTCTGCCTGAGCTGCCTCACCTTCTCCGGCGCCGCCTTGGCGGCCAGCTCGGTCACCAGGAGTATCCCCACGTCCCTCATCTCCCGGATCACCCGGTCGATGGCCTCCTCGGTGGCCTCCCGGCCGTGCACCACCACCCCCTCGATGCCCGCCAGCCTCATGGCCACCAGGGAGTCGTGGTTGTCGCTCACCAGGAACGCCCTCATGTCACATCTTGCCCATTATGAGGAGCGATACGATGACCCCGTAGATGGCGATACCCTCCGCCAGGCCCAGGTAGATAAGGGTGGTGCCCAGCATCTGGGGCTTCTCCCCCACCAGCCCAAGGGCGGCGGCCCCCACGCCGCTAACCGCCAGCCCCGCCCCCAGACAGGCTAGGCCGGTGGACAGGCTGGCCCCTATGAACCCAAGGCCGGACTGGGTCCCCGGCCCCGCGGCCGCCCCGGAGGAGGCCATGGCACCCCCCTCCATCAGGGCCAGGGCGGCGCCGGTGAGCACCAAGAGGGCCGATACCCCCACCGCTGCCCGCAACACGCCCCTTGGGTTCCTTGGTACCCGCCTGATTAGCGCCAACCCCACCAACACGAGCCCCACTGGGGCAGATACGGTAATCATGAGTCCGATCATCTAGATACCCTCCTTTTGATGTCCTCTCGCCCGGATCAGAGGCCGCCTCCGATCCTGACCCTTGGGTTGTCCCATCCGATGGGCTTGAAGGTCCTACCACCCCCCCTGTAGAACTTGCTGAAGAACTCGTAGTACTCCAGCCTTAGGGTCTGGATGAAAACGATGAGCCCCTCCAGCCCCACGATCAGCAGGTTCCCCGCCACCAGGATCAGCCCCCGGAAGAAGAGTCCCCCGGGGAGGTCCTTGACCATGTCGGACAGCATCATCACCGCCAGGGAGAGGCCCACGTGGTTGAGGGCGAAGGCCGCCAGGCGGACGAACGAGGCGGTGTTGCTCAGGAAGGACATTATCCCGTGCAGCGCTTCGAAGGCCTGAAGGTACAGGGGCTCCTGATGGGACGTCTTGGACTTGAGCAACACCCGGGCCAGCACGTCCCGGAGAACCATGACCGCCACGAGCCCCGTGAGCCCCAAGGATATGACCCAGGAAGGCACCGGCAAAGCCACCCCCCGGAAGGAGGCGTACAGCACCGTGGCGGCCACCCAGTAGAACACCAGCCCCGCCAAGCCGCCCCCGTCGAACAGCAGCCGCCCGAAATCCCCCCGCCGGTACTGGGTCACCATGTTGAACACCATCCCGGTGGTGACCATCAGCATGCCCACCGTAACGGCGGTGCCTATGAGCCTATCCATATCGTGCATTGGGGAGAGCCACAGGGAGGGCAGGAGCCCCTCCACGCCGAAGGCGCTGCCGTAGAGGAAGCCGAAGATGATCGATGACGCGCCGGCGTAGTAGAGGACCGTGGCGAAGGAGCGCCGCATGATCCCCCGTCGCCTCATGAGCCAGGTGCCAGCCATCAGCATGAGGCCGTGCCCCACGTCCCCGAACATGAACCCGAAGAACAGGCAGAAGGTTATCGCCACCGCCAGCGAGGGGTCGATCTCCCCGTAGGAGGGGACGCTGTAGAGGGCCACCACGTCCTGGAAGGCCCGGACCAGCCTGGAGTTCCTGAGCATGGTCGGGGCCCAGTGGGCGTCCCCCCTCATGGGCATGTCCTGGACGGAGAAGATGGACCTGGGCGCCAGGGCCTGGACCCGGTCCTTGACATCCTGGAAGGTGTCCTCCGGTATCCAGCCGGAGAGGACGAACAGGCCGCTTATCTCCCCCCGCCCCTGGCACAGGTCGTATATGCGTTGCATGGTGTACACCCGGGAGAACAGTCTCTCGTAGTAGTCCCGGTTCTCGCTTAAGCGCCGCCGGGACGCCCCCTTCAGGGCCTCCATGGCCCGCCTTACCTTGGATATCTGTTCCTCCAGTTGGTCCACCCCCAGGGGCAGAGGGGGGTACTCCTTGAAGTAGATGGAGTTAAGTAGCTTCCTCATGTTGCCCTCGTACTCCGGGAAGGTCATCACCATGGCCCAGGTACGCCCCCCCTGGGAGCGGATCTCCCGGGCGATTATGGGGGACTCCTCGATGCTGTCCAGGAGCCGCTTGAAGTTCTCGTTGGAGGCGCTGCCCATGACCACCCGGAGGAACCTGGTCCCGGTCACGTCATCCACGGACCGCCCCGCCTCCTCGAGGGCGGAGGCTAGTATCAGTGACGCCTCCATGTGCTCCAGCCGGTCCTCCAGGGCCTCCAGCCTGTCCCGCCAGACCCTGACGGTGGAGGTCACCCTCTCCACCTCCTCCCTCAACCGATCCAGTGAGAGGGACTGGTCCACCGTGACCGGGAAGGGCTCCGGCATCTCCTCCCCCGCGGCGCTCCACAGGGAGGACAGTCCTGTGAGCAGCTCATCGTAGGGGTTGTCCCTCCGGGTGGTCACCTTGGCCCTTATGGACCCGTCGGATATGAGGTAGTCCAGCGGCATGGGCTGGAAACCCCCGGAGAGCACCATCTCCCGGGCCACCAGCTCCATCTCCTCCTTGGGCCCCACGATGGTGAGGGCCAGCATCCTCATCACTGCCACAGGGAATCCCCCCTCGCTATGAGAGGCCTCGAGAGGTACAGGGCGGCGCTCCGCCTGTCGTAGTCGTACCTCACGTCCTCGATGGCGGTTATCAAGTCCTCCACCTCCAGCTCCCGGATGTAGATGTAGCAGAAGACGGACCCGAAGGAGGGGGGGGTGCGCCGCAGGATCCCCGCCGCCTTGATGAACAGGTGCCTCTTCAGGTTCCGCTCCAGTCCCATGTCGTCCCCCATCACCTTGGGGTTGAACACGTGTCCGTAGGGGGTCCGCTGGAGCTCTTCGGCGAAGGAGGAGGGCCTCTCCGCCTTCGCCAGGGCCCTAAGGAACCCCAGTTGCAACCGGTGCCGGTGGGGAAGTAGTTGCCCCATGATCTCCTCGGCGCCCATGGAGAGGATGAACCTGCCCCGGTAGATGGTGTACAGGTTGAAGAGGTCCCACCGCTCCCCCAGGAGGGGACCTATGTGGCGGCGGTCGTCACGATCGAGCCTCCCCAGGGCCTTGTAGAGGTTGCCCTCGGTGGTCAGGTCCAGCGCCATCTCCGCGTTGAAGAGGTCCCTTACCTCCCCCTCCTGGAGCCTTTGGAGGGGTTGCCTGAGGGGCTGGTGGTAGCAGGTGCCCTTGAGGGCCTCCAGCACCTCCTGGAAGGTGGAGGCGGAGACAAGCACCTCCAGCCGGACCCTGGAGAGGGGCACCTGGAACATCCTCTCCACGCCGGGGGATGGGTCCCTTCGGCCCCAAAGGATCCGCCTCAGGACCGACTTGATGTTGTCCCCATCCTTCCGCCATCCCCAGTGGACCAGGAGGTCCCTCCTGGGTCCCGTGAGGCGCCCGATGAAGTCCCCGGTCTCGCTCAAGGGGATGTGCTTCAGGGCGCTCTCCAGGTCCTGGCGGTGGACCTCCCCCATTGGCAACTTGGAGAGGTGGTCCCGGTAGCCCTCGTGGTGGGACAGCCGTTGGGCTATATCATCCACCCCGTCGGCGTTGAGCACCTCCCACAGATCCTGGTCCCCCAGGAGGTTGGATAGCATAACCCGGGCCTTGACCCCGCAGGATATGCTCTCCCCCTTGGAGGCCAGTCTCATGCCCCCCTCCTCCCGCTCAAGAGGGCCTCCGCCTCCTCGAGGGCTATGGCGGACGCCACCCGACGGCCGTTCTCCTCGAAGGCCTTCCGCATCCTCTCCCTCCTGGCCCTGCCGTTGTTCAGGATCTCCTCCGCCTCCGCCTGGGCGGCCCGCTGGGCGTTATCGATCAGGGCCGCGGCCCTTTGCTTAGCGGCGGATATCCTCATGTCCCTCTGGCGCATGAACTCCTCCTGGCCCCGGGCGATCATGCTCTCCGCCTCGTCCCGGGCCTCCTGCACGATCCTCCTGGCCTCCCCGTCGGCCCCCAGGAGCACCGCCAGGGTCTCCTCAAGAGATATCATCTCCGTTCACCCCCCTGTCCCTCCTTGGCGGCCTTCATCCTCACAAAGTCCTCCCTATCCATCTCCTCCAGCGCATCGGATATGAACCGGGCCGCCTCCCGGTTGTAGGGGATTATCACCTTCTTCAGGGCGTTGACCCGCCGATGGGTCTTCTTTATCTGGACCGCCAGGCGGTAGACCGAGTTCTCCACCTCCGCCAGCCTGGCCACCAGGGCCAGGACCCGCCGGGCGTTAACGTACGCCCTGTCCATGGCGCACGAGGTCCCTATGAGGGAGTAACTTGGGGATGGGGTCTCGTCGATGGGATCCACCTCGGGGATGTCGACCCCCATGATGGATCTGAGTCGGATGGTGATCTGGTCCGCAATGGGCACCGAGTTGGCCAGTTCCTCCACCGTGTCTATGCCAAGCGACACGTTGGCCCGCTTTAACGAGTCGTACGCCTCCTCGAACAGGGCCTTCATCTCCGCCTGGACCTGTTTGGCCGCCTCCATGTGCCTCATCAGCTCCATCATGAGCACCTGCCGTTTGCGTTCCAGCAGGTCGTGTCCCTTCTTTGCCAGGTCCAGGACCCTTAGGACCTTCGATAGGTTGCCCCTTGTGGGTGCCATCTTGGAGCTCATGGACTCAACCCCCTTGGCTTGTGAGGGGCTTTGAGAAGTCCCTTTTTTGTCTTATCCTTCGACGGTGGCGTTGACTAGCGGATTCTACCGCCACCGGTAGCTTAAGACAATACCACGTCGACGAGGGAGGTATCGTGTGATGTTCTTTCTGTTCATAGGTGCCAGCGATCTGTGCAAGATCCCGGGGCTGTCCGCTGCGGGGGCCAATCCGGAGGTGATCCCGTTCACCGCCGCGGCGGACGCGGACGTGGTCTACTTTGGAAGGCCCCGGGTGGTGGACGCGGTCCCGGTGGACCCCCAGGGGCATCCCACCCCCGCGCTGATCACCCGGGCGTGCCTTGAGCTGGCCGGTTTCCCCTTCGTCACCGTCCGTTGCGGGTCGTACCTCCCCCCCGCCTGCCCTCACCTGGACCTGGGGTGTGCCCCCGCCCAGGATCCGACCCAGGGGCCTGCGGTCCGGGATGCGGTGGACATCTTCGAAAGGGCCGCGGAGCTGGGCCGGTCCATGGGGGGGCTTGACACCTACGTGCTGGGCGAGTCGGTCCCGGGGGGCACCACCACTGCCCTCCTGGTGCTCAGGGCCCTGGGGGTAGAGGGCATGGTCTCCTCCGCCGGGCCGGTGAACCCCATAAGTCTCAAGGAGGACCTCTGGCGGCGGGCCTCCACCCGGGCGGGGGCCTTTCTGGGCTCCCTTAAGGGGGACCCGCTCCGGGCGGTGATGGAGCTTGGGGACCCAATGCAGGCGGCGGTGGCGGGCTTCGTCTCCGGCCTGCCCTCCACCTCCCGGGTGGTCCTGGCGGGGGGTACCCAGATGCTGGCGGTGGCGGCGGTGCTGAGGGCCCTGGGACACCGGGGTCACCTCACGGTGGCCACCACCAAGTACGTGGCCATGGACCCCTCTTGCGCCTTCCTGCCCATGGCGGATCGGATAGGGGTGGAGGCCTACTGGGCGCCCCTGGACTTCTCCGGGGCCCCCAGGGGCCTCGCGGACTACGAGAGGGGCTTCGTGAAGGAGGGGGTAGGGGCCGGTGGCGCGGTGTGGTATGCGGTCCACAGGGGGGTGTCGGTGGAGGCGGTGTGCCGGAGGGTGGAGGGGATATACGCGGAGATGATGGGTTTGGAGGTGGAGGGAGAGGTTGAACCCCGTTAGGATGCGCTGCCTGGTTCTGTCCCTTTGCCTGGTGGTCCTGGCCCTGCTGGGCCTTCTGGCGGGGGCGGCGGTTGGGGACTGGAGCATGTCGTGGGGGGAGCTGGCGGACGCCATCCTCTCCGGCCCATCGTCGGAGCTTGGCGGCAGCTACGTGGTCTGGAACCTTAGGCTCCCCAGGACCCTCTGCGCCTTCCTGGCCGGGGCCTCCCTGTCGTGCGCCGGGGTCCTGTTCCAGGGGGTCTTGAGGAACCAGCTGGCGGAGCCCTACACCCTTGGGGTGGCATCCGGCGGCGCCTTCGGGGCGGCGATGTCCATCGCCCTGGGCCTTGGTGCCTCCGGCGGGGCTATGGTGGGTGCCGTGGGATCCCTGGGACTGGTGATGCTCTTAGGCCGCGGGGGTAGCGCCTCGGAGATGATCATGGCGGGGGTGGTGGTGAGCTCCCTCCTTAGCTCCGGCCTGGCCCTCATCAAGGCCCTGGTGGGGGAGAAGGTCTCCGCCATAGTCATATGGCTCATGGGCAGCTTCTCCGGAGCGGGGTGGTCTTCCACCGCCATATGCCTACTGGGTGCCTCCGCCTCCCTGGCTGCCGTCCTGCTGCTCTCCAAGGAGCTGGATATCTTCGCCTCCGGGGCGGACCCCACCAGCCTCGGGGTGAACGAGAGGGCGGTGAGGACCGTGGCCCTGTCGGCGGCCTCAATCTGCGCCGCCCTGGTGGTGGGCCAGTTCGGGATAATAGGGTTCCTGGGGCTTGTGTCCCCCCACGGGGCCCGATTGATCCTGGGCCCCGCCAACCTACCGGTGGGGATCGTATCGTTTCTAGGGGGAGGGGTGCTCCTCATGTGGTCCGATCTGATCTGCCGGCTCCTGGGGGAGCTCCCGGTGGGGGTACTGACCAGCCTCATGGGGGGGCCGGTCTTCATCCTTTTGGTATGGAGGGGTTCCCGTGCCGCTGGTCCTTGATAACGTAACGGTTCGCCTGGGTGGCCGGGCGGTAGTGGACGGGGTGTCGGTGGAGGTGGGGGAGGGGATCACCGGCATCATAGGTCCCAACGGTAGCGGCAAGAGCTCCCTGATGAGGGCCTTGGGGGGAATGGTCCCCTTCGAGGGCCGCATAAGCCTGGATGGGGTGTCGTTGATGGACCGCAACCGGCGGGATTGGTTCAAACTGGTGTCCCTCATGCCCCAGTCGGTCCGGTTCGATCAGCCCTTCACGGTGAGGCAGGCGGTGCTCATGGGGCTCTACCCGCTCCTTGGACCCTTCAAGCCCTATGGAAGGCGGGAGGAGGCCATGGCCGATAGGGTCATCAGGGAGGTTGGCTTGGAGGACCTAGCGGACCGGAGGGTGTGGGACCTGTCGGGGGGTGAGGCGGCCCGGGTGGCCCTGGCCAGATCCATGGCCCGGGATCCAAGGCTACTCCTGCTGGACGAGCCCACCGCCGCCCTGGATCCCCGGCACGCCATGGAGGTGATGGACCTGCTTGACCGGGGGTGGAGGGGGAGGTACGGGCTGGTGGTGCTCCACGACGTCAACCTGGCCATGAGCTGGTGTAGCCGGGTCCTGGTGATGAGGGGCGGCCGGGTCATCGCCTCCATGGACCGGGGCAGGCCGGACCTCAAGGCCCTGAGGGAGGCCTACCAGGTGGAGTTCGTCCGCCTCCAGGGGCCTAGGGGGACGGTGGCGGTCATGCCGGTCCGGTCATGAGGTGCCGGATTAACATGGTGGCGTAGGATCCCCTTGGAAGGGTGAACTCCAGCTCCACCTTGAAGCGTCCCGGCCGGTGTTCCACCATGGGCCCCGCCCTGAGGTCCCCGGGGGTCACCCAGGTGGGCCTTTCGAAGGAGCCGAAGTGGACGGATCTTATGAACCTTAGGTTGAAATCCGACCGCTTGACCCCCCGCTCCGCCAGGACCTGGTCCATGGCCCGTTCCACGTTCTCGTCCATGGGGGGCATCTTGTACGACGGGGTCGGGACCTTAAGGGGGTGTCCCTGGGGCCTTCGGGAGGGCATGAAGACCCTCCCGGCCCTTAATGGTACCCAGGTGCCATCCGGGCAGGCTTGGTGGATGAGCAGGCTGGCGGTGCAGTTCCAGAGGAACGACTGGTAGGCGGAGAAGAGCATGCTCAACGTGTCCCGGGGGATCAGCCTCAAAGCCCCCTTGAGGCCCCTCTTGGAGGAGTCCTGGGCCAGGGACTCCAATATCCGCCTCTCCAGGGGGGTAGAAGCCAGGGACAGGCACCGATCGAAGTCCCCCCACGCGCCTCTCAACTGGGACATCCTCTCCGAATGCTCCGGTGCCCCTTCCCATGGGGCCTCGGTCAGGAGCAGCCTGAGCGCCCCGTTCAGGTGTCCCTTCACCAGCCTCTCGGCAAACATCTCCCCCGATGTTGGCACGCTGCGGAACCGCTGGTCGTCGAAGTAGTTGGGGAAGCCCTCCCGGGGCAGAGAGGCCAACCTGGCCCTCACCGCCTCCGGGTCCTCCACCTCCCGGACGGTAATGCTGAAGCGGTTGCCCAGGATGTGGGAGGGGGATACGTGCTCCCGGGAGAAGCCCACGGGGGTCAGACGCAACCTGGCGTCCTGGGGGGGCCGGAGCTCCGTCGAGAGGTCGCAGGTGACGAACTGCTCCGTCACCGCCCTCCTGTCCTTCCTCCCCGCCGCCCGGATCCGGTGGACCGGGATGCGGTTTGCCCGGGCCAACGCCTCCAGGGCCTCCTGGGTCCCCAGGTCCCTCTTCCAGAGGGAGTAGACCCGGATGGGGCCCCGGCTGGAGAGGAAGCCCGGGACAAGCAGCTCCGTGACCTGGAAGTCCTCCGGGACGCTCTTCAGGGCGTAGGTCATAGGGGGAGGGCCCGGAGGATCAGGTTCATGGCGGTGCCCATGGCCACCGCGGAGGCCCCCATTATGGCGAGAGCCCTGGCGGTGTCCCTGGGGCCCAGCTCCCGGAGCAGGACGATGAAGGTGGCTATGCAGGGGAAGGTCATGGCCAGCACCGTGACCGCCACGGTCATCTGGTTAAGCGTCAGGTTCAGGGGCATCAGCATCCCCACCGCCACGTCCTTGCGGAACAGGCCCATCACGATGGGCCCCGCCGCCCCGGCTGGGAGGTCCATGAGGGTCCCGAGGCCGGGCCCGAGCAGCCGGGAGAGGAGGTCCATTACCCCAATGGCCTCCATCAGGTTCACTAGCAGGATGCCCCCCAGCACTAGTGGGGTGGCCTCCAGGATGAAGTCCATTACCCGAAGGCGCATCTTCACCCACAGGGCCGATGGGGAAGGGAGCCTGTAGGGGGGGATCTCCACGATGAGCTCCGGGCTGAAGCCCGGCAGGGTCTTGTGGAGGATTCGGCCGATTATGACCCAGGAGGCCAGCAGGGCCAGGTACACGGTCCCCATGTGCCAGGGGCTGTCCCCCAGGGCACCCACTATCATGGCTTGAAGGGAGGTGCAGGGCACCGCCACGGATATGAGGGTGGAGGCGATGAACCGCTCCCGCTTGGACTCCAGCACCCGGGTGGCCAGGATGCCCGGAACGTTGCATCCCAGCCCCAGCAGGGTGGGGATCACCGCGTAGCCGTGGACCCCCATCCGGTGGAGGAGGGCGTCGAAGAGCACCGCCAGCCTGGGCAGGTAGCCCACGTCCTCCAAGAGGCTCAATACCCCGTAGAAGGCGATTATGTAGGGGAGCACCATGGCGAACTCCACGTACAGGCCGGTGGTGAGTAGCCCGAAGCTGAGCTCGAAGTCGATGGCCCCGTTGAAGAGCTTGCCGATCAGGACGTCCCTGATCGGTCCCTCCCCCAGGGTGTGCGCCAGGGCCTCCAAGGGTCCCCTTAGGAGCTCGAAGGCGGGGTCGAAGACGTAGGATATGAGCCCCTCCCCCACCAGGCGCACCAGGTAGAAGCACAGCCCCAGGATGAGGATCCCTAGGATCCCCCCCGCCAAGGGGCTCACGCTCATGTCCTCCAGGGTGTCCAGCCAGGTGTGATGCCGGTGCTCCACCCGCTGGACGGAGGTCACGATGGCCCCTATCCTGCGCCACCGGTCCTCCTTGGAGGAGGGCTCGATGGGGGATCTGGCGGCCTCGTTCAGCCGGGAAAGAAGGTCCCTTATGCCCTGACCGGTGACCGCCACGGTGGGCACCACCGGGACTCCGAGGGCGGCCTCCAGGGCCCCCACATCTATGTTTATCCCCTTGTGTCTCGCCTCGTCCACCATGTTGAGCGCCACGATGGAGGGGATCCCCCGCTCCAGCACCTCAAGGGCCAGCACCAGGTTTCTCTCCAGCGCGGTGGCGTCCAGGACGATTATGGCCCTGTGGGCCCCCTCGTCCACGATGCGCCGGGCTATCTCCTCCGCCTCGTTTGTGGCGTTGAGGGTGTAGGCCCCTGGGACGTCGATGAGCCGGTAGGCCTCCCCGTCGCAGACCACGGTCCCCTCCAGGAAGCCCACGGTGGTGCCCGGGTAGTTGGAGGAGACCGCGTTGAGTCCCGTGAGGCGGGAGAAGATGGCGCTCTTGCCCACGTTGGGGTTGCCAATCAGCAGAAGGCGCCTAGCAGGCCCCTCGGGGGCCCCCTCCTTCAGCTCCCGGTGGCAACTCATAGACAGACCTCCTCGGATCCCCCCTGGAGGTTGGTGTCGACCGATATTCGGGCCGCTACCCCGTGCCCTATGGCCACCTGGCGGCCGTCCACGCAGACGGTGACGGGCCCGTGGAATGGCATGCCGGAGATCTTCTGTATCCTCTTGCCGGGCCTCAGCCCCAGGGCCTCGAGCCGTAGCGCCGCCTCCCCGCTGGGCATCCGTCTTATCACGCACCAGCCGCCGTCCTTGACTCTCAGTAGACTGACATCCATCGGAACATCGACTGCCTCCCCGTTAATCAGCAGCGTGTGAAGTGGACCCCCTGGGAGCGCCGATCCCCCCATGGTTCGATCCTCTCAGCCTAGCCCTCCAGGGCCTTGTCTATGGCGGTCAGGACCTGTTCCTCCTGGAAGGGCTTTACGATGAAGCCCTTGACCCCTATGGAATTGGCCCTCTCTACGCTCTCCCTGGTTCCCATGGCGGAGACCATTAGGATCCGGGCGTCCGGGTGGTTCTCCTTTATCCTCTGGGCCGCGTCGAGACCGCTCAGGAAAGGCATGGTTATGTCAAGGGTGACTAGGTCCGGGTGGAGCATGGTATAGAGGTAGACCGCATCCCTGCCGTTGTCCGCCTCCCCGACCACCTCGTGTCCTCCCTTCTCCAACATCTTCCTCAAGACCAGTCTCATGAACTCCGCATCGTCGGCTATCATTATTCGGGCCAAACGGTGCACCTCCTCTGCGGAAGTGGATGACGTTATCAAGTCCTTCGATTCATTTTAACACCCCTGGGCTCATGGAGGGGCACTTGGGCTAAAATAGTTTCGCCCCATTGGGACACTGGAGACGTAACCTTAGGAGGAGTGCGAATGCTTCACTGCGGAATAATAGGCCTTCCCCTGAGCGGGAAGACCACCATCTTCAACGTGATAACCCGGGCGGGGGCGGAGGTCAAGCCCTACGCGGGGGGCAAGACGGATCCCAACCGGGCGGTGGTGCCCGTGCCGGATCGGCGCTTCGACGCCCTGGCGGAGCACCACAACCCCAAGAAGAGGACCCCGGCACAGGTGGAGTTCGTTGACCTGGCGGGCCTTTCCAGGGACGCCAGCAAGGGGGCGGGGCTAGGGAACTCGTTCCTGTCCTTCGTGGCCGAGGCGGATGCGTTACTACACGTGGTGAGGGGCTTCTCGAACCCATCGGTGGAGCACCCGGAGGGATCGGTGGACGCCCTGAGGGACTACAAGATAATCAACCTGGAGCTGGTGTATCGGGATCTGGGGGTAATAGAGAACCGGCTCTCCCGCTTGGGGGCCAAGAAGAAGCTGACCCCGGAGGAGCAGGTGGAGCGGGAGCTGCTGGAGCGCTGCCAGGAGTCCCTGCTGTCGGAGGTCCCGATAGGCAAGATGGGCCTGTCGGCGGATGAGCTGAGGCTCCTTAGGGGTTTCGCGTTCCTCTCCGCCAAGCCTCAGATGGTGGTTCTCAACCTGGACGAGACCCAGCGGGGGCCCCAGGACGTGAAGGGCGGGGCGGAGCTGGCGGAGGAGCTGGGGAGCGAGGTGCCCCTGGTCTGCGCCTACGGCCAGCTGGAGATGGACCTGCTGGATCTCTCCCCCGAGGAGGCCCAGGAGTTCACCCGGGACCTGAACATATCGGAGCCTGGCCGGGAGCGCATAATAAGCGGCGCCTACTCCCTGCTGGGGCTTATAAGCTTCTTCACCTGCGGGCCCGACGAGGTCAGGGCCTGGACGTTGAAGGACGGGGCCAGCGCGGTGGACGCCGCCGGGGCCATCCACTCGGACCTGGCCAGGGGCTTTATAAAGGCCCAGGTGGTCTCCTACGAGGACTACGCGTCTCACGGCTTCTCCATCACCGCCTGCCGGGAGGCGGGATGTCTGCGCCTGGAGGGAAAGGACTATAGGGTTAAGGACGGGGACGTGATAGAGATAAGGTTCAACGTTTAGCTCCGGACCTTTGGGTTTAGATAGGGGGGGATTGAGTTGAGGCTGACGGATCCGGTGTGTATAAAGGGTTTCAAACTGCCCAATCGACTGGTGGCGTCGCCGGTGGCGTCCGCCACCGCATCGGTCGAGGGGGGCCCCACGGAGGCCACGTTCCGGCGGGTGGAGGCCATCCTGTCCTCCCGGGCGGGGCTGGTGGTGATGGAGCATCACGCGGTACATCCCTGGGGGAGGGTGAGGCGGAGCCAGATGATGCTCCACTCGGACCAGATGGTGCCCCTGCACCGTCCCCTGGCGGAGATGATCCGGGAAGCCGGATCGGTGCCGTTGGTCCAGCTCAACCACGGGGGCAGTGCCATAGCGGAGGCGGATCTTATGGACCTGCCGGATTTCCGATGCGTGGCCCCCTCGGCGGTGCCCCATCCCGCCAAGGATGGCCGGGTGGTGCCCCGGGAGATGACACCGGAGGAGATATCGGAGCTGCCGTCCCTTTTCGCCGCCGCGTTCGAGCGGGGCCACCAGGCGGGCTACTGCGGTGTGCAGGTCCACGCCTGCCATGGCTACCTGCTGGGTCAGTTCCTGAGCCCCATCACCAACCGCAGGACCGATCGCTACGGGGGGGACCTGAGGAACCGGGCCAGGGTGTTGCTTGAGGTGGTGGAGGCCCTGGCTGAGCGGGCGGGGGACTCCATCCTGGCGGTTAGGCTGGGGGTGGCGGACTTCTTCCCCGGCGATGATCCCCGGGGGCTTACACCGGAGGAGTCATGCTGGGTGGCCCGGGAGCTGGCGGCCCTGGGGGTGGACCTGATAGGCGTGTCGGGTAACCTTTGCGGTCCCGATGCCCCGCAGGGGTTCGACCCCTACTCGAAGTTGATAATGGAGGCTGTGGGGGATAGGTGCCTGGTGGAGTGCACCGGAATGGTTCGTAGCGCTGAGAGGGCCCAGACCATGCTCTCCTCCCGGGTCTGCCACCTGGTTGGGGTGGCCCGTCCGCTTCTTTCGGATCCGTCCTCCCTGGCCGGGTGGGTGGTGGGATCATGAGGTTGCTCGTCTCCGTGAGGCCCGAGGGGTTTCCGGTATGGGACGTGAGATCACCGGATCTGGTGGTGGGGTCCTACGTGGAGCCCCTGTGCGAGATGCTGTCCTATGGTGATCACCAGGTGATGGTTCATGACCCCTTCGATCTGATTGACGATCGATCCCTGTTGGGCCGCTGTTCCGTGGTGAGGAGCCGGGTCCCCTTGATATCCCTCCTCCACGTGTTGGCCCAGTGCGATGGGGCCATGCTGTTGGGGTACCCCGCCATGTGGGGGGCCGAGAAGGGGGCCCTCCCCAGGGAGGGGATGGGTAAGGTGAGCGCCCTGTGGGTCAACGGCAGGAGGGTGGGCCCCCTGGGGCTGGATGCCATGTCGTGCTCGTTCCTGGGGGTGCCGGTCATGATGGTGGCGGGGGACGACTTCCTGTGCCACGAGGCGGAGGCCCTATTCGAAGGGCCTAGGCCGGTGACTTGCGAGATCAAGTCCTCCCTCGGGGCGGACTCCTTCGTAGCCCTGGCGGGCGGTGCCGGGGCCCTTATGGACGGGGCCAAGATGTCCCTCCTGGGGGTGGCCGATGGGACGCTCCCCTCCGTCGGGGGGCTGGAGGGGGATGTGCTGGTCAGGATAAGCCTGTCCAGCCCGTCCCTGGCGGATGCGGTGAGCCTGATACCCTCGAGCCGGAGGACCGGTCCGATGGACGTGTCCTTCACCGCCCAGGACCCCTTCGAGATGAGGCGGTTCGTGGCCACCGCCCTGTCGTTGATCGGGGGGTGACCTCTTGGAGTGCTCGCTTCGCATCGCGGTTGACGTTGGGGGCCACACGGTGACCGTTGGGTTGGTGGATGCCGGGTCCTTCCAGGTTCTGGGCCACGTGAGCCATCCCACACCGGAGGGGGGTAGTGTGGCCCCGTTGGCGCGGTTGATCCGCCGGGAGGCTTCGAGGCTCTGCGGGGATGCGGGGGTATCGATTCCGGACCAGGTGCGCATGGCGGTGCCGGGGATGCTGTCCCGGGAGAGGGACCGGATCCTCAAGGCCCCCAACGTGCCGGGGCTGGACGGGGTCTGGCTTCGGCAGGTGCGCTCCGCCTTGGAGGGGGAGATGGGCGGCCCAGTCCGGGTGCTCTGGGAGAACGACGCCAACTGCTACGCCCTGGGGGAGTGGGCCAGGGGGGTGGCCCGGGGGATGGGGGACCTGGTCCTCTTTACGCTGGGGACCGGCATTGGGTGCGGGATCATCCTGGGCGGCAGGCTCCTGATCGGTAGCCGTGGCATGGCGGGGGAGGCGGGGCATCTGGTGGTCCGGGACGGTGGGCGTTGCGGATGCGGCGGCGTGGGGCACCTGGAGGCCCATTCCGGCACCGGGGCGGTGGAGGCCCTGGGGGGCGGGGACTTCAGGTCCCTTTGGGAGGAGTTCAGGGCTGGGGTTAGCCGTACCGAGGTGGAGTCCTTCCTGGACGGCCTGGCCCGGGGGATGGCGTCGGTTTTTCATCTGCTGGACCCCCAGGCGGTGGTGCTGGGCGGCGGCGCATCTCGGGCGGAGGGGCTACTCGAGGAGCTGCTCCCCCGGATGGGGGCGTACCTTGCGGAGCCCTTCCGGGGGAGCGTGAGGGTGCTCATATCCCAGCTGGGGGACCTGGCCCCCCTGATCGGCGCGGCGGCGTTGGGCTGAATCAGAGGCTCTTCCAGGCCTTGAAGCCCCTGCCTAGGACCTCCGAGGCCTCGGATATGACCATGAAGGCCTTGGGGTCCACCTGGGCCACGAAGCGCTTCAGGTCCATGGCCTGCTTGGGGGTCAGCAGGCACATCAGGGTGGGCCGATCCTCCCCCGAGTAGCCCCCCTTGCCCAGGAGCTCCGTGACGCCCCGGTTCATCTCCTCGATGATGAACCGGCTTATGGTCTTGTGCTCCCTGGAGACTACAAAGACCAGCCTACGCCGGTCGAAGCTGCTGAGCACGTTGTCGGTCACCACCCCGTTGGCGTAGACGCTCACCAGGCCGAACAGGGCTCCCTCTATGCCCACCACCAGGGCGGATAGGGCGAGGATCACCAGGTTGATGTAGAAGGAGTACTTGCCCACCTCGACCCCCAGCCTCTTCCGGAGCACCATGACGATGATGTCGGTGCCCCCCAGGGAGGCGCCGCACCGGAAGACGATGCCGCCCCCTATGCCCTTTATGACCCCCGCCAGTATGGCCACCAGCATGGTGTCATCGATGACCGGATGGGGCAGGCTCTCCGCCAGCTTTAGAAGCACCGTCAGCAGTGCCACCCCGTAGGTGGTGAGTATCACGAACCTTGGGGACAGCTCCCTCCAGCTCCAGATGAGCAGCGCCACGTTGCCCAGCCCCACCACCCAGGCGGGAGAGAGGCCGAAGGCGTACTTGCCCAGCACCGCCAGGCCGGTGAGCCCCGAGTCTGGCAACTTATAGGGCACCGTGAGCCCCATTATGCCCAGGGTTATTATGATGCAGCCTATGGTTATGGTGCCGATGGCCCTCAGCTCCTGCTTAATCACCGCGGTCAGCCTAAGGCCCTGCCATTTCACGTTGCTCATGGTTTCACCCCCATTGGAATCGATTTGAGCGATGGATCCGGGCGTCACCCTAAATTATACTAGTATGGAACGGTGGGTGGCCGATGGTGGTAAAATTGGTCCCAGCGTCAAAGAACGGAGGAGGGTGTTTAGGTATGGCCATGCCGATGCAGATAAGCCTTGAGGAGGTTCTCTCCATGTTGCTGGCCCGGGTTGACTCCCTGGCCATAAACGATGAGAACAACAAGACCAAGTTCAACATAGTCCTCCGGGTCCTCTACAAGAAGGGGATCGTCACCGACCAGGACATCCTGGACTCGGTGAGGGAGGAGCACCGGATGCTCAAGGAGCTGGGTCTAATCAACGGGGACCCGCCGGAGGACATGGTGAAGGCCATGGCGGAGGGGATCCTCCAGTGGGTCAAGGGGGACGTGGAGGCCCTCAAGAGGAGCCTCAAGGAGTACGAGCGCAAGCTCCAGGAGTACGCCGCCCAGGAGGCCAAGAAGCCCAGCATAGCGGTGGCCTCCTCGAACGTGCTCCAGCAGCTGGACAAGATGGGGGGCCCCAAGGGGGGCGGGAAGCTGATCATATAGGCCAGGTCTGGGGCCCAGGGGAGGGATTCCCATGGGCCCCAGGGGCCTTCATGCGGGGCCTATATGGGCTCGTGCCCCGGCCGGTAGATCAGGACAGAGCAGGGAGCGTACCGGGCCACCTTGCTGGCGGTGCTCCCCACGATGATGTTCTCCAGGGCGCTGTGCCCCTTGTAGCCCAGGACGATGAGGTCCATGCTCTCCTTCTTGGCGTACTCGATGATCTGCTCCCCCGGCTCGCCGAACAGGATCTCCACCTTGTGGGGAGGCAACTCCTGGTAACCCCCCTGCTCTTGGGCCTTCTTGAGGTAGTAGCTCAGCTTCTTCTGAGCGATCTCCTGGACCTCCTGGTTGATCTCCGGAGGGAGCCAGGGCTCGTAGCCCCGCCAGATGTAGGGGATCACGTGGAGGAACGTGGCCTCGATGTCCAGCCTCTTGGAGAGCGAGACGCCGTATCGCACCACCGATTCACCCAGCTTGCTAAGGTCCACTGCCACCAGCATCTTCTTCGGCATGTTGATCACCCCTTCCGTGAAGTCCATGTCCCTTGATCGCATTTTATCACATTGGAGTGATGTCCAGTGTCCTTGAGGGTGGAGCTCTTCCCCGTGCCCTCCCGTGTGGAGGGTATCTTTGAAGGTTGCTTCGTGGTGGACATGTTGAGGGCCACCACCCAGATATCGGTGCTGCTGGAGATGGGGTGCCGGGAGATCCGGCTGGTGTCCCGGGTGGAGGATGCAAGGGCCTTGAGGGGGGCCCTCGGGGATACTTGGGCCCTTTTGGGGGAGAGGGGAGGGGTGCCGCCGGAGGGGTTCGACGGGGGCAACTCCCCCTGGGAGGTCCTATCCGCCGGGGAGGCGCCATTGAGGGTGGTTATGTGCACCACCAACGGCACCGGGGCGTTGGTCAGGGCCCTGGAGGTGGGGGCCAGGGCATACCCCTTCTGCATGAGGAACCTGTCCGCCGCGGCCCTCAGGGTCCTGTCCCATCGAGGTTCCGTGGCGGTGGTGTGTGCCGGTCACGAGGGGGAATCTTCCTACGAGGACCTGGTCTGCGCCGGGGGGCTGTTGGACCGGGTGATCCGGCTGGATCCCCTGGTGGAGCTGTCGGATAGGGCCCGGGGGGCGTTGGAGCTATATCGTAGCGTGGCGGGGGACGTCAGGGGGGCCATCCTGGAGGGCTCCAGCCACGCCAGGTACCTGGTGGAGCTGGGCTTCGGGGCCGACCTGGACGTGGCGTGTCTTGTGGACGCCACGGAGGTGGTGTGCCCCGCGGAGGCGGCTGAGTGGGGAGGGGTCATAAGGCGATAGGGGACCGAAGGGGGCCTTGGGCCCCCTTCGGTCGGGGAGGATCTAGCGGGGTCTCGATACCTCCCGCAGGACCTTCAGAAGTGGGGCCATCTTGGAGCCCGAGGCCCGATGGGACAGGATCTCCTGCACCGACATCTTCCTTCCCCAGTAGGCCCGGTTGGTGTCGTGCTCGGTGGATATCACCGCCCCCTCCAGGGATAGGCCGGCGAAGAGGCCCTTTGACATGGAGTAGCTGTAGATGGAGGCCTTGAGGCTGGAGTCGGTGCCCGCCTCGGCCCTGCGTCCCACCGGTCCCGCCGCCACCGCCACGTCGGCCCCCAGGGTTATCTTGTCCCCCTCGAAGGCCTCTATGCCCGGGCGGTTGTTGATCACCAGCACCAGGGCAGTGGACTGGACCCCTATCTGGAGGCCCCAGGAGAGCCCCGCCACGTTTACGAAGCTGGGGCCGTACCAGCGGTCCGTGTGGGGGTCGTGGCGGAGGAGGATCCCCTCCCCGTACTTGCCCCCGATGCCGAGTCCCGCCTTCACCACCGAGGGGAATATGGCCACCCCGTGGCTGGACCTCAGCAGGTCCCTCATGGTGTCCGAGTCCCTCTCCCGGCTCATCTCCCGGACGGCCCTGGCGCAGTCCCTGATGCGCCCCTCGGTGGAGGCCCAGGACTGGCAAGGCAGGGTGATGGCCATGAGGCATATTATCGCCGCAAGGAGCAGTTTTATCGTCGATCTAGGCTTGGTGGATCTCAATCGAATTCCCCCCTGATTTTATTCATGTTGCGGCTCACAGGGCGCTCAAGGGATCGTCCCCGTCCTGGGGGAGCCCAAGGGTGCGCCGGAGCTGTATCTTGGGCATGCCCAGCACCACCACCCCCGATTCGGGGTCCACGTGGTACCTTTCCCGGTCCACGTCGTGGTTGTAGCCTATGACGGTGTTCGGAGGGATCACGTTGTAAGCGTCCAGGATGACCCGTCGGAGCTTGCAGTTCTCCCCTATGACCACCCCCTGTCCGACGATGCACTCCTCGAGAACCGCCCCGGCGTTTATCACGCAGTTCCGGGATAGCACCGACCGGTGGACTATGGCCCCCAGTACCCGGCTGCCCTCGGCCCTCAGGGTCCCCACCACCGAGCAGCCCTGTCCCTTGTCCGGGTAGGTGAAGCCCGGGGGGTCCGAGTAGGAGACGGTCCTTATGGGCCATAGGGGGTTGTAGAGGGTGAGGTCCGAAGGGTGCTGGAGCAGGTCCATGTGGGCCTCGTGGTAGGCCTTTATGGTGCCCACGTCCTTCCAGTAGGGGCGGTCTATCCCGGGGAGCACGTTGCTCTTGAAGTCGTAGGCCATGACCCGGCAGCGGGAGTATATCCTGGGGAGGATGTCCTTGCCAAAGTCGTGGGAGCTGGACTCCATGGAGCTGTCCTCGATTATGGCCTCCTCCAGCACGTGACGTTCGAAGATGTAGTTCCCCATGGAGACGTAGCTGAAGCCCGGCTTGCCGGGGATCTCCGGGGGATTCTTGGGCTTCTCCACGAAGCTTACTACCCTGCCCGAGGGGTCCGTGTCCATGCATCCGAAGGCGTGGGCTTCCGAGGATGGGACTGTGTTGGCCGCTATGGTGACGTCCGCCTTGGTGTCCACGTGGAACTGGAGCATCTGCTCTATGTCCATCTTGTAGATGTGGTCCGCGGCGAAGATGCACACCCTGTCCGCGTCGAAGAGGGTGATGAGGTGCAGGTTCTGGTAGACCGCATCGGCGGTTCCCTGGTACCACCTCTCGCCGGTCCACATCTGGGCTGGGACCGCGGTTATGAAGTAGTCCCGGCCTCTGAGTGCATTGCCGAACTGCCAGCCCTGTTCGATGTGCTCGTTGAGGGATTGGCTTTTGAACTGGACCAGGCAGTAGATGGAGAAGAGCCCGCTGTTGACCATGTTGGAAAGGGCGAAGTCGATTATCCGGTACTTGGCTGCGAAGGGTACCGCTGGCTTCGCCCTGTAGCGGGTAAGGGGCATAAGTCTCTCTCCCTTTCCCCCCGCCAGAACTATCCCTAACACCCGGCCGTATTTGCCAAATATCAAAGCCCATCCCCCCGATCAGAATCGGTTTTGATAGTAATCCACGGCTAGGCTAGCCGTCCCATCAGGTCCATGTATATCTCCCTATAGGAGGATGCGGAGCTTTTCCAGGAGAAGTCGGACGTCATGCAGTTCCTCATGATGTTTAGCCGTCTGTTGATGTCCGTAACGGCCCCGATGGCCCGCCGTAGGGCCCTCATCATCTCCTCCGGCGAGTAGTCGATGAAAAGGAACCCGGTGCCGTCCTGGGCCCCGTCCGCGTCGATCACCGTGTCGGCGATGCCGCCGGTGGCCCTGGCCACCGGGATGGTGCCGTAGGCCATGGCGATCAGCTGGGATAGTCCGCAGGGCTCGAAGAGGGACGGCATGAGCAACAGGTCGGATCCCGCGTAGATCCGGTGGGAGAGCTCCTCGTCGAAGGCGGTGGAGGCCCATATCCTGTCCGGGTGCTTACGGGCCTCGGACAGGACCCGCTCCTGGAAGAGGGGGTGTCCGGATCCCAAGATCAGCAGCTTGACCGGTTCCAGCATGAGCCTGTCCATGGCCCCCAGGATGAGGTCTATCCCCTTCTGCTCCACCAGCCGGCCCACGAAGCAGACCAGCACCTCTCCCCGGTCCTCCCACCCGGCCATCTTGAACAGGTCCTCCCGGCAGGTCCACTTGCCGGAGATGTCCTGGACGGTGTAGTTGGCCGCTATGACCCGGTCGGTGGCGGGATTCCACACCGAGTAGTCCACCCCGTTTAGTATCCCCTTGAGCTTGTCCCGGTGGGCGTACAGGACCCCATCAAGCCCCATCCCCCCCTCCTTTGTCTGGATGTCCCAGGAGTAGCGGGGGCTCACGGTGGTCACGTAGTCGCTGGCCATGATGGCCCCCTTGAGGAGGTTCACGTGACCGTAGAACTCCATGCCGTCGATGGAGAAGCTGTTCTTGTTGAAGCCCCAGCCGTCCATGCCCGCGGGGGAGACGATCCCCTGGTGGGCCAGGTTGTGGATGGTGAGCACCGTCTCGTAGCTTCCGCTGCACCGGTGGTAGTGCCTGTGCCATTTGAGCAGCGAGGCGGCGGTGGAGGCGGGCCAGTCGTGCAGGTGGAGCACCTGGGGCCTCCAGCCGGTGGCGTCCCCGATCTCGAGCCCCGCGGCACCCAGGAACACGAAGGGCATGGCGGTCTCGCAGGTGAGTGCCTTGGGGTACACCTCCAGGTCCCCGAAGAGCTCCGGCTGGTCCAGGATGTAGGTCTTGACCCCTCCCACCTCGGTCCTCAAGAGCCCGGCGGAGTAGACTCGCCAATTGAGGGCCACGTGGATCCGGGCCTTGCAGCGGGTCACCTTGAGGCCCATCTGGTTGGCCCGGTCCATGAGGCCCTTGAAGTTGGGGATGAGGACTCGGCAGTCGCACCCCAATTCGTTGAGCGCCCTGGGCAGGGACCCCACCACGTCCCCCAGGCCCCCCATCTTCACCAGGGGGGACATCTCGGGGGTTACGTGAAGGATCCGGGGTTTCTTAATAGCCTCCGCCATTTTAGAGTCCCCGGAACACCACGCCGTAGGCCTTCTCGCAGTACTCCTTAACCACCCGGTGGGTGTTGAAGTAGCTGGCGTTGAGGGCGATGGCGTGCTTCATCATCCATATCCACTTCTCCCTGTGCTGGTAGTAGGTGGGTATTACCTTGTCCTCCAGCTTGTTGTACAGGTCCATCGCGTCCTGCATCTCGTCGTACTCCACCAGCTCCGCCTCCTCCGGGTCGGGGCCGATGGACCAGCCGGTCACGTCCTCCACCCAGCCCTCGATCCACCATCCGTCCAGGACGGAGAAGTTCATGACCCCGTTGTGGGTGCACTTCATTCCGCTGGTGCCCGAGGCCTCCCTGGGTCGCCGGGGGTTGTTGAGCCACAGGTCCACCCCGGAGGTTAGCAGGCTCGCCAGGGACATGTCGTAGTTCTCCAGGAAGACTATGGGGACCGCGGAGCCGATCTCCTTGGCCATCTGGTGGATCCTCTTGATCATGGCCTTGCCGGGCTCGTCGTGGGGGTGGGCCTTGCCGGCGAATATGAACTGCACCTGGCCGGAGCATACGTCGATTAGCCGCTTCACGTCCGAGAACAGCAGGTCCGCCCTCTTGTAGGCTGCGGCCCGCCGGGCGAAGCCGATGGTGAGCACGTCCGCATCCAGCTCCCGGCCGGTCTCCTCCAGGACCCGGGCGAGCAGCTTCATCTTGGCCGCCTGGTGGGCCTTCCAGACCTCCTCGTCGGGTAGCTGCAGGGCCTGGATCAGGCGGCTCGGGTCGTTCCTCCAGCCGGCTATGTACCGGTCGTAGAGCTTCGCGAAGCCCGGACAGGTCCAGGTGGTGGAGTGTACCCCGTTGGTGACCGCGTCTATGTTGGCGGAGTTGAACATGTTGCGGCTGACCTCCGCGTGCTTTATGGACACCGCGTTGGTGTACCGGCTGTACCTGAGCCCCAGCTCGGTCATGGATACCCCCTCGGGGCCCATCATGCGCTTTATGTGGTGGACGAACACCGGGTCCATCACCTTGTCGATCAGCTCATACGAGAAATGGTCGTGCCCGGCGGGGACCGGCGTGTGGGTAGTGAAGATCACCTTGTCCCGGATCTTGTCGTAGTCCTCGTAGCCCTGCTCCCTCAGGAGCTCCAGGGTTATGAAGCCCGCATGTCCCTCGTTGAGGTGGAAGGTCTTTATGTTCCTGTAGCCCAGGTCCCGGAGCATGCGAAGCCCTCCAACCCCCAGGATCAGCTCCTGGCAGAGCCTGTATCGCTGGTCCCCCCCGTAGAGGTGCCAGGTGAGGTTCCTGTCCGCCGGGGCGTTGCTCTCGAAGTCCGTGTCAAGGAAGTATATGGGGAGCGGGTAGCCCGACTGCCCTACGTAGTCGTAGACCCAGGCCCTGACTTTGACGGGTCTCCCCTCCAGCATGACGGATATCTCGTTGGGCAGGAGGGTCAGGTACTCCTCAGGCTTCCACTCCACCGGGCTCTCCCGCTGATATCCCTCCTGATCCACGTGTTGGATGAAGTAGCCCTTGCGATAGAGCAGGGTCACCGCCGCCATGGGCACCCCCAGGTCCGCGGCGCTCTTTATTATGTCCCCCGCCAGGACCCCAAGGCCGCCGGAGTATGTGGGTATCTCGGGCCTTATGGCTATCTCCATGGAGAAATAGGCCACGGACCTGAAGACCGGGTCGTGCTCCAATGTCTTGAGCATCGAGTTGCCTATGTTGTCCCCGTAGGTCATTATGGTCATTCCATCGCACCTCCCGTTGTGGTGTGGGTTACTCTGCTAGTCACCCGGCATGGCGAACCCCAGCTCCCTAGCTAGCTCTATCCAGCCCGGGCCTGGCCTCTCCTCTGAGGATTCCAGCTTCCGCCAGACCTCGTTCTGCAGACGCCAGGGGTTGATGGGGATCTTCAGCTCCCGGCAGCGCCTCAAGGCCTCGATGACGTCCCGTAACCTGTCCTCTTCCGAGTTGCCGGTCCTCACGGACCTTACCAGGTCGTGAAGGGCGGACGCCACCGATGGGGCAAGTATATCTAGCCTGGGCTTGAGCCCCATGTCCGACGCCTCCTCGAGGATCCGTCCCAGCGGGGAGGATGGTCCCACCAGCATAATGGGATCCGCCCCTTTGGAAAGTTCCTCGATTTGACGACGCATCACCAGGTCCGCGGAGGCGGATATGAGGGGCGGAAGCGGCAGCCCCAGATCCCCCAGCTGGGATATGAGCCGCCGGTTGTCTTCCAGTATGTCCCGGGCGGTTTCGAAGTAGCCGTCCTCCACCTCCCGGGCCCTCATAACCCCCAGCTCCGCCCTCTCGTCCTCGGGCAACACCTCCGGTCCCAGGGGACCTATGGGGAACTGACGCCGCAGGGTGTCGCTGAAGGCTATTATATCCTGCCTTATAAAATCTTTTATTAACTTTGCCTGGTCCACCTGGGAGGGGCTGAGCCAGCATCGGTCATCCAGGCCGCCGGTGGAGATCACCGCCCCCGATCCGGACCAGGTGGTCCCGGTCCGCTGGTCCGTGACGGTCACCTCCCCCACCTTCAGGGTGATGCCCCCCGAGGACTCCTGCCGGAGGCGGGTGGAGCAGAAGGTGGAGTAGAAGGAGCCGGACCTTTTCGCCAGGAGGGATGAGGCGGCCATGTCCTTGAGGCTTCGCCTCCTGGGGAACACGGTCTTCTCGAGCACCTCCAGGGCGTTTGGCAGGTCCCGTTGGTTCCCCTCCGCGGTCTTCAGGATCGAGTAGAAGTCCCCGGAGGGGTCCACCCCGGTGGCCTCCCGGGTCAGCTCCAGGGCCCTCTCCGCGTAGGATAGGATCTGTCGGGTCTCTATTCCCGCCACGTCGTTGAAGAACCAGCCGCAGGAGGTGTACATGAACATCCTCATCCTCTGGGCCTCCAGAAGGGACAGCACCTCCACGCCCCGTTCGGGGCTCAGCCCCGGCAGGACCTCCCGGAGGAACTCCTGCCGCTTCCTCAGGGGGGAGTGCCGCTCGTCCCGGACGTCCAGCAGGGCCTTTGCGAAGAGGTCCCTCAGCTCCCAGGGGTCCATCAGGTCCCGGATCCGGTCCTCGTAGACCTGGTCGATTCGGTCCCGTAAGTGGTCCAGCGCCTCCCTTAATGGGCCCCTCCACCTCTGGTGCCACCCCACCTGGCCGCCGGTGTGGCATCCGCAGTCGCTCCGCCACCTCTCTATCCCGTGGGCGCAGGACCAGGAGGTGTTCTCCGCCACCTGACACTCCCAGGTGGGAGGGTGGGCCCTAAGGAAGGCGGCGGGGTTGGTTATGAAGACCTCCCGCCTCTCGGATATCAGCTGGAAGGCCCTGGCCAGGGCCATCTCGCCGAACCGGTGGTGGTGGCCGTAGGTCTCCCCATCGGTGGCTATGGCGATGAGCCTGGGCTCGTCGTCCCGGGGCAGAAGGTCCATCAGGTGGTGGGCGAACCGGTCCCCGTTGTCCAGGAGGCCTCCGAAGGCGATGGCCTGGGAGGTGCCCCCGTGGTAGAAGATCACGTCCAGGTGCCTGCCGGATGGCAGGTGCTGCCTGTAGGGCCTGGTAACGTCCAATCCGATCCCCCCGGGGGTGCCCATCCAGGCCCCGTCCCCCATGGGGCGCACCGCGGCGCACTGGTGGGGCGCCAGGATGGTGAACTGGATCCCGTTCCTGGCCAACTCCTCCAACGTGGCAAGGTTCACCGCCGTCTCGGGGAGCCACATCCCCAGCGGTGCCCTCCCGAACCGGGCCTTGAAGTCCTGGATCCCCCATATGACCTGGGTCCTCCGGTCCCGGTGGTTGGCCAGGGGCATTATCATGTGGTTGTAGCACTGGGCCATGGCGTTCCCGCACCCCAGGGACCGCTCGGATGTCCGGTCCGCCTCGCAGATGTGGTATTCCAGGATGGGATCCTTCCTGAAGATCCAGCGATGAAGGGTGGGGCCTATGTTGAAGCTCATGTGGAGGTAGTTGTTCACCACGTGCACTATCTTCCCCGAGGGGTCCACCAGCCTGGCTGCCCTGTTGGGCCGGTAGCACTCGTCGGTTATCCGGCTGTTCCAATCATGGGACGGGGCTGCAGTGGGATCCAGCAGGACCTCCTCGAGCCAAGGGTCCTCCCTGGGGGGTTGATAGAAGTGGGCGTGGACGCAGATTCCTCTCAATGGTGTTTCCACCTCCCCTCCTTGCAGCTACATTATAACCTGGTTCCCTTTCCTGGTCTGCAGGGACGCTGAAAGATTCAAAAGTCTATTCCTAGGGGTGATACGATTGCTGGACGACCTTTCCCACCACTTTCTGGACATCGCGGAGAACGGGGTAAACGCCGGGGCCCGGACGGTGGAGCTGGGGCTTCACGCGGACAGCGGTTTGGACGTTCTGAGGATTAGGGTGCGGGACGACGGAAGGGGCATGTCCCCCGAGGTGGTCAGTAGGGCGGTTGACCCCTTCTATACCACCAGGACCACCCGGAGGGTGGGGCTGGGGCTCCCGTTCCTGAAGCAGTCGGCGGAGCTGTGCGATGGGGCCTTCCGTATAGACTCCAAGGTGGGGGAGGGGACCCTCACCGAGGCCTCCTTCCGGCTAAGCCACATAGACAGGCCCCCCATAGGGGACCTGGGGAGCACCATGATGGTCCTCCTGTCGGGGCACCCGGAGGTCCGCTGGCGCCTAGAGGTGGATGTGGACGGCAGGATCTTCACCTTCGACTCTCGGGAGGTGCTGGAGGTGCTGGAGGACCCGGAGCTCTTCAAGACCCCGGACGTGTGTCTTTGGGTCCGGGACACGGTCCGCCAGGGGGTTGAGGAGGTGCTCGGGGGGCTGATCTGATCCCCCGCCCTTGCGCGTCCGGCGCCTTCAAAATAAAATATTACTCAAGGTAGCCCTGTGGTGTTCGTGGAAGGGGTGTAGTGTCTTGAGCCAACACTTTGTACACCCGCCGGGGCCTTCTCCGTTCCGGTGATGACAGCCCTCGTTGGCAGTCTGATTCCAAGGTTTGGGGGGCCCCAAGATTTTAGGAAGCGGGTCAAGGCCTTCCCCTCACGGCATTGCGGGGTTAACCTTTTTCTGCGTTCCCGCCCGGACGTCCCGTAGAACAGGGGGTGTGTGGCCTTGATGATAGATCCCCCCTTCTGGCATCCCGCCCATTGTTCCGCCTTCATATTCGACTGGGATGGGGTCCTGGTGGATGGGCCCCTGGACTTCTCCCCCCTGAGGGATAGGTACTTCGGGGGCCGCAGGGTAATGCTCCTGGAGGAGGCGGAGAGGATGGAGGAGCCGCTCCGAAGCCGCTTCCTCGCTGATCTGGAGGACCTGGAGGTCTCCGGGGCATCCTCCTGCGTTCCCGTGGACGGGGCGTTGGACCTGATAGCCCACCTGGAGTCCCGGGGAATCCCCTGGGCGGTGGTCTCCCGAAACTGCCGAAGGGCCATGGAGGCGGCGTCCCTGGCCGCCCGGGTCCCGTTGCCGGAGGTCACCCTGTCCAGGGACGATTTCCACCCCCCGAAGCCCGATCCGGCCCCCTTGCTTCATGCGGCTAGATTGCTTGGCACCCAGCCCCACGAGTGTGCCTTCGTTGGCGACTTCGTATACGATCTCCTGGGGGGCCGCAGGGCACGCATGAGGTCGATCCTGGTGAACCGGCTGGAGGAGAAGTGGCTTCCCCTGGCAGATCTGTCCCTTCCAACCCTTAGGGACCTCCTAGCGGTCCTGGGAGATCCCACCCCGCTGGTGCCCTGGGAGTACTCTTCCCTCGCCAGGTCCGTAGGCGAGGAGGAGCTCAAACGCCGATTCGTCACCGTGGCCCTGGTGGAGGCTCGTCCCGGCTTCTGGGAGGACGCCTTCCTAGCCGCCTCTCTGGGGTGCGGCGGGTTCGTTACCTTGGACCTGGAGGTGGATGCCTCCATGTGGGCCCTGTCCCCATCGATGCCGGTTGGGGCCCTGGGGAGACCGCTGGGGGAGGTGTTGGGGGCAGCCCTTCGGGAGACCTTTCCGTTGGTGCGGGTCCTGGATGACTGGCCTGACCCGGTCCCCGTGACGGATCTCCTGGTGAGGTGGACCCATGGAGGATAGACCCAGCCTGATGACCCCCCTGCCGGAGCGCATGAGACCCAGAAGCCTGGATGAGTACGTGGGGCAGGAGCACCTCCTGGGGGAGGGGGGGCCGTTGAGGCTGCTCATCTCCTCCAACTCACTGAGGAGCTGCATCCTCTACGGGCCTCCGGGGGTGGGGAAGACCACCTTGGTGAGGCTCATGGCCACCACCACCGGCCGGGAGCTCCTGGAGATCAACGCGGTCACCTCCAAGCTGTCGGACCTCAGGGCCCTGGCGGACAGGGCCGCCTCCCTCACCTCCATGGGGTTCGAGCCCCCCATAGCGTTCGTGGATGAGATCTACCACTTCAACTCCCAGCAGCAGAACGTGCTGTTGCCCTTCGTCGAGTCCGGCCAGATGGTCCTGGTGGGCACCACCACCGAGAACCCCTGGTTTGAGGTGAACAAGACCCTGCTCTCCCGGATGCTGGTATACGAGCTGAAGCCCCTGGAGGACCGGCACGTGATCCAGGTGCTGGTAAGGGCTCTGGAGGATTTCGACCGGGGGCTTGGGCGGCTTGGGCTGTCCGTCACCGATGATGCCCTGGCCGCCCTGGCGGCCTCGTCCCAGGGGGACCTGAGACAGGCCCTGGTGAGGCTGGAGACCGTGGCCTCCGCGGTGGCCGCCTCCGGTGGGCGGGTCATGGGGGAGGAACAGGTGGCCGCCTTTGCGGGAAGGGCGTTTAAGAGATATGATAGAAAAGCGGACCAGCATTACGGGGTCATATCCGCCTTCATAAAGAGCGTCAGGGGTTCCGACCCGGACGCGGCGGTGTACTGGCTCGCCAGGATGTTGGAGTCCGGGGAAGATCCCCGGTTCATAGCCCGGCGGATATGCATCCTTGCCGCCGAGGAGGTGGGCCTGGCGGACCCCATGGCGCTGGTGGTGGCCCAGGCGGCGGCGTCCGCCTTCGACCGGGTTGGCCTGCCTGAGGGGGACATGATCCTGGCGGAGGCGGCGCTGTACATAGCCGCCGCCCCCAAGAGCAACCGGGTCTACCGGGCCATAAGGGACGCCCGGGAGGCGGTGGCCAAGGGGGACGTGCTGGAGGTGCCGGAGCACCTGTTGCCCGGGAGCCCCAACTACCGCTATCCCCATGACTCCCCCTCCGGGTGGGTTCCGTCCTCTTACCTTCCGGAGCCCCGGCGGTTCTATCGTCCCTCCGACAGGGGAGGCGAGCTCAAAATAAGGGATCGGCTGAGGCGCCTTTGGCGGCGCTTCAGCGAAGGCTGATAAGGGGGGTGACGTCTTTGGACAACTCCATGCTCAAGTCCCTCATGCACAGCGTTAAGACCGCCATCTCCGAGAGGGACCTCATAAGGGCCTTCCTGGAGGGCATGTGCGAGATAATGGGCAGTACCGCCTCCGCCGTATGGTTCAACGACGGGGAGGACCAGGCCTTCTTCTTCAACGATGGAGTCGTCAAGTCCCTGAGAGACTTCGGGTCCGATGAGGCCCACCGGCTCTGGCTTTACCTCAAGTCCATAGAGTCCCCCAGCGATGCCCCGGCGGTGAGGGACGGAAGCAACCCCCTGTGCTTCCCCGGCTGGAGCTGCCTCGACCGGGGTGCGCTGGCCCCCTTCAGGGGCAGGGATCTGTCCGGTTGGCTAGGGGTTTTTGGCCGGGATGACAACTACACCTCCTCGGATCTAATGGCCATGTGGCTCCTGGGGGACGTCTTCTCCCTTTCCATGGAGGTATTGAAGGGGCGGAGCCGCCTTGGGGAGATAGAGCAGTGGGGCCACTACCTGAGGACCCCCCTTTGGACCATGAGTCTGGCCCTGGAGGACCTCAAGGAGAGCTACTCCCCCCAGAGCGCCTCCCTGGCGTTCGGTGCCGCCCGGGTGCTGGCCTCCCAGATAGACACGTTCCTCTGCGAGATAGAGCTGGAGTCCCAGCGCTTCGGCTCCATGATCCCCTTGAGCGAGGCCCTGGAGTCCCTGGGATCCCTTGGTCAGGGGTGGAACCGGATGGAGGGGCGGGAGTTCGAGCTGGAGGTCCAGGGGGATGACCCGGGGAGGTACCTCATCAAGTACGGGGCCCTTCAGGCCCTTATGGGGGCTCTCAACATGTACTACGTGGACCGGATGGCCCGTAAGGTGAGCGTGGGACTCGCCATCGAGGAGGGATCCGCCATGGTCATGGTGGAGGCCTGGTCCCTATCCCAGGGGGCCACCGACTCCCTCCGCCGGGTGGTGGAATACCTGGCGGAGAGGTACCTGGAGGGGGTTAAGTTCTTCTCCTCCGTGGGCGCTGAGGGGGTTGAGATGTCCATAAAGGTCCAGCCCGTCAGGTCCCCGGGGATCAGTACCCTGGATCGGCCCCCCAAGGTGCTGGTGGTGGACGACTCCCTGGTGAGCCGCAAGTCCCTGTCCATGATGCTGGAAAAGATGGGCGTCCAGGTCTTCAGCGCCGCCGACGGGCTGGAGGCCTTGGAGGTGGCCATGAGGGAGGACCCGGACCTGGTCTTCATGGACCTGCTGATGCCCAGGATGGGGGGGGTGGAGGCGGCGTCGAAGCTACGGGAGATGGGATTTGGCAAGCCCATACTGGCCCTTACCGCCGGCGGCGAGTCGGACCTGGTGGGGGCCTTAGAGGCGGGCATGGACGAGACCCTCTTCAAGCCCATCTCGGCCAACCTGCTGATGGACGTGATATCCCAGTGGACCGGTTGGAACCCGGAGGGGCGGGGGGATGACCAGATCACCGCCAGGGCCCGGGAGGACTTCCTGGAGGAGGTGGACCAGCTGGCGTCCCTGCTGGTGGGTGCCATCGACCGGGGGGATCTGGAGGAGGCGGCCAAGCTGGCCCACCGGATCAAGGGGGACTCGGCCCTCGGGGGCTTCATGGAGCTCTCTCAGATGATGGGGCAGCTGGAGGGGGACATCAGGACCGGGGCGGACCTCTCCCGTCACCGGGACTACCTGGCGTCGGACCTTCGAAGCAGGCTCATGACCCGGTAGGCCCCCATGCCCACCCACTCCCGGAGGCCAAGGCAGGTCTCGCTCATGGATAGGGGAAGGAAGGAAATGGGGTCCATGGGGGACCTGTCGGTCAGCCTCCCCGCCTGATGGGGGTATACATCGAAGCCCTTCAGCACCGCCCGGGCGGTCATGATGGCCCGGGGCATGTGGAAGGAGCTGGTGACGATCACCACATTCCGCCTGTTCAGCCGCCTCAGTATGGGCAGGGCGTTCACCAGGTTCTCCCAGGTGGTGCGAGAGCGGCCTTCCCGGTAGACCTGGGTGGCCCCCATGTCCATGAGTGTCTGGGCCATGAGGTTGGCCTCCGACGCCTCCGGGTCCGGGTCTAACCTTGGGTTGCCTCCGCAGCAGACTATGGGCCAGCCGGTGTCCCTATGTAGCTGGAGGGCTTTCAGCACCCGGACGGAGGTGTAGTTGCCCAGCTGGTAGGGTTTGAGGTCTCGGTCGTACCGGACCCCGCCGCCTAAGAGGACGATGACCCCGTCGTCGGTGGGAAGCGGGTGGGATTCGTACATGTCCTCCAGGGGGCCGGTGATGAGCCGGGCGGACCAGTCGCAGGAGGCGGAGTAGATGGCGATCCCGGTGGCCAGACAGGCCAGGAGGAGGCCCCATCGTCGGGGCTGCCTGAGGCAGCAAAGGGCCATCAGGAGGCACGCCAGGACGAAGATGCCAGGGGGCACCGCCAGCGCCCCCGCCAGCTTATAGAGGAAGAACAGGGTGGACAATGGGGTCGAACACCTGCCTGTCTTTTGGGATTAGAGGGACATCACCGTGACTCCCCCCACCACCAGGGCTATGCCTAGGGTCTTGCGTAGCGTCAGGGGCTCCCGCAGGACCACGGTGGCGAAGAGGGCCGCCAGGAACGGTCTGGCACACGCCAGGCAGGTGGCCAGCGCCACCGATATGTGACGGAGGCTGTAGGAGAAGAGCAGGTTGCCTATGGTGAGCCCCATGGCGCCTGCCACCGCCATTTCCAGCACGTCCCTGTAGCTCAATTCCCGAAGGTCCAAGACCTCCCGGGGATTCTTGAGGAGGAAGACCGCCACTGACCCCAGGGTCACCCCTATGGATCGCCACAGCTCCAGCTTGGCCACGTCCATCCTTCCGATGAGGACCTTGTTGGTGACCACCCCGACGCTCCAGCACACCATGGTGGCCAGGGCCAGCAGTAGCCCCATCCTAAGCTCCCTGGGGGAGTCGGTCCCCTGGGCCTTGTTGAGCAGGAACAGCCCCCCCAGCGTCAGGAGGACCGACAGGACGATCGAGGGTCCCAGGGGCTCTCCGATGAAGACGTGGGACATCACCAGGGCCACGATGGGGAAGGAGGATGTGACCGGCACCCCTATGGAGACCCCCAGCTTGTGTAGTGCTCCGAAGTAACACAGGTCTCCCACCACCAACCATGCGATGGAGGAGGACCAGATGACCCCCAAGAGGCTCAGGCTTGGGGGGGTGAGGACCGAGGTACCGCCGGTCAGCAGGGCGTAGAGGGCGGCGCTGACTATGTAGCCCAGGCACCTCAGCGCCCCAAGTCCCGTGTAGGACACCTTCTCGATGCCCCTCCGGTAGAGCACCGGCGCCATGGCCCACACGGCGGCGGCGCTGAGCGCAAGTCCCATGCCGACCAGGGTCCCCATGGCCTATCCCTTCGACATGATGTATCCCGTTAGGGATGCCACCGCGTTCTTGAGGTGCCTCCTGAGCCTCTCCTTGGCCATCTCCACGTTGCCCTCCAGGATGGCATCTATGAGGGCCACGTGCTCTTCCGATGAGCGCTTGAGGGGGACCCCCTCCACCGAGTAGTGCCTGCAGAGCTGGATCAGGTCGTTGACGTTGTGGAGCACCGTCTCCAGGAAGCCGTTCCCCGATTGGACGCTTATGAAGGAGTGAAACTCCCGGTCCCTCTCCAGGTACTGCTGGCTAGTCCACCCGGGTCCCACGGACAGGAACATGTCCCTGTAGCGGAGCAGCTCCTCCCTTGGGGGGGAGGGACAGATCTTCTCAAGCGCAAGCCCCTCCAGGGCGACCCGGATCTCGTAAAGGTCCTCCGCCTCCTTTGGGGTGGGCAGGGCCACAAAGGCCCCCTTGCGGGGTACCAGTTTGACCAGACCGGTTTGGGCCAGTTGCCGGATAGCCTCCCTTATGGGGGTCCTGGATACCTCCAGCTGCTGAGACAAGTCGAACTCCGACAGCTTCTCGCCGGGTGGTATGAGACCGTTGACTATGGCGTCCTTTATCTTGTCGTAGACTATCTGCCTGAGATCCCGGTTCCTAGCGGGGGAAAGGGGATGATCCTTCATTGGCCCGCCTCCTTAGCGATGGCTCTCCTTCAGAATGACGAATCCTTTATACATTATTTTATTACGAGGATGCCGGACATCTCAACCGTTTCAACTCAAGTTAGCACCTCTCCCTGCAGAGCCCGTCCACCCATAGCGATAGGGCGTAGATGGCGTCCGACAGCCTGTTCAGGTACACGTACTGGGCTTCGGTGATCTCTCCCCGGCGGTAGAGCCCCACCGCCACCCGCTCGGCCCGGCGGGCCACCGTTCGGGCCACGTGAAGGGCCGCGCCGCTCACCGAGTCGCCGGGTCGGACGAACCGGAAGGGGCCCCGGTGTTCCGAGGTGACCTTGTCCACTATCTCCTCCAGGAGGGCCGTGTCCGGCTCCGGCAGGTCATCGCACTTGGCGAGGCTACCCATGGCGTAGGACATGTTCTCCTCAAGCTTTAAGAGCCACTGGGCCACCTCGTCGAAGGGGCAGGTGGCCCTGGCCATGCCCACGTGGGCCTGGCACTCGTCCACGGTGCCGTACAGCTCCACCAGGGGGTGATCCTTGGGCACCCGCTGGCCGTTGCAGAGGGAGGTCTCACCCCTGTCCCCGCCCTTGGTGGTTATTATCAGGTCCGGCATGGGGTGTCCCCTAGTGGCAACAACCGCAGGAGCCGCACTGGTGGTGTCCCCCCAGGAGCTTCATGGAGGCCCGGATCAGCCCGTCCATTATGAGCCCCGTGGGGACCTCCTGAAACTTGGCCCCTTCCTTGGCCCCTTCCATCACTATGGCCCTGCAGCTTCCCCCGTCATCGCAGGGGAGCATCTCCACCTCTAGCCCCAGCAGGGACTCCAGGGACGTCTCGTCCATCTCCCCCGGGGACTCCAGGGTGATTAGGTTGTGCATCGTTCGGTTCTCGGTGGAGTCCTCCATCTCCCGGTGCTCGGCGGATATCTCGATTCCCAGGGCGGCGAACTTGGGGGCCATCCGCTCCAGCACGTGGAGCAGGTTCTCCCGGGTCCTCTTGAAACATCCGCAGTCTCCGTCGCCGATACCGTAGTGGGCCACCACTATGCTTGCCATGCCCATCCCCCCGTTTAGGATTTTTAAGTGTTTATATCCCATACTCAAGGTCCTTGTCCATGAGGGCCCGCAGGGCATCCTCCAGGGCGTTGAACAGGGCCCTGTTGCTCCTCCTGTCCTTAACCGCCAGCCTGGCGTGATCATCCCCAAGGCCGAAGGACCTGCAGGTGCGGATAAGGATGCGTCTTTTGAGGAGCTCCTTCGCCAGGGCCCAGGCGGGCACCGGGCACCTGGTGAGGATGAAGTTGGAGTCTCCCTCCACCGGCTGGAAGCCGAGTCGCCGGAGGTTCCTCATCATGTACTTCCTCTCCTTGGCCAGCCTGTGTCTGGAATCGGATATGAACGGTTCCGGGTTCTCGCAGCACCAGGTGGCGAAGGCCTCTCCCGCGCAGTTGATGGGCCAGGGCTGAAGGCAATGCCTGATCCGGGCCACCGCGTCCGGGTGCCCCAGTGCGGCCCCTATCCGGAGTCCCGGGGCGGAGAAGTCCTTGGTGAAGGCCCTGAGGATCAGCAGGTTGCCCCTGGGCAGGTGTTCGATCGCCGAGGGGGCCGGGGGCCAGGTTAGGTTGACGAAGCACTCGTCCACCATGAGGATGGCGCCTTGGCGGGAACAGAGCTCCAGGACCTGCTCCATCTCCTCCTGGGTCCAGACCCTTCCGGTGGGGTTGTTGGGCTGGCAGATAACCAGCAGGTCCCCATGGGACAAGGTGCTCTCTAGGTCCCCCAGGGAGGGAGCGAAGTTGGGGGCCACCAGGGGGATCTCCCGGGTTGGGACACGCAACCTCTCCCCCCACTGCCGGTACTCGCCGAAGGTGGGGGAGAAGGTGACGATCCTTCCGGGCCTAAAGGCCATGATGGCCGCCCCCATCACGTCGCTGGCCCCGTTGCCGAAGCAGACCGCGGATTCGTCGATTCCGAGCCATCGGGCGAAGGCCCTGCGAAGCCTAGCCTGCTCCCTGTCAGGGTATATATGGGTGTAGGACAGGGCCTCCCTAGCGGCCTTCACTGCCCCCTTAGGGGGGCCGAAAGGGTTGACGTTGCTGGAGAAATCCAGCACTTCCTTGGGGTCCAGGTGGAGCCATCGGACCAGGCCTCCGTGGATCAAAGGGACATCAGCCCTCCGATCCCCAGGGAGACAAGGGCAGATATCATGTACGAGACCCAGTATATGGAGATCGCCCGCTCCAGGTGCTCCACCTCAGGGGATGGGCCCTTGCCCATGATAGGGTTGAGGGACCACTGGCCGGAGTAGCTGGTCTGCCCCCCCAGGGTTACCCCCAGTGCGTGGGCGAAGGCGCTGATGGGCCATCCTGAGTTGGGGCTCTCGTCCTTGGGGGCATCCTCCTTGGCCCCCTCCCAGGCGTCCTTGAAGTTACCCCCCATTATCTGCCCCGCAGCGGCCACCACAAGGGCGGACATCCTGGAGGGGAGGAAGTTGAGCAGGTCGTCCAGCCTGGCGGAGGCACTTCCGAAGTCCGAGTACCTCTCGTCCCGGTAGCCCACCATGGCGTCCAGGGTGTTGACCACCCGGTGGATCCAGGCCAGCACCGGACCTCCCAGGGCGCCGTAGAGGAGGGTGGACGTCACCGCGTCGGAGAAGTTCTCCGCCAGGGTCTCGATGGCGGACCGGACCAGGTAGCCCTGGTCCATCCCCTCCACGTCCCGGCTCACGATGAATTTAAGTCCCTCCGCAGCACCGTCTAGATCACGAGACCTGAGATGGGACAGCACCCGGGTCACCTCCGTTGCCAGGCTCTTGCCCCCCAGGCAGAAGTAGATGGTGATGGCCCCGCCGAGCCAGCCGAGCCGGAGCACCTGGAGGATCTCCAGGAACACCATCAGGGGAAGCACGGCGGCCAAGAGGGTGACGGCCAGGAAGATGCCCCCCTGGACCTTGGGGTTCACCGGGAGGGAGCGGCATGCGGACTCCACCCTCTCGGCCAACATGCCCACCAGCCGCACGGGATGGAACCTCCACTGGGGATCGCCTACAGCCAGATCCATGGCCACCGCCAGGGCCAACGTCAAGGGCAACATTTGAGCACCTCCGAAGTCTTCCCGGGAGTCTCCCGAGGGGTTGATCGAGCCTACGGATCTCATTCTACAACAGCGGGTTAGAGATCGCGGTATTCGCCCCTTTATGACCGCTCGAACCCCGAAGGAACCCTTGCGGATCCGGTCCTCCGATCCCGCCCGTGTCCTGGCGGATCCTAATTGTACGCTCCTGCCGGGAATCAACTCTAACGTGATCGAAATAACTAAGCGGATAGAGCACTTGCCTCCTGGGGGGCAAGGCCGACTAAGATCCACTCCTGCTTATCTGGCGCAACGGGCCCCCATTTGGGTCGGTAGCCTGGTGATGCTTCCCCCGGGGCTTTAGGTGGGGGCAGTAGGGGATCCGATTCATGGCGGGGCCCGAGGAGAGGATGTCGCCTTCGACTTCCTGGATGGGATGGGAAGCACGCATCCGGTTCGAGGGGACTTATTCGAGAGGACTCAATGGTCTCCGCATGAAACCTTCTGGAGAGCAGAACATCGTGGGTGCGAGTTTGGCTTGTTTCGTGCCGGCGGGGAACCTTCCTGGGAGAAAAAAAGGGACCCCCTGTGCTCCGCGGAGGCCCCTGGTTAAACTGGTGCCGGGGGGGGGACTCGAACCCCCACGTGGTCGCCCACGGCGGATTTTGAGTCCGCTGCGTCTGCCATTCCGCCACCCCGGCGCTGAAACGAGGATATAAATACCACAGGATCCACCTCCTGTCCAGATAGTTGGTTCGAATTTCGTTGGCAGGTTGACGTTATAGTAAGGGGAGAGTGGAAGGGGCTGAAGTTGGGCGGCCTGCTCTACACTGGTGCATCCCCCGATCGGGAGACGAACCTGCTAAACGTGTCCGCCGGGTACGACCTGTTAATGGCGTCTAGCAGGGGCCCCCGGATCTTACGGGGGCCCCCTCGGTCATCTGACTCTACCCTACCTACCGTCTTTCAGGTGCAGCTGGGAGGACTGGTACCTGAACTTGGCGATCAGGGCCTTGAGCTGCTCCGCCGTGTGGCTCAGCGCCTGGGCCTCCTGGGCCACCGCCTCGCTGGCCTTGGCGGTCTCCTCGCTGGAGTGACGGATCATCTCCACCGAGTTCACCACGTTTATGGTACCCTGGGTGGCGTTGTCTATCCCCTGGGCTATCTCCTGCGCCGCCGCCGCCTGCTCCTCCGACGTGGCGGCTATGTTCTGCATGGCGTCGTTTATGACCCGGATCTGGCCCAGCACCTCCGCCAGCTTCCCCTGGGCCTCGTGGGCCCGGCGCACCGTGTCGTCCATGGACCTCTGGGACTGCTCCGTGGCCCTCAAGGACTCCTCCGTGTTGGCCTGCAGGGGGGCTATCAGGTCCTCCACCTCCTTGGCCGCCTGGGCGGACTCCTCCGCCAGCTTCCGGACCTCCTCCGCAACAACCGCGAAGCCCCGGCCCGCCTCGCCCGCCCGGGCGGCCTCGATGGCGGCGTTCAGCGCCAGCAGGTTCGTCTGGTCCGCTATGGACCTTATGGTGGCCACGAAGCCCGATATGGACGCCACCGAGTCCGCCACCTTCTGGATCCTCTCGAAGGTCCGCTTGGACTCGTCCCCCACGTGGGTTATGGCCTTCACCACCTCCTCCACCTGCCTGACCGTCTGCTCCGACAGGTGGGACATCTTGGAGGCCGCCTCGGCCCCGTCGGTGGCGGAGTTGGCCGCCTGCTGGGCTCCGCTGGAGACCTCCTCGATCCCCGCGTTGGTCTCCTGCAGGGAGGCGGAGTTGGACTCCATGAGGGACGCCACCTGGTCCACCGAGGCCTTTATCTCCTCCACGGAGGCCACGGACTCCTCCGAGAGGGCCGCCAGGTTCTCCGCCGCGGCGGCGGTCCTGTCCGACTGGGAGGCTATGTCGGATATGGCCTGTCTCAGGGTCTCCTTGAGGACCAGGGCGCTCTGGGCCATGAGGCCGATCTCGGTGCGGTGGTGCCCCACCTCCCTCAGCCACTGGTCGTTCTGGTCCTGGGTGAGGTCCAGCTGTCCCAGCTTCTTGAGGGAGTCGGTGATCCTCTTGACGGGGGCCACCACGCTCCTGGAGAGGCCGTAGAGCATGGCGCCCACCAGGATGAGGGTCACGAGCCCCAGGAGCAGCTGTCGGATGGCCAGGCTCCTTACCATGGCGTTGAGGTCCGAGGCGGGGAAGACCACGCCCAGGACGAAGCCGGACCTGGTGGGGGAGAAGAAGGTCCTCCTGAGCTCACCCTGGAAGGAGTAGTCCACGAAGCCCGGGGAGCCGGAGATCATCTTCCGCCCCGCCTCCGCCAGCTCGGGGGTGATTAGGCCGCTGGGCTTGGTGATGTTCTCCTTCATGATCATCTCCGACTTTGGATGACATATCATGTTGCCCTCCCGGTCCAGGAGGAAGCCGTAGCCCTTGCCGAAGACCTTGTAGGAGGTGATCATGTCGGATAGGGTCTTGAGGTCCACGTCGATCCCCGCCACGCCCAGGAGCTTGCCCGAGGTGGACTTCACCGGGGTGGCCACGGTGATGACTAGCCCGCCGGTGTTGGCGTCCACGTATGGGGCGGTAAGTATGACCTTATCCTCCTGCACCGCCTGGATGTACCAGGGGCGCTTCCTTGCGTCGTAGTCCGGTTTCTCCACCCAGTCGCCGCCGGTCCCCACCTTGCCGGTGGACTCAAGGCCCACGTACATCTCAAGGACGTTCAGTTCCTTCGCCGAAGCTTTGAAGTACCGGGCCATGACGGACTCCAGGTCGTCGTCGGTGACCGCCTGTCCGGTCTCCAACAGCTCCGCGGTGCCGCTGGCGATGCCCAGCGTCAGCGTCTTTAGCTGGCTGAAGTACTGGTCCACCTGGTTGGCGTTGTTGGCGATCATCTCCATCCCCAGGGTGTTAACCTGGTCGTTCAGGATGGAGTGGCTCTGGAGGGCCACCATGGCCACCATGAGCCCCAACAGGACTGTGACCCCAATCCCAAGCAACGTCAGCTTCTTGGCTATCGACAAGTCCCTCATATCCACGCCTCCCGGTACGGTAAGATGACTGCGGCCAGAATTATATACCCAAATCCGGCCCACTTATGTGGTTAAACTCCCGTGGATTTCAGCGTTAAGGCTGGGGGCGTTAGGTTGGGAACTGGGATTCGGTCCATCGAATGCGAACCTTTGGGCGGAAGGGGCCCCGTCATGGTGCTGTCCGGGGCCCCATTTAGTCTAGCGGCTTTTCAGCTTCCTTACCGCTGCCCGGATGGCGGACACCTCGCTGCCCACCCGGGCGGCCATCTCCTTCAGCGGATTTTCAGCCTCCTTGGCCATCTCCACGGGCCAGCCCGCGGTCTCGAGGATCTCCTCCGGCTTGAGACGGTAGATCTCCGCCACCTCCGCCAGAGTCTGGCTCCCCTTTATCTCCTCCGGGTTAGGCGCCTTGGCGTCACGAGATGTCTCACGAGCCTTTAGGTAAGCTCCCACCTTGGCCTTCACCGCCTCGTCATCCACCCCCTCCATCCTCTTGAGGGGCACGTCCCTGGGGGAGTCGGGGCTGATCCCTGCGGCGTTCATGAACTCCTCCACCGGGAGGGCCACCTTGGAGGCCGCCTCCTCTACGGTCATCCAGCCGAATATCCCCTCCGCCGGGTCCGCCTTGGCCTCCAGGGATGTGGGGGAGAAGGTCCGCCAGCCGCCGGATACCTTGGCCACCCCGTAGGCCCCCAGGAACAGCCCAAGGCCAATGATGCCCACCGCAAGGGGGGACAGCTTCCTCCCAAGGGCCCTGAAGTCCAGCGCCCCCTTCGCGGGGCAGGACTCCACGCATTCACCGCAGGATATGCAGTCCCCATTGGACAGCCTGCCGGCGGTGGACACCGTTATCCCCATGGGACACGCTCTGTCGCAGGCTCCGCAGTTCACACACCTGTCCGGGTGTCTCTCCACCCGGGTCAGGCTCAGCTTCTGCAGGATCCAAAGCCCGCCCCCAAGGGGGCACAGGTAGCGGCAGAAGAACCGGGATATTCCCATGCCCGCCAGGATCACCAAGAGGGCCAGGACCGCGAAGCCCCACGGGTTGGCGGCGATCTCGTCCAGGCCGCCACCAAGGTGGGCCCAGGCGACCCATGGGTCGTAGGGCCTGAACACCAGGGTGCCCGTGGCCCAGGATCCCGCCAGCACCACCCCCAAGATCAGAAGCTTCACGTGCCTGGCCGTGTGGGGGATGCGCCTCTGATCCACCTTGAACCCAAGCCTCCTGCCCAGGGCCCCCGCTGCCTCCCCAAGGGCCCCCAAGGGACATATCCAGCCGCAGAAGGTCCTCCCCAGGAGCAGCGTGGACGCCGCCACGGTGCCGAAGAGCAAGAGGGAGCTCATGGCCACCCGCCGGAGGAACGTCCCGTGCTTGAGGTATGAGTACAGGCTCTCCAGCCCCCCGAAGGGGCACAGGGCATCCACCGGCGGGACCCCCGATGGGCCACCCCCCACCACCTGATGCCGGTAAGCCACGTAGGTCATGAATCCGAGGAACCCCGCAAGGGATGCGTACCTCAAGTACCTGCCCAATTTGCCTTCTCTCATGTCCATCCCCCCATACGTTTTATGAGGCTATGATATTACCTTGAAGGGGGGCGAACAGGGTCAAACCCCCAACGGGCCCTTAAGCTAAATTACCTATCTTGTCTTGATGCGGTGGGGAATGGGGTTGTTAGAGCCTTCCCATGGCCCCCTCCACCTCTTCCCGGGTGGGCATGGAGGGCTGGGCCCCCGCCTTGAGACACGCCAGGGAGCCGGCGGTGACCCCGAACCGGACCGCCTCCTCCATGGAGTGCCCCTCGGAGATCATCACCGCAAAGGCCCCCATGAAGGCGTCCCCCGCTCCGGTGGAGTCCACCACCTCCACCCTGGAGGCCTCAACCGAGCCGCTGGACTCGACGGAGAGGAACCTTGCCCCCCGGGAGCCCATGGTGAGCACCACCCCCTTGACGCCCAAGCCCAGAAGACGCCCCATGGACAGGTCCGGATCGTCCGTCCCCCCGAGCTGGGTCAGCTCCACCTGGTTTAGCACCAGATAGTCCACTAAGCCTATGACCTCATCCGGCAGGGGCTTGAGGGGGGAGGGGTTGAGGAACGTGAGGCAACCCATGTCCCTGGCCATGCGGAGGCCCCGGGATACGGTATCAACCGGTATCTCCAGCTGGAACACCGCGGAGGTGGCGTCCTTGAAGTGGTCCTCCTGGAGGTCCCAGGGCTTCAGGTCCAGGTTCGCCCCGGGGGCCACTATTATGGCGTTGTCATCCCCGAAGACCGTCACCTGGGCAACCCCTGTGTGGCCCCCGGACCTTCCCACCATGGCGTGGATGCCCTCCCTCAGGAGGCTCTCCACCAGCCGGTCACCGAAGGGATCGTTGCCCACCTTCCCCACCATCCTGACCGAGGCCCCCATCCTGGCGCAGGCCACCGCCTGGTTGCCCCCCTTGCCCCCCTCGGCGGTGGAGAATACCCCCCCGGTCAGGGTCTCCCCCCTCATGGGGAGCCTCTCCGCCCTCATCACCATGTCCAAGTTCAACGACCCTACCACCGTGATTCTAGCCATGGGGATCACTTCCTTAATAAAGGATGACATCATGAAGTTGCAGAAGTTTGTTGACAAGCCCTCCGGGGAGAAAGTAACATGCCCGCAAAGGGTTGCGCAATCCTTTGCGCTAAGATTTGGCCATAGGCTGGGGGGCTTGGTATCATGGTGACCATGAAGGACGTGGCGCTTCTGGCGGGCGTTTCGGTGTCCACCGTGTCCCACGTTCTCAACGGCACCAGGAACGTGGCCCCCGAGACCAGGGACCGGGTGATGAGGGCGGTGGACGCCCTGGGCTACCGACCCAACATGATGGCCCGGGGGCTCAGGCGCAAGGGGATATTCCTCCTTGGGCTGGTGGTGCCCGACGCCACCAACCCCTACTTCGCCGAGGTGGCCCGGGCGGTGGAGGACCGGTGCTACGAGAGGGGGTTCTCCCTCATGGTGGCCAGCTCCGGTGGGATCCCCGAGCGGGAGGCCCGGGCGGTGGAGGCCATGGGGCTTCACCGGGTTGGGGGCATCATCATGGTCGGGCTGGGCTTCCCGGAGGAGCAGGCCCGGATCCTGTCGGGGCTGGAGATCCCGGTGGTGATGGTGGATCGCAAGATAGGTGACCTCCCGGTGGACTCGATCCAGTCCGACAACGTTGGAGGGGGGCGGATGGCGGCCCGGCACCTGCTGGACCTGGGGCACCGGAGGATTGGGTGCGTGACCGGTCCCATGGGGTTGGGTCCCAGCGAGGACAGGCTAAGGGGTTTCATGGAGGAGATCGAAGAGGCCCGGGTGGACCGGTCATGGGTGTCCGTGATCCATGGGGATTTCGGCTGCGAGTCCGGATATCGGGCTGCCAGGGGGATGCTGTCCCGGCCGGACAGGCCCACCGCCATATTCGCCATGAACGACCTGATGGCCCTGGGGGTTATGGGGGCCGCAAGGGATGCGGGGCTCTCGGTGCCATCGGACCTCTCGGTGGTGGGCTTCGACGGCATATCAATGGGGCGCTTCTTCGTCCCATCGCTCACCACCGTGGCCCAACCCATAGCGTCCATGGGGCACGGGGCGGTGGACAGGATCGTGGACAGGATGATGGGGGATGTGGAAGGTGAGATAATGGCCCGGATCCTTCCTTGTTCCCTGATCCAGAGGGGGTCCTCGGCCCCGCTGGGGTGCGGCGGATAGAGAGACGTTCTAGAATGGGGGTGGTATCCTCGAGGATCTCAGCGCGTGGCCGGCTGGGGTAGGCCGGGTCCGGTTCTGAAGGTGTTGGGTTAGCTCTGAGTGACTAGAGAAGGGAGATGTTGAGTTTGAAGAGGAAACTCATCTGCGCTCTGATGGTGGCGTGTCTGGCGCTGGTCATGGCGCTGCCCGCCATGGCGGCCAACAAGCCCATGAAGGTGGCCCTGATCCTCTCCGGGTTCCTGGGGGACAAGTCCTTCAACGACTCGGCCCATCAGGGATTGCTGCGGGCTAAGAAGGACTTCGGCATAGACCTCAAGGTCTTGGAGTCCAAGAACCCCGCCGACTGGGAGGCCAACCTGCTCTCCATGGCCTCCGCCAAGTACGATCTGATCGTAGGCTCCAGCACCCAGATAGCGGAGCTCATCAAGAAGCATGCCGCCTCCTTCCCGGATGTCAAGTTTGGCGTCATAGACGGGGCGGTCAAGGCTCCCAACGTCATGTCCATAATCTTCGCCCAGAACGAGGGCTCCTTCCTGGCCGGCGCCGCCGCCGCCATGTTCACCACCAAGACCAACATCCCCGGCGTCAACGACAAGAAGATCATCGGCTGGGTGGGCGGCATGGACATCCCGGTCCTTCAGGACTTCCTCACCGGCTACAAGCAGGGGGCCAAGTACATCGACCCCTCCGTCAAGGTGCTGGTCTCCTTCGCGGGTAGCTTCAGCGATCCCCTCAAGGGCAAGGAGCTGGCCATGGCCCAGTTCGAGCAGGGGGCGGACATCGTCATGAACGTGGCCTCCACCACCGGCAACGGCATCCTGGAGGCCGCCAAGGAGAAGGGGCGCTACGCCATCGGGGTCGACATGGACCAGGACGGCATATACCCGGGCCACATCCTGACCTCCATGATCAAGCGGGTTGACGTGGCCACCTACAAGCTGGTCAAGGACGTGAAGGAGAACAAGTTCAAGGGCAACACGGTAATCGAGATGGGCGTGGCGGACGGCGGGGTGGGCCTCACCGACATGTCGGTCATGAAGAAGGCCCTGGGCAACAAGTTCCCCAACGACATCCTGGTCAAGATCAAGCAGCTCACCGCGGACATCAGGTCCGGCAAGATAAAGGTGGAGCAGTACAAGGGCTTCCAGCGGGGCATCTAACCTCCCGCTGCGGAGGGGCGGGCTGAAGTCCGCCCCTTTTAATCTTGCCCCCATGGGGCTTAAGGGGTGTCTCAAAGTCCGATGGAACCCATAGTTCTGATGAAGGACATAGTCAAGGACTTCCCGGGCGTGAGGGCGGTTGACGGGGGCTTCTTCGACCTGATGCCCGGGGAGGCCCACGCCCTCATAGGGGAGAACGGGGCGGGGAAGTCCACGTTGATGAAGATCCTCTACGGGGTTTACCAGCCCGACTCGGGGGTCATTACCGTGAAGGGGGAGACGTTTCCCCACCAGAGCCCCGGCGAGGCCATATCCCGGGGGATAGGTATGGTTCACCAGGAGTTCATGCTCGTTCAGCAGCTCACCGTCCTGGAGAACGTGATCCTCGGCTTCGAGCCCCGGGTGGGCATGGGCAAGATAGACTTCAAGGCGGCGGAGGAGAGGATCTCCGCCATAATGGACGGCTACGGCCTCAAGGTGGACCTGAGGAAGAAGGTCAACGACATATCGGTGGGGGAGGCCCAGCGGGTGGAGATAGTGAAGGCCCTCTACCGGGGGGCGGAGGTGCTCATCCTGGACGAGCCCACAGCGGTGCTCACCCCTCAGGAGGCGGAGGGGCTGTTCCAGGTGATAAGGTCCCTCACCAGCCTTGGCAAGTCGGTGATATTCATATCCCACAAGCTGAACGAGGTAATGGAGGTGGCGTCCCGGGTTACGGTGATGCGCCAGGGCCGCCACATAGGAACCGTTGAAAAGTCCGCCACTTCGATCCCGGAGCTGGCCCGCCTGATGGTGGGACGGGACGTGTTCCTTGGGGTCCAGCGGTCCGGATCCGCCAAGGCGGGGGATGTGGCGTTGGAGGTAAGGGACATATACGTTCCAAGTAGCACCGAGCACTCCAAGATCCGGGGGGTATCCTTCCAGGTGAGGAGGTCCGAGATCCTGGGCATCGCCGGGGTGGACGGGAACGGTCAGAGCGAGCTGGCGGAGGCTATAGCGGGCCTGAGGCCCGTGGAGCGGGGCCAGGTGATCATAGACGGGGTCCAGGTTCAGAACCTTACCCCTCTCCAGGTCCGCCAGGCGGGGCTTGCCCACATCCCGGAGGACCGGAACACCCGGGGGCTCAACAGGACCATGACGGTGAAGGAGAACCTGGCGGGGCTGGCGTTCCGCAAGCCCCCCATATCCAAGGGGCTGGCCATAGTGGAGGGGGCCCTCAAGGAGTTCGCCGAGAGACTCATATCCGCCTTCGACGTGAGGCCCCCACTGGCGGACGCCCCGGTCACGGGCTTCTCGGGGGGCAACGCCCAGAAGATAGTGGTGGCCCGGGAGGTGGACTCCAACCCCAAGGTGCTTCTGGCCTGCCAGCCCACCCGGGGGGTGGACATAGGCTCCATAGAGAACATCCGCAAGGAGCTGGTTAAGGTGAGGGACAGGGGCACCGCCATAGTCCTCATATCCGCGGACCTGGAGGAGATCTTGTCCCTGTCGGACAGGATAGCGGTCATGTACGAGGGACGCATAACCGGCATAATCGACGCGGACGAGGCGGACGAGGAGCGGCTTGGGCTCCTCATGACTGGAGGTGCCGTCAATGGGTAGGTACTTGAACGGTCTGCTCACCGCCGCCCTTGCCTTGGGGATCGGGGCGGCGGCCATAGCCCTGATGGGGCAGAGCCCGGTGGAGGCCTACGTGGAGCTCCTGAAGGGGGCCTTCGTGGGCAAGTTCAACCTGGGAGGGACCCTGGAGAAGTTCGTTCCCCTACTCCTGACCGCCCTGGCCTTTGCGGTTGCCTCCAAGGCTTCGGTGTTCAACGTGGGCGTCGAGGGGGAGCTCTACCTGGGGGCCATGGCGGCCGCCTGGGTGGCGCTGAGCGTGAAGTCCGTCCCGGCCCCGATCCACCTGCTCCTCTGCTTCGGCGCCGCCATCCTGGCCGGGGGGCTTTGGGCCGCCATACCCGGGGCCCTCAAGGCCCACTACGGGGTCAACGAGGTCTGCGTCACCATCCTGGCCAACTACGTGGCCATATTCTTCACCTCCTACCTGGTGAACTACCCCCTGTCCTCTGGCCTGGGGGCGCCCCAGACCACACCGGTGCCGGATCACCTGATGCTTAGCCGGATTATGCCCCCCAGCATGGCCAACAGCGGCCTCTTCATAGCCCTCGCCATCCTGGTGGGCACCTACTGGGTGGTCCACAAGAGCACCCTGGGGTACCGGCTCCGGGCGGTGGGGGAGAACCGGCACTACGCGGAGCACGTGGGGATAGACGCCAAGGCCACCATGCTATGGGCTATGGTGGCCAGCGGGGCCTTCGGGGGCATAGCGGGGGCCATCCAGGTCCTGGGGGTCTTCGGCTGCTTCGTGGACAACTTCTCCCCCGGACTCGCCTTCGACGGCATGCTGGCGTCCCTTATAGCCCGGAACGACATAAGGCTCATACCCATACTCTCCTTCTTCCTGGCGGCCCTCAAGGCGGGGGCCCTGGGCATGGAGAGGTTCACCGGGGTTCCCAAGGCCCTGGTTGACACCGTCATAGCCCTCTTCATCCTTTTGGCCTCCATGGAGGGGCTCTTCAAGTTCAAGATGGGCTCCAGGCCCGCTAGGAGGGGTTGAGAACCATGATCGAATCTCTGGGGGACCTGATGGATAACCTATCCCTGGTGGTGGACTACACGCTGATCCGGTCCACCATAAGATCCTCCATGCCCATAATCTACGCCGCCATGGCGTGCGTCATCACCCAGCAGGCGGACATCCTCAACATAGGGGTGGAGGGGATCATGCTCTGCGGGGCCTTTGCTGCCGTGGCGGTCAGCTACTTCTCCGGAAGCTGGCTCCTGGCGCTTGGCGCCTCGGTCCTGGTGGGGATCCTGTTGGCGGCCTTCATGGCGGTGGCCCACATAAAGTACAAGTCCGACATCTTCGTGGCCGGCATGGGGATAAACATGTTCGCCCTGGCCATAACCAAGCTACTGCTCAACAAGATGCTCAACGAGTCCGGGTCCTTCATGAGCCCCGACATAGTCCCAATGCCGAGGATAGACGTCCCCGTCCTGGCCTCCAACGACGTGCTCAACAGCCTCTTCAACAACTATTCGATAATGGAGCCCCTGGGCTTCGTCCTGGTGTTGGTCCTTCAGTACCTGCTCTACCGCACCATATGGGGTTTGAGGCTCCGCTGCGTGGGCATGAACCCGAAGGCGGCGGAGACCGCGGGCATAAGGGTGGACCTTCGGAAGTTCGAGGTGATGATCTACTCGGGGATCATCGGTGGGGTGGCGGGGGCCTACCTTTCCCTGGGCTACAGCAGGGTCTTCGCGGAGAACATGACCAACGGCCGGGGCTTCATGGGGGTGGCCGCCATGCTCTTCGGTGGCGGTGACCCCATCAAGAGCATGCTGGGCTGCTTCATCTTCGGCCTGGCGGACTCCATCGGGGCCCGGCTCCAGACCTTCGGCTTCCCCTCTCAGTTCATTCTCATGATACCCTACATAGCCACCGCATCCATCCTGAGCCTGGCCATGTACAGGAAGCTCAAGAGGGAGCGGGTCGCCATGAGTGCCGTAGCGGAGCCCCAAAAGGAGTGATGGATTTGGCAAAGGAGAAGGTGATCTTGGATATGGACCCGGGGCACGACGACGCGGTGGCCATGATGATGGCCGCGTCGCACCCGTCCCTGGAGATCAAGGCCATAACGGTGGTGGCAGGGAACCAGACCCTGGAGAAGACGGTTAGGAACGCCCTCAACGTGGCGTCGGTGCTGAACCTGAAGGGGGTACCCATCGCGGCGGGCATGTCCCGCCCCATGGTGAGGGAGCAGGTGATAGCGGACGACATCCACGGGGAGACCGGACTGGACGGTCCGGTCTTCGAGGAGCACGATCTCCAGCGGGATCCAAGGCACGGGGTGGACCTCATCATCGAGACCCTACTGGCCTCCGACGGGGACGTGAGCATCCTGCCCACCGGGCCGCTCACCAACGTGGCCATGGCCATGCGCAAGGACCCCAGGATAGTGTCCAAGATAAAGCGAATCGTGCTGATGGGGGGATCCTACCAGCTGGGCAACGTGACCCCCGCGGCGGAGTTCAACATCTACGCGGACCCCGAGGCGGCCCACGTGGTGTTCTCCTCCGGGGTGCCGATAGTGATGATGGGACTGGATCTCACCCGACAGGTCCGGTGCACCCGGCAGGTTATAGACCGCATGGGGGCCATCGGCAACCGGGTCTCCAAGCTCTTCGTGGATCTCATGGAGTTCTTCTCCAAGACCCAGGAGGAGGTCTTCGGGTGGGATGCGCCCCCCCTTCACGATCCCACCACCGTGGCCTACGTGATAGACCCCTCCATCTTCGTAACCAAGCCGATGAGGGTGGACGTGGAGCTGAGGGGTGATCACACCTACGGGAGGACATGCTGCGACTACTTCGGGGTCACCAAGCGGGAGCCCAACGCGGAGGTGGCCACAACCCTTGACCTGGACCGCTTCTGGGACCTGCTGGAGGATTGTCTCAGGCGCTACTCGTGATCCAGATCGATCCGAAGGGGCCCGGGTATCCGACCCCGGGCCCCTTCGTTTACCTGGACGCCATGTCCAGGAAGAGTCGGTGGACCTCCTGGTTTTGGGTCAGCTCCGGGTGGAAGGAGCAGATGAGGCACCTGCCCCAGCTCATCAGCACCGGTTGTCCTGAGCTCACCCCCAGCACCGAAGCCCCCTCCTGGGGGCTCAGCCTTGGAGCCCGGATGAATACCCCCGGTATCTGGCGTCCGTCCCACAGGGTCACCGGTTGGCAGAAGCTGTCCACCTGGGCGCCGTAGTGATTCCGCTCCGCCTCAGCGGGGAAGACCCCGAGGAGCCCCTCCGGTGGATCGTTGGTGACCCTCTGGCAGGCCAGGATGGCCCCCGCGCAGGTGCCCATGAGGGCCAGTTCGCCCGCCATGATCCTATCCCTTATGGGATCCACAAGGCCGGTCTGGACCAGGAATCGGCCGATTACGGTGCTCTCCCCGCCGGGGATCACCACCCCGGACAGCCCCTCCATGTCCGCTTTGCCCCTGACCGGCACCGCCTCGGCTCCCAGCTTCCCTAGGGCCTCCATGTGCTCCCTGAAGGCCCCCTGAAAGGCCAGCACCCCTACCCTCATGGCTCACCAACCCCGGGTCTGAAGCAGGCTCCCCTGGTCCATGGAGCTAACGCATATGCCCCGCATGGCCTCCCCCAGCCCCTCGGAGACCCGGGCCACCAGGTCCCAGTCCTGGTGGTGGGCCACCGCCTGGACGATGGCCCTGGCCCTATCGAAGGGGTTCTCGCTCTTGAATATGCCGCTTCCCACGAAGACCCCGTCGCACCCCAGGTTCATCATGAGCGCCGCGTCGGCGGGGGTGGCTATCCCTCCGGCGGCGAAGTTCACCACCGAGAGGTGTCCCATCTCCGCGCAGATCTCCAGTAGCTCCCGGGGCACCCGGTGACGCTGGGCCAGCTGGTCCAGTTCGTGCCCCGACATGCCCTTGAGGGCCTCTATCTCCCGGTTCACGGTCTTCACGTGCCTCACCGCCTCGGACACGTCCCCGGTGCCCGCCTCCCCCTTGGTCCTTATCATGGCGGCTCCCTCCCGGATCCTCCGGAGCGCCTCCCCCAGGTCCCGGGCGCCGCACACGAAGGGGACCTTGAACTGGTGCTTGTCTATGTGGGCCTCGTGGTCCGCCGGGGTGAGCACCTCGCTCTCGTCGATGAAGTCCACCTTAAGGGCCTCCAGAATCCGGGCCTCGGCGAAGTGGCCTATCCGGGCCTTGGCCATCACCGGGATGGACACCGCCTCCTGGATCTCCCTGACCTTGCTGGGGTCCGCCATCCTGGCCACCCCACCCTGTTGGCGGATCTCCGCCGGCACCCTCTCCAGGGCCATTACCGCGCAGGCCCCCGCCTCCTGGGCGATCCGAGCCTGCTCTGCGGTGGTGACGTCCATTATGACGCCCCCCACCAGCATCCTGGCCAGGCCGTCCTTCAGCTTCCAATCATCACCCTTAAACATGGGAAGATCCCCCCTTTGAACTTGTCCCTGGGAGGATACAACGTTCCCCCCCGGTGGCCCATGACCATGACCGGGGGGGAACCTAAGATTTCTGGAACGGCACAGTTTGAGTTAACCTTAGATTGCAACTGTGCTCATGGGCCTCATCCCTGGTAGTCGAAGATGGGGGTGCTGAAGTACCTCTCCCCCCGATCGCCGAAGATGACCACGATGTTGCCCGACTCCATGGTCTTGGCCAGCTCCTGGGCGGCGTGGAGGGTTGCCCCGGAGGACATGCCCGCCATGATGCCCTCCTTGGCGGATATGGACCTGGCGCCGGCGATGGCGTCGTCCCGGCTCACGTCGATGATCCCCGCCAGCAGGCTCCTGTCCGCGATGAGGGGCTGGTAGGCCTCGGAACGGTGCTTGAGCCCGTCGATGCCCCCTGTGTTGGGCATGGGTTCCACCCCGTACACCTTGGCGGATACCCCCTTGTCCACGAAGGCCTTGGCCACCCCCATGAGGCAGCCGCCGGTGCCGAAGCCCGCCACGAAGGCGTCCACCTTCTCCCCATGCTGGTGGAGCTGCTCTATGATCTCTATCCCGGTGCCCCTCCGATGGGCCTCCACGTTGTCCCGGTTCTCGTTCTGGTTAACGTAGAAGCAGTCCGGATGCTCCTTGGCGTAGGCCATGGCGGACAGGATGTGGCTGTCCGGGTCGTCCTTGGTGGTCAGCACCAGGTCCGCCCCCCAGTACTTGAGGATCTTCCTCCGCTCGATGGTCTTGGCCTCGGACATGAAGATCTTGAGCTTGTATCCCTTCACCGCCGCCACCATCCCGAGGGCTATGCCGGTGTTGCCGCTGGTGGCCTCCACCAGGGTCATCCCGGGCTTGAGCTCCCCCCTGGCCTCGGCCCCCTCCACCATGGACAGGGCCACCCGGTCCTTCAGTGAGCCGCTGGGATTCAACATCTCCAGCTTGGCCCATATCTTGACCTTCGGGTTGGTGGACGAGTTCCTCAACAAGACCAGCGGGGTGTTGCCCACGTGGGCCAGTATGCCTTCTCTCACTTCGCACTCCTCCTTATGGGCGTTTAACCCTAAGGATTTTGCTTCCAAGGGGGGGATATGTCAATAAACCGGCGGGGATAAAAATAAAGGTCATCAGTGATGATGAGTGGTGCGCTGGACCGCTTTGACACCTTGACGCTTCTGGTGTACACTTCGGCCCATATCGGCCGGGAGGTGAGATGTTGAGTCGCATTGGGATGGCGAGCTTCGTTAACCCGCTCCCTAGCCCGGGGGTCCTTTGCCCCCCGGACAGGTTCCCCTTTGCGCCCTCAGCCCAGCCTTGAAACCGGTTCTCAGTTGAGTGGAGCATGGAGGGGTCGTCCGCCGGGGCGGCCCCTCATATTTTTTCACTGGGGAGGGGTTTTCGAATGGACAGGAGAAGGTTGAAGGTGGCCATACTTGGGGCGGGCACCATAGGCGGGGCGGTGGCCATGGCCTTGTCCCCCCACTTTGACGTCTGCGCCACCCGGAGGAGGGGCTCCATAGCCCCCGGGCTGATCGAGGCGGGTGTGGAGGAGGCCCCCTCCAATCGGGAGGCGGCCGGGTGGGCGGACCTGGTGATCCTGTCGGTGAAGCCCAAGCAGGTGATGCCGGTGCTGGAGGAGATATCTTCCGTGGAGGGACCCAGGCTTCTGATCTCCCTGGCGGCCGCCATGCCCACCTGGATACTCGAGAGGATATGTCACATTCCGGTGATAAGGGCCATGACCAACACCGCCTGTCGGATAAGGCGGGGCTACACGGTCTACGCCAACGGCAGGGGGGTCTCCCAGGCGGAGGAGGACCTGGCCCGGGACGTGTTCAGGTCCATGGGGAGCTTCGACCGGGTGGACGAGCAGCACCTGGACGTCCTGACCGCTATGGCGGGGAGCGGTCCCGCCTACATATACACCGTGCTGGAGGCCATGATCCTGGGGGCCCTGAAGGTGGGGCTCCCCAGGGACATAGCCCTCAAGGCGGCGGCTCACACCGCCATAGGGGCCTCCTGCCTCCTTCTGGACTCGGGGGACCACCCGGCGGAACTGCGGGACCAGGTGATAACCCCCGGCGGGGTCACCATAGAGGGCCTCTACGAGCTGGAGGAGGGCCGGGTCAGGACCGCCTTCATGCGGGCGGTCTTTGCCGCCTCCGCCAAGGCGGTGGAGCTGGCGGAGACGGTTAGAGGGCAGGCGGAGGTCCGGGACTCGGTTGAAAACCCCAGGGGAGTCAATTAAACTAACCTTAGAAATTTTTCACTTGAGAGAGGGGTGGTGCGCTTTGTCTCAGATGGATGGGCTGGACAGGTCAAAGGTGCTGGCCTCCGCGGTCCTAGGGGTGTGCCTGGTGGTGTCCGCCTTCGTGTTGGGGATGGCGGCGGACCGGATCAAGGGCAGCGAGAGGTACGTTACGGTCAAGGGGTTCTCGGAGATGGAAGTCCGGGCGGACCTGGCGGTGTGGCCCATAATGTTCAAGGTGTCCGCCAACGACCTGGGCACCCTGCAGCGGCTCAACGATAGGGCCAAGGGGGAGATAAAGGCCTTTCTGACCTCCATGGGCTTCTCGCCCCAGGAGATATCCGAGGCGCCCCCCCAGATAACGGACCTGAAGACCCAGTTCGCGGTGGATCAGGGGATGAGGATAGAGGAGCGCTACGTGTCCCAGAGCTACGTGACCTTGAGGACCGGCCAGGTGGACAAGGTCAAGGTGGCCATGGAGAGGGCTGGGGATCTGGTCAGCAAGGGGGTGGTGCTCTCCCAGGAGTATGGGGTGATGCCGGAGTTCATCTTCACCAAGCTGGACTCCATAAAGCCCAAGATGGTGGCGGAGGCCACGGTTAGCGCCCGGCGCGCGGCGGAGCAGTTCGCCAGCGACTCCCAGAGCCGGCTTGGGGGGATAAGGCGGGCGGAGCAGGGTTACTTCAGCATCGAGGACAGGGACAAGGGCTCCCCGGACTACAAGCGGGTGCGGGTGGTTACCACCGTCCAGTACTACCTGGAGAACTGATCCGCCCCCCTTAAGCGGACGATGGTGCCTGGCCCTCAGCCATCCAGAAGGGCCAGGCACTCCACGTGGTCCGTCCAGGGGAAGAAGTCGTAGGGGATGATCTTCCTGCACCGGTACCCCCGGGCCTCCAGCATGTCCAGGTCCCTATTTAATGTCCCCGCGGAGCAGGACAGGTACGCCAGCCGGCGGACCTTGGTGGTCCCCAGCAGGTCCACCACCTCCGCCTCCAGGCCGGACCTTGGGGGGTTGACGTAGGCCAGCCGCTGGTTCTCCTGGAAGCGGGACATGAACAGGCCTATCTGGGGGGTCCGCTGGGCACAGGTCCCCTGGAGGAGCTTCGATGATGGGCTATTGAGCTTAGCCATGCGAAGCGCCAGGCCGGATATCTCCACCCCAAGGGTCTCGGCCCCGGCGGAGGAAAGGGCCCTCAGGGACACCCCGTCTCCGCAGTAGAGGTCCGCCGCCCCTAATCCCACCCCGGGGGATAGGAACCTCACCGCCTCGTCGATGGAGTCCCGGTGGAGCTCCGGGATCTGCTGGGTGAACGACCAGGGGCCGTAGAAGGTACCCAGGTCCCCCAGGGACCTCTCCTCCCCCCAAAGTAGCCGCCACTCCCCCCGGGAGAATATCCTCCTGCCCGCCACCGGGTTTGCGTGTCCCCATATGCCCCGGCACCCCGCCTGGGCCACCTTGCTCCACTCGATATCCAGGTGGGGCACCCCCCTTGACTTGAAGACCAGGGCCACCTGGGCGAAGGTTACCGCCACGAAGGCCAAGGGAAGCTCCGGGGGTAGCGACTCCGACAGTAGCCTCAGCGTCCGGTTCACCCGTTGGGACTGCACCGGGCAGTCCTCCAGGGGTATCAGCCGGTCCTGCCGCATCATGCCGAACCTCCAGCGGCGATCCACCACCGCCGCGTGGAGCCGGACCCTCTCCCGGTACCCCCAAAGGCGGTCTGGCCCCGGGGTCCTTATGGGGGATATGAGCCCCGTCCTCCCGGGCAGGGCCCTTCCGAGCCATTCCTCCTTCAGCCTCAGGCCCTCCTGGTAGGTCAGGTGGATGTACCTGCAGCCCCTGCAGTCCGGTGCGCACCTCATGACCTCTTGGGCCTCCCGGATGGAAGGTGCAGGTCCATGAAGATGCCCATTAGGCGGCATAGGGTGGTAACCCCCATGCAGACGTACATGGCCCAGTGATCCCCCATGATGGACCTGGCGGGGATGAAGACCAGGCTCCCCAGGATGGCGGCGGAGGCGTAGACCTCCCGTCGGAAGATCAATGGGGGGGTGCCGGACAGCACGTCCCTCAGTATGCCGCCCCCCACAGCGGTTATCACCCCCAGGGCCACCACTGTGAAGGTGCTCTGGAACCCCATGCTCACCGCCATCATGGATCCCCCGGCGGCGAAGGCCCCGAGCCCTATGGCGTCCAGCACCGCCACCGTCCTGTCCGCCTTGAGAACCGGGATGGGGCGGCCGAAGACCGCCAGGGAGGTCACTATGGCCAGGACGCAGTACCCCGGGTATCGGATCGCCAGGGGGGGAAGGTTCCCGGAGAGCACGTCCCGGGTTATCCCCCCGCCAACGGCGGTGATGAGCCCCAGCACCACCACGCCGAAGATGTCGAACCCCTTCCTTACCCCGGTGAACGCCCCGGAGGCGGCGAAGGCAAGGGTCCCCATGACTTCAAAGGTCCTCCACAGGGTGCCGCTGAAGTCCCAAAGGTCCATGATCGTCTTCCCCCTTAATTTCGTCCGCTGAAGTTTATCATAAAATGGAGCCAAGTTTTAGGCGCCCCTGGTGGCGGCCCGGAGGTGTTTACTCATGAGCGAGCAGGTGTGCATCTTCGTGAACGATGAGCTGGTTTGGGCCCTTGGGGGCGGAAGGGTAGTGGGATCCCCCGGACCGGGGAGTAGGGAGGAGAGGTACCTGGGACCCTACGTGGCCCTCCCCGGGGACTTCAACGGGCATGCCCACCCGGAGCAGTCCCTGTACGTGAACCTGGTGGAGGAGGGGTGGGACCTGGGTACCTGGTGCAGGAGGACCATATACGCCCACAGCGTCCACATGACGCCGGAGCTCATCTACCTCGGGTGCCTCAGGGCCTTCGGGAGGATGCTGCTCAACGGGATCACCTCCGTAGCGGTCTCGTTCTACTGCCACAACCGGATGGGCAACGGCCTGGACCGGGAGGTCATAAGGGCCGCCCTGGACGCGGGGATCAGGATCATGTTCGGCCGGATGAACTACGACGTGGTCTCCCCCGATGCCTACCCGGAGAAGAGGGCCTCCCAGGAGTCCTACAACGAGGGGACCGCCTATGAGGGACACCTCATCTCCCTGATGGAGGAGTTCCGGGGATTTGAGGGGGTTGACGTAGTCCCGTCCCTTCACAGCTTCCACGCCAACACCCTGGAGGGGATCGCCAAGGGGATGGAGCTGGCGGCGGAGATGTCCGCCCCCCTTCAGTTCCATCTCTCGGAGGATCCCCAGGACGTGGACATATGCCTGGACCTTTACGGGGAGCGACCGGTCTTCGTCCTGGCTAGGCTCATGGAGAGGGCGGGCCCGGTGCGGCTGTTGCTGTCTGACGCCATATGGCTGGACCGGGCGGAGAAGGAGATGTTGAGGGAGATGGGGGCCTCGGTGGTCTTCAACCCAAGGATGAACCGGAGGATGGGGGTCGGAACCGCTGACTTCCGAGGCATCATCGATAGGGGCATACCGGTCTACCTGGGCACCGACGGAGAGGCCAGCAACTACGGCCTGAGCGTGGAGGAGGAGAGGCGATTCCTCCGGGAGGAGTTCGAATGCGAGGTGGAGCCCATCCCCTTCTGCCTTCCCTCCGGGGTGGTGGGTTCATCGGAGGTGGGGGCCTTCGGTGACGTGAAGGTCCTGAGGGACGGGGCGGTGGAGGACGTCTTCGTGGGGGGCAGGAAGGTGGTATCCCAGGGTAGGCTACTCACCGTGGACCTGGACGAGGTGTGTGATAGGATAGCCCGGTTGACCGTCCTCTGGTGATCTCATGTGATAAAATATCGGAATAAACAACAAGGGGGTGACATAAAATGGACTTCAACGAGCTGTTCCCGGTGGGGACTTACAGGCGGATGGTGAAGAAGGTCTCCGTGTCCGACACGGTGACCAACAGGTCCAAGGCCTTGGAGGAGTTCATGTCCACCGCCGCCTTTCTGGAGACCATGACCCAGCTGGCGGTGGAGATCCTGGATCACAAGCTCCCGGAGGGGTTTGTTTCCGTGGGGGTGAGGTCCGAGGTTCATAACTTGGCTCCCGCGGTGCTGGGGGACGATGTGACCTTCACGGTGACGGTGGACCGGGTGGAGGGTAATCGGGTGGTCCTCTCCATGAAGGCGGACGATCCCCACGGCCCGGTTGCCACCGGACTTCAGGAGCGGGTGGTGGTGAGCACCGATTTGCTCGAGAAGAGGGTGTGGGAGCGCTTTGGAGGAAGGTGAGGTCCCGGGGGGCCAGATGATCATGCCTTGCGGTAGCGGACGAGGGGGGCCTTAGGCCCCCCTCGAGTCATCTCCATCCTCTCATCATCTGTTCGTGGTGACGTTGCTTCTCCCGATCCTGGATGGAGAACTTCCTCTCCGCCCACTTGGACAGCCTCACGAATGGGAGCCCCAGGAGCAGGTATATGATGGCCACCATGATCCCGGTTCCGAAGTAGTCGTAGTAGGTGGCGGCGATCTGTCCGTAGGCCTTGGTGAGGTCCACCATGGTTATTATGGAGACCAGGGAGGAGTCCTTGAGCAGGGATATAAAGTCGTTGGTGACCGGGGGGATCACCACCCGGAACGCCTGGGGGACCACCACGTGCCTCAATGCCTGCCAGCGGGTCATGGAGAGGGCCAGGGCCGCCTCCATCTGTCCCCTTGGCACCGCCAGGAGCCCCGCCCTGTAGTTCTCCGCCTCGTAGGCGGCGTAGTTCATCCCCAGCCCGATGACCCCCGCCATGAAGGGGGAGAGCTTGATCCCCACGTTGGGTAGCCCGTAGAAGATGAAGAAGAGCTGGATCAGCACCGGGGTCCCCCGGATGGCCTCGATGTATCCCAGCGCCAGGGTGGAGGCCCACCGGGGGCCGAAGACCCTCATGATGGCCAGCACGAACCCGAACGCCATGGCCAGCAACATGGCGCATATGGACACCTTCAGGGTCACCGTCGCCGCCTGGCCGAAGGTGGGGAGGAAGCTCACGTAGCGCCTCACCCGGTCCGCCAAGGACAGCCGGGGCTTGTGGGCCTCCGCCCAGTCGTTGTAGGCGTAGGGGGGCGACTTGGGAGGGGAGAAATCGTTCCACTCCTTGGCCATCACCGGGTTCCATAGGTTCCACTTGTCGTATATGCGCCGCAGCTCCCCCGAGTCCCGGAGCTTCATGAGGGCGGCGTTTATCTCCTTGAGGAGCTCCCTGTCCTCCTTCCGGACCGCTATGGCGTAGGTCATGGACCCCACCGGCTCGCCCACGAACTTGACCCCCGGGTTGAACCCGGCGGAGTACATGGCTATGGGGGCGTCGAAGAGGGTGGCGTCCAGTCGCCCGTTCATCAGGTCGTCGTAGGCGTTGGGCTCCACTATGTATGTCCTTATGTCCCTGCAGCCCAGATCCTTGAGCATGAAGTAGGCGTAGGACTGCTTTAGGGTCCCCACCGTCTTGTCCTTCAGGTCCTCAAAGGACCTTATTTCCCGGTTCTCCCTCCGGACCGCTATCTGCAGGTAGGTGTGGTAGTAGGGGATGGAGAAGGCCACCTCCTGTTCGTGTTCCGGCGTAACCTCCAGGCCGTTTATGGCCACGTCGTAGAGCCGCCGGTTGAGCCCCGGTATCAGGTTGTCCCAGCTGTTGTTGACGAAGACCGGTTTGCGGCCCATCTCTCGGGCCACCGCCTCGATTATGTCCACCTCGAAGCCTATGAGCCGGTCCACGTTATTTGGGTCGTTGAACATGAAGGGGACCCCCCCCTCGGAGTCGCCCGCCCAGCGGAGCACCCTCTCCTCCCCGAAGGCCAGGGATGCGAGGGAGAGGAGCAGGGCTATGGTGAGGATGAGCTTCCGCATGGCTAGACCCCCTCTCCCACCAGGTGTCTCAGGAACTCCCTGGTGCGGTCGTTCCTGGGGTTCGTGAAGAGGACCTCCCCATCGTCTATCTCCACGATCTCTCCCTTGTCCATGAAAACCACGTAGTCCGACGCCTCCCGGGCGAAGCGCATCTCGTGGGTGACTATGATCTGGGTCATCCCCTCCGCGTCCAGGTCCTTCATGACCTGAAGGACCTCCCCCACCAGCTCCGGGTCCAGGGCTGATGTGGGCTCGTCGTAGAGCATCACCCGGGGGCTCATGGCCAGCGCCCGGGCGATGGCGGCCCGCTGGGTCTGCCCTCCCGATAGGGTGGAGGGGTACCGGTTGATCCGGTCCCCCAGGCCCACCTTGCGTAGGAGCTCCACCGCTCGGGCCTCGGCGGCCTCCCGGGGCTCCTTCTTCACCACCATGGGGGCCAGCATAACGTTCTCCAGCACCGTCTTGTGGGGGAACAGGGTGAAGGACTGGAAGACCATGCCCACCTCTTTGCGGATCTCGTGGGCCTTGGCCAGGGTCTCCTTCCCGTACCCCTTCTCGGTCCCGTCCCTCTCCAGGGTGTGGCCGCAGACGGTGAGGCGGCCGCTGTCCATGATCTCCAGGCAGTTCAGGCACCGAAGGAGCGTGGACTTGCCGCAACCCGAGGGACCTATGATGGACACCAGGTCCCCCTCCCTTATGGTGAGGCTAACGTTCCTGAGGACCTCACCGTCCTCGAATCCCTTGCAGAGGTTCTCCACCATCACCAGGGGCTGAGCCTTCTGATTCATCTCCCGCTAGCCCTCGAATATGTAGGTCTTGATGGGGGGGAACCCGTTGAAGTTGACCGAGCAGTAGCTGGCGGTGTAGGCCCCGGCGGAGAGGAAGTAGACCCGGTCACCCTCGGAGAGGCTCACCGGCAGCTCGTACTTGAAGTGCTCGTACAGGATGTCCACGCTGTCGCAGGTGGGACCCGCCAGGATGGTCTTCTGGCTCGGCCCCCGGCGGTCCACGTATATGGGGTACTTTATGGCCTCGTCCAAGGTCTCTATGAGCCCCCCGAACTTGCCCGCATCAAGGTAGACCCAGCTGTATGGGTTGGTCTGGGACTTCTTGGAGATCATGACCACCTCGGAGACCAGGACCCCCGCGTCCCCCACCATGCCCCTGCCGGGCTCGATCCATATCTCCGGCAGTTTCTCCCCGAAGTCCTCCTTTAGGAAGCGAAGTATCTCCGAGGCGTAGAGCGAAAGGGGGGCGGTGGGCTCCAGGTACTGGGCGGGGAGTCCCCCCCCCAGGTTTATCATCTTGAGATCCACGTTGAACTCCCTGGCGGAGTCGAACAGGTACTTGCAGGTGGAGATCAGGAACCCCCACTGGCCGATGTCCCTCTGCTGGGACCCCACGTGGAAGGAGAGCCCGTAGGGCTCCACCGGTAGCCGGGTGGAGAGGCCTATGAGCCTGTATATGGAGTCCGGGTGGGTGCCGAACTTCCTGGACAGGGGCCAATCGGCGCCGCTACAGTCCGAGAGTATCCGGTAGAAGACCTTGGATCCCGGGGCGTTCTCCGCTATCTTCCGCAGGTCCGACTCGCAGTCGGTGGCGAAGACCCGGACCCCCTTGGAGTAGGCGTATGCCACGTCCCGGGCCTTCTTTATGGTGTTGCCGTAGCTTATCCGCTCCGGCTCCACACCCAGCCGGAGTAGCTGGTCAAGCTCGTATATGGACGCCACGTCGAAGCAACTGCCCCGTTTGGACAGCTCCCGGATGATCTCGTCGTGAGGGTTTGCCTTCACGGCGTAGTAGCACTTTGCGAAGCCCATCTCACGGTCTATCTCCTGGTACCGTTCGATGACCTTTGACATGTCCATCACGAGACAC